>CAYNQC010000036.1:0-12931 GCA_964399235.1 uncultured Candidatus Bathyarchaeia archaeon | reverse complement strand
AAACTCGTGGTTTTCTGAATGTGGGTAGGGTGAGTATGTGTATGCTTACTCCGCCTGCTATGACAAACAGGACTATCTGTAAAGCAATCATGTTGACTATGAAAAAAGCAGAGTAACAAATGGTTGTCCAGAGTAAACACAATGTAATCGCTTTTGCTTTCAATGCTATGCCCCTTCCCTCTTTGTAATTCCTTATGTAGTTTCCGAAGAGCTTGTTGTTGAGCAGCCATCTGTGCATTCTTTCAGAGCCTTTGTAATAAAATGCGGCTGAGAGCAGAAGAAATGGAGTGGTAGGCAGGACGGGCAGGAATACGCCTAATGCTCCCAATCCCAAAGAGATGGTCCCAGCTACTACGAATATCCCTTTCCTGAAACTACTCACTCTGTGCATGCCACCGGTTTGGCTCATACCAATAAATTACGTCTTTGGGCTTGTTTAGTCTTGCTATCAATCGCCGCGCCCGCTTCGAAAAGAAACTTCGGAACTTGAATGGCCGGTTTGGATTCATTCACGGAAAGCATAAGAAAGAAATGCTCGTAGACTATTAGAGACTGAAAATGAGGAAGGAGGTCTGTTCAAGAGCTTGCGACAAGTCAGACTCTCACAAATAGGTTTGGGACTTCTGACCACCGCGCTCACCTGTTCGTTTTTGACAGCCATTGTCTCGATCCAATATACGGCAATTGCGTCCGAAAGCACAAGCTGGACTATGTTTCGTAATGATGCACGACATTCTGGCTTTTCAATGTCTATGCGACCAAGTGCGAATAGTGTCTTGTGGACTTTCACAGCGTCGGGTGCAGTTGAATCCTCTCCGGCCGTCGTCGATGGGAGAGTCTACATTACTTCTGATGATGGGAGTTTCCATTGTTTAGACGCTTGGACCGGAGTCTCGAAGTGGAATTACACGGTTGGCTCCGTAGCTGCTCAGTATGTATCCTCTCCGGCGGTGGTTAACGGCATGGTCTACCTCGGATCGTATATGGGGGCTGTTTATGGTTTGAACGCTTCTAACGGGGTGCAAGTTTGGAATTTCACTACAGGTGATCGGGTTTTTTCCTCTCCTTGTGTAGCGGGTGGCAGAATATACGTTGGAGCTTATGATGGAAGCGGTCTTCTTTGTCTGGACGCTCTGGTAGGAGCCATGTTGTGGAACTACTCCACTGGGGGGCAGATATTTTCCTCTCCCGCCACGTTCGACAATAGGGTGTACGTGGGGTCGATACAGGATCATGGAGTCTATTGTGTGAACGCTTTAGATGGGGGCAAGATATGGAATTACACTACAGGCGGCGCGGTTTGGTCCTCCCCTGCTGTTGCTGACGGCAAGGTCTACGTGGGTTCTAACGACAACAAGACTTACTGTTTCGATGCTTTGAATGGAGCGTTGGTTTGGAACTACACGACAGGGTATTTGGTCGAATCTTCTCCGGCTGCTGTTGATGGCAAAGTGTATGTTGGATCTCATGATGGCAACGTCTATTGTCTTAATGGATCAACTGGAGCATTGATCTGGAACCACACTACGGGTGGCATCGTGGCATCCTCTCCAGCTTATGCTGACGGAAGAGTGTACGTGGGATGCTACGACAACAAGATCTATTGTCTGGATGCCTCGACAGGAGCGCACGTGTGGAATTACACAACTGGCAACTATATTTTTTCATCTCCTGCTGTGGTAAACGCTAAAGTATACTTCGGGTCTGCCGACCAAACAGTCTACTGTCTCGGCGCACAAATTCCATTATTTGATCTAGTGGCCAGACAGAGAGTCGAGTCTGAGGCAACCGTGAACGTTACGTACAATTTTCGGGATCTGAGCTTCAGTGCACCTGCGGGTAGTGTTTGGGTTCCCGAAGAGCGAGTTGTATGCAGTGTAGCGTTAGTTAATGATTCTCTTGCTATTCCCAGAGGAAACCTGAGCGAGCCTGCCTTGTCCTTCGACATAAATGGGGATGGAGACTCCTCGGACACGTTTGCTGTTGAATATGTGGACAACTCGACGGCTTTGATCGATGGGGCTATTGCGCACGCGCAACTGGAGCCTGGGAGGCGGTTCATCTTTCCGACACCCGAAGGTTACGGTGTCTACTACCTTCACATGCAGAGAAGCTTCCAGCTTGGCTCAAAGAATCACACCTTGCACAAGATCACTTATCCGACAGGCGACAAAATAGGCTACGCGGAGTTTGGCTTGGACTCGACCTTTCGCCATCTTTCTGGTCCAGCCCTGCAGTTGACAATCGAACAGCTTTCTCCACTTCTCGCCGGGATGCCCTCTGTTCAGCTTGTCAGCATGAGGTTCAACGGAACACTCCTCCCCGTTGTCTCTAGTTGGCAAGTGTCTCAGCCTCATGCCGCTGACGGACAATGGCTTGTAGACAAAGCGTATCTCTACTCCCTAGGAGGTTTGCAGACGGATGACGTGTTCACATTGGAATTGTCATTCAGAGGCGACCCTGGAACTTTCCTTTTATTGGCGGATCTTAATTGGTCTCCCGACGGAGTAGGCAGGTACCAGTACCCGAATGTTGACGCTTTCGCCCTCACAGGAACAGTGCAGAGAAGCATAGCCTTCGGAGACGAAACCTATCCGATCGAAATCTACACCAACTGCACGTTTCCAGCAGGCATCGTCTACAACTGGACGGGCAAAGAGTTGGACTTCAACTCCACCTTATTGGGAAGTTTCACGTACTTCTGGAACGTCACGATTCCTCAAGCACTGCTGAGAGGCAATCCGTGGACGATCAATGTCCCCGCCACTCTGAACGGCTTCAGCGAAACGTCGAACGCAACACACTCATTCCTATACTTCGTCTCGAACGCTGAAGCACTTGTTCCCGACTTTTCTGTCAACCTCGTGTCACTCCAAGGAACCTGGGGCTTGCAGGACACATTTCCACCACGCGTTTCAATTCAACAGCGAAACCCAACTGGAGCAGTTTCGAGTATGCAGTCGGTCAGAGTCTCCATCAACGCCAGTGATATTGAGAGTGGAGTGACCAACGCGACGTTATACTATCTCTCAGGCAACGCCACATCTTGGTCAGCACAGCAGATGGTGTTCAATGACACAACCAACTTCTATGAAGCCGTGATTCCGGGTCAAGAGGCGGGCGCACATGTAAGTTACAGGATGATCGTATTTGACGCTGCTGGCAACAATGCCACTATCGAGTCTGAGTACTTCATTTCCGGCGGGGTTTGGATGCCCTCCCCCCAGGGAGCAGCAGTAGCTGCTACTGTTTCGGTCGGTACGGCCGCCGTGGTCTCTGCTTTGGCTTCTGCAGCCGGGAGTTCAGCAGGGCAGGCAGGCAGTAAGCTTGGTGGGAAAATCGATGATCTGCTTCCCGACACCGTGAAAAAATGGTTGGCTGACTCAATTTCATCTAGGAACAAAGTGCAAATCGAACAGAAAGCAGGCTCCTGGTTACTTCTGACGCGAAAAGAAGCTGTTTCTTATGCTGTGACTATGGTAATTCTCACGGTCGCTTTCGCCTACGCCAAATCCGAATCGCTTGGTCAGATTTGGGAGTCGATACCGCTTATTCTGGCAACGAGCATATTCGTGGAATTCGTAAAGAGCTACATTATGACTGCCATCACACGGCACATGGGAGTCTGGACTGAACACAGAGTTTGGTATCTTGGGTTGTCATTGTTTGTGTTTTCGACATTGGCGTTTAAAGTGCCTTTCTCATCTCCAGCCAAGCTTGCGCGGTACTCGCCGAAAATGAACAAACGCTTAGACGGTTTACTTTCTTCCATCTCGATTGTTCTAGCGTTCGCTTTTGCTTTGGTCTTCTTGATTCTGCTGTTGGCGGGTTTCACGTTAATCGGAAACATAGGGTTAATCATGTGTCTCACTGGGGTGTTGTTTGATGTTTTGCCAATCCCTCCGATGGGTGGGAAAGGTATATTTGACTGGCACAAAGCCATATGGCTCGCACTGTTCGCTGCGTCACTTGCTTCCTATGTGGCGTCCCTGATGATCCTCTAATCTCGCGTCAGTTATGACACTTTAATCAGCAAGTTTGACTTCCACGGCCACTTCATTCCTTCGCATGAACCATGGCGTGAAAGGAGAGTTGTAGCGCATGGCGAAAACGTTGCCGCTTGTTTCTATTCCCGATCTTGTCAGTTCTTGCAACAATCGCTGGGACTTCTCGTTGAAAATTGAATTTGACCATCGACCAGAAAATTGCAGAGCTGCAACATATCTCTCTGGAATCTCCACAATCTTGACACGATCATCGATTGGAACGGGTGTGGTTTCCAGTCTGAGATTCGCAGGCATGACGAAAGCAATTGATCTCTGGTCTGACAGTACAGGAGGAGTCATTTCAATCCTTCCGGAGATGACTGGCGCAGTCATTTGGACTTTAGCACTTTGCCTGTTGTGTCCAGTGATGAACTTGAAAAGAAGATCAAAACCATCATCACCGTAGCCTTCAACGCGGGCAATGGTTACGGCAGGGTAATGCCTTATCTCGGTTTTTCCGATTTTTCTGACGACATCGTATTTGATTTGTTCCACCATGACAGTACGGGAGCGAATACGACATATATGCGTTATCCGACAGAGTGCTGCGCTTTCTTCCATTTTTCTGATAGTGAAGCCTACTAATGCGCGCTTGAATTGGAAAATCATTATTAGGTTTGCCTAGTTAACATTGGATCTGGTGAGAGTCTTTGTCAGTCACACTTCGCGACGCTCAACATCTCTGTTGGAAGAACTTCAGGAAGATCAACGACAAACTTGACCCAGAACACGGCAAGAGTTGGACTCCTTTCACAATAGTCACTGATCTTCTTGAAGAAGCTGGGGAAGTTGCTGCCGCGGTGAAAGGTTTGGAAGGGTTTAAGCCGCCTGAGAAGCCTAAGACTAAGGATATGCTTGCAACTGAACTTTCGGACCTTCTTTACATGATTTTCGTGTTGGCAGAACACTATGGAATAGAGTTAGAAGAATCGTTTCTTCAAACAGTAAACGACTACATGCTGAGATTCATCACTTAATCTCCACATGATAGCAGTTATGACTGAAACCTGCGTTTCAGCGGAATTGGGTGGAATAGAAAAAGAGCGGAAAGACGCCTACAGTTTCTTATAAACCATGTCTGTTTCTCTCACACGCTGAGCAACCTTCAAGCCTATGCTCTGCCCGGCTTTGGCATCTTTGACACTTTCATGCTCAATCTGCATAGAGTCAACTGCCTGCTCAAAATCAGTCGTAGGACCCTTAACGGCTATTGTGTCACCGACCTTCAAAGGCTTCTTGAGCTCGATAACAGCCACGCAGATCTTCGAAAAGAAATGCGTAATCCGCCCTACCTCGACATAGTCTTCATCACTCAAACCGATTGCCCCCAACACAGAATAAAGTGCAAATCGCATAAATAACTTGTCCCACTTCAGATTGCAGATTCCAATTCAAAAAACCGATACGATCCGAGTTTCAATGCCCAGATGAGACGCAGACTAAACCATTTCCACACCAGCTCACACAATTCACACATGGAAAAAGCCGTGAATCCCTCAGAACTTCAACATACACACCTGCTGGAAAGCACACGCAGAACTAAACTCGACCCCGCCTTGAGAGTCAGCCACAGTTCTTCCCAATAAAAAACTAGGGAGAGGACGGTAGGGTGATTTTGGCTTGAAAAACGCGAAAAACCATGTTGAACAGTTCGGATTGTGGGTCCTCGTTGTTGACGTGAAAATGGACTACACGGAATATACGTCAGACATTTTCCGACTTCACCCGCTGGAAAACTCAAACAAGCTTACCTTCAAGAAAAGTGGGAAACGCGTCCGCGATCTCCACACGCACAGTTTTGCCCAGAAGCGACTCTGCACTTCTAAGTGCAACAGGCTTATACGCAAAATTGCGCCCAACCCAAGAACCAGAAACCTTCCCAACCTCATCTATCAAAACCTCACCCCTCCAACCAACCCACCGCTTATTCCTCTCAAAAGCCAACTTCTTCGCCAAAGCTCCAGCCTTGGCACTCCTCCGCTTCACTTCACCCGCGGCAACGAAATCCTTCTGCATCCCAGCCGCACGAGTCCCAGGCCGAGCGAAAAACTTGGAAACATTCACAATATCCACCTTGACCTCCTGCAACAAATCCAACGTTCCGGCAAAAGCCTCTTCACTCTCTCCTGGAAAACCGCAGATAACGTCCGTTGCAAGAGTCAACTCTGGAAAACTAACCCTGAATTTGTCCACAATCATCTTGAAATCAGCCGCAGAATAGAACCGCCGCATCCACTTCAGAACGCGATCATCGCCACTCTGCACGGGCAAATGCAAAAACTTGAAAACCTTCTCATTACGAAACGCATCAACCACTCCGTCAAGCATGCCCAACACCAAACTTGGAGTCATCATCCCAACCCGAACTTTGAAATCACCATCAACCCTGCACACGCAACGCAACAAATTCACAAGGTCCGTTCCTATGTCTCTCCCATAGCATGCGGTGTCCTGCGCCGTCAGCCAAACCTCACGAAAACCCCTCCTCACATCAGCTTCCACCCGTCTCACAATCTCCTCAACACCATAGCTTCGCAAACGCCCCCGAGCAAAAACAACACAACAATACGCACAAGAACCCAAACACCCATAACAAATCGGAACAATACTCACAACCGAATTCACATCTACCCGCGGCAAAAAAAGCCCAGGGTTCACACCAGGACCCTCATTCACAACACAAACTCTCTCACCACTCAAAACACGCCCAACAACCTGAACGATTCCTTCACCAACAGCCGACCCAGCAGCACCTTCAAAACGAACCTCCCGCTGCAACCTCGCAAAATTAATCAACGGCAGACAACCCACAACAATCAGCTTCTTGCCAACAGGAATCCGCTTGGCAACCTCTATCATCCGATCCTCAGTCGGTCCTTTTACCGCGCAAGCATTAAGAACGACCACGTCAGCATCAGCAATCGACCCAGCTAACGCGTATCCGGCTCTTGCTAGGCATCCTGCCAACACAGCCCCGTCTGCCAAATTCGTCGAACACCCGTAGCTCTTCACCAGAACCCGCATAGATTTCCATCGCAACACCTCAAATGCTTCAACAACCAATAAAAACGTAAGGGTCTACAAAACGCTGAATATACAAGAACCTGAAACAGGTCAACAGAAATCTTTAAAAAGCGATGACCTGGCATATTTAAAGCATATTTAGAGCATGTTATAGAGAAGTATAAGTTGAAACGAGAATTTCTAACCCTCACTTGGAGGGAGATGTGTTGAGATTAATCACGCTCTACGTGCCCGAGACTTATCTCAAAGCCCTAGATCAACTCGTCGATGAACGGTTCTACCCAAACAGAGCCGAAGCCATCCGAGTTGCTATCCGTGACCTCGTAAGCGACGAACTATGGCGGAGGATCAAAGTTGGCTAAGATACGCCCAACTGAAAACTCGTTGAAATACTCACAGTATTCAGCAGAGGCCCAGGGAGTCAAGCAAAACCGTGACTTACACATCGCAGTCATTGGAGTAGGAAGAGCTGGCAACAACACAATAACCAGAATAATGGAAACGGGGATAACCTCGGTCACTTGCCTAGCGATAAATACGGACACCAACCAACTCAAAAACTCGAAAGCCCACGAAAAAATCCTAATCGGGCAAAGACTCACAAAAGGACGTGGAGTCCACGGCGACCCCAAACTCGGAAAAGCAGCAATAACAGAGTCAAGAAAACAAATCGAAGACCTGCTGGCTGGAGCTGACATCGCTTTCATAACCGCAGGACTAGGAGGAGGAACAGGAGCCGGAGCAGCACCCGTTATTGCAGAGATCGCGAAACGCAAAGGGGCCTTGACGGTCGGAATTGTGACAATGCCTTTCCGAAAAGAAAAAGGAAGAAACAAACATGCATCGGAGTCGCTAGCCGAAATGCGAAAACAATGCGACACCATCGCGGTCATCGATAATGACAAACTGGTCCAAATCGCACCACAGCTTCCAAGTCGCGAAGCTTTCAAAGCAATAGACCAAGTATTGGCAAGCATGATAAAAGGAATAGTCGAGACAATTTCGACTCCAAGCCTGGTCAACCTGGATTACAGGGACTTCAAAACCATCGTAAGCCAGGGTGGAATGGCGGTAGTCGGAGTCGGCGAGTCCGACGCACCCAACAGGGCAGAGGAAGCACTTCGAAATGCACTGAAAGCACCCTTGTTCGACGTCGATTACACCGGAGCGACAAGCGCGTTGATAAACGTCACAGGAGACAACCGCCTCACTCTCCAAGAAGTGAACCACATCGGCGAAATAGTTACACAAATGATGAATGCAAACGCCCGCGTAATATGGGGTGCCACGGTTAACCCGCAACAAGAGGGAAAACTGAAAGTCACACTGGTCATGGCGGGAATGCACCCACCTCAGACGCTCAGCAGCCTCGGAAAAATAGCTCCACAGCTGTTTGACCTCGAACCATGTACGGAAATCGAACAGCCACTGACGGTAAACCTGAACCTTTATCAGATGGAAAAAGACCCACTCTAAACTCGCAAGCCTACAACATCACATTCCCGATCTATTCCTTTTTTCCTTCTCACGTACCAAGAGGCAAAGCAAAACATCTATTGTCACAAGAGAGAAAATCACTGCTTAATGAGCACAAAAAGTTCCTATCTAAGTTACTATCCAGTTGTCGGGGTTTTGATACTTTACTATTACGTCACCTTGCCAGAGAATGTCGGCAAGCGCCAGGAATTCTTTGCTTGAGAGCCTTTTGCTCATCGCATTTACCCGCGATAGATGGATCATAAAAATCATATTTAAGGCATCTTACGAGCCACGATATATTACTAAGCACAGAAAAAAGATTGGGTCCAGATCTATTCATGGGAAAAACGGGCTTTCACTGTTTCGACCCTTGTGGTTCTGGCTTCATACAGGACAACGAATTTCGGCCACCTTTTTCGTCAGTTGCCTCGTCACAATTCTTCAAATTGAGGTCTCTTGAAGAAGACTGAGAACTCCCTTCTTAATCTCAAGTGAATGGGTATCGGCCCACCACAAGGCTGACAATTGCCACTTCTTATGGCGCGCACTACGTCGACCGTATGCGGTTCTGCCTCTATGAGTGTGTAGGCACAGCCTATTTCCGGGGCATAGTGTGCGTCTGTACCTCCCACGCCCGCGATGCCAAGGCGCGAAGCAAGTTCTTGGCTGTGCTTCACCGTATAACGGAATGGAAAGGCGGAGGAGTTTATCACCTCGACAGCATCGAATTTCGAACTCGTGTACTTTCCTAGATTCCCTTTGAAGAATCCCGTTGGGTGACAGGCAATTGCTATTCCTCCTGCCTCGTGGATCAGGTCCACGGTTTCTTCCGCAGAGTGCCCCTTCGGAACCTTTTCTTGAACATCAAGCCCAACAATATGCCCATTGAGACTGGTGACTTCGATTCCAGGCAACACAAGAAAATCCGTCTTTTCACGAATTCGTAGTGCACTATCGAGGCGATCATGATCGGTGACAGCAACACCGTCGAGCCCTCGTCTTTTCGCAAATACTACGAGTTGTTCAGGGGTAATCACAGAATCTGGTGAATAGATCGTGTGAACGTGCAGGTCTATTTTCAACAGCAAGTTCTCAAGTTCCGAAGATCATTCTGAAAAATGCGGATCTATTGTTGCCGGATCTCTTCAAGCTTCTCTTCGAGCTCCTTCGGAGTCTTGTCTATTTTGGTGAACAGTGGTTTTGCCGTGGCGATCCTGTGATTTGGTGGCAGCGGTTTCAGGGCCTCACTCCATTTCTGTTCATGGACACTACCCGGCAAGTTCAGCTTCTTCCATATTTCTTCCGACGCGAAGGGAATAATCGGAGCTGAAACAACGGCCAGCGCCCTGACTAGTTGCGCTGCGACATGAAAGATGCTCCCCGCTTTTGCCCGATTAGTCTTGATCAAGTTCCAGGGTTCATTGTCGTTCAGGTATTGATTTCCCATTCGGCCTATGCTGAGAATAGTGCTCGCAGCCGATTGAAGTCGGCAGGTCTCAAATTCTTTTGCAGTCAGGTTCACTTTCTCCTCAAGCGCCCTCAATATCTTTGCGGCATCTTCATCTAAGTCTTCTGATTCGGGAATTGCCGCGTCAAACTTTGAATTGATGAAACTCAGTGTTCTGTGAACGAAGTTGCCATAAGTGTCATTTAAGTCGGCGTTGACTCTTTCTACAAAGAGGTCCCATGAGAAGTTCGAATCTCTGGTTTCAGGTCTTGTTGCAGTCAAGAAGTAACGCCAGTAATCAGCGGGGAAAAGTTCCAAAGCCTCATCAATGAATACTCCTACCTTCTGGCTTTTGGAGGCTTTTTCTCCTTTGAACTGCAAAAATTCAGTTGCAGACACGTTCCACGGCAAATTGTAGCCTTCGCCCGAAGCCAACAATAATGCAGGGAGTATTATTGTGTGGAAGGGAATGTTGTCTTTCCCTATGAAATAATAGGTTTTGGCATTCTGGTTGAACCAGTATTCCTTCCAGCCTTCTGGTTTGCCCTGGTTCTTGAAGTATTCGATTGTTGCCGATACGTACCCAAGCACGGCCTCAACCCATACGTAGATTCGTTTTTCCTCGGCGCCTGGAAAAGGTGCTTGGATTCCCCAGCTGACATCTCTGGTGACTGCACGCGGTTTCAGACCTTCTTTGATTAGGCTCAGGCTGAAATTCTTCGTGTTAGTCGACAGCTGGTGATTTGATTCTAAATAGTCCCTTATTCTTTCTGAAAGCTTTGGCAAGTCAAAGTACCAATGTTTAGTCTTCTTTACAGTGGGAGAGCCACGGCATATTGCACAATGCGGTTCTATAAGCAGCGTAGTTTCCAATAGTCTTCCGCAGTTTTCACATTGGTCTCCACGGGCTCTTTCATACCCGCAGTACGGACACTTTCCGTCCACATATCTGTCGGGCAAGAAACGACTGCATTTGTCGCAAAAGAGCATTTCAGTTTCTTGAGCAAAGATGTATCCGTTGTTGTAGATTTCTGTCAGCGTTTTTTTCACGAATTCCTTGTGAACAGGGTTTTCTGTCCTCGTGTAGTTGTCAAAGGATATCCCCCATTCTTTGAGGAGTGAAGAAAGTCTAGCGTGGTTTTTGTCTGTGAGTTCCTTGGGTGAAATGCCTCTCTTGATAGATTCAACTTCTACGGGCGTCCCATGTTCGTCTGATCCGCTTACCATGACGACCTCTTCGCCTTTGAGTCTGCAATAACGTGCGAACACGTCTGCGGACAGCAAGGACCCTACCATGTTGCCCAAGTGTGGAAGACTGTGAAGGTAGGGCCATCCCGATGTAACTAGGGTTTTCAGTTTGATTGACCTCCGACATCACTAACAGTGAAATGCTAAAGGAATAGAAATTCCTTTGCTCAGGTTATTTGTTTTTCCAAGCAGACGATTTTTCTAATGTCTAGAAGATGATCGTCTTTGGAATGGATACACCGCCCTAGCAGGCTTGACCAGTTGAACCTATCTTGATTATGTCGTTAAGAACTGCGCTGGCCGTTTGTTTGACACCAGTGAACTGGGCGGATACGAAGATTCGTTTCGCAGTCTTGTATGTCAGTTTTAAAGCCATGTCGCCTCCGTTTACAGCCGCCAAAGGATCCTCAGCCGATAGCAGTCGCGGGTGCACAGACATTTCAACTTGACGACCTTTGCGGACGATCTCACAAACCAGCTTCACTCTTTTGTGTGATTTTCGGGCCGCCTCTATCATGTTGTCAACTCTTCTTATTCCTTCAACCTTCACGTTCTCGAGCTTCACGCCTCTTTGAAAAAAGGAATTTGCCAGTATGACCACTTTTCTAGCAGCGTCTATTCCGTCGACATCGTCAGAACAATTTTGCTCGGCCCATCCTTCATTTACTGCGTGTTCCAAGGAAGACTGGAAGTCTTTGCCTTTTTCCATTTCGCCTATTATGAAGTTTGTTGTGGCGTTGAGTATTCCTTCAAGATGCATCAGTTCATCGGATGTGAAACACGCTTGTGCCATGCAAAACACTGGAAGATGCGCTGCAACCGTCGCCTCGTACAGAAGCCGGACACGGTTTTTGTCTGCCAACGTGGTAAGTTCTTCGAAGGCAACTACAAGTGGGCTCTTGTTAGCTGTTACAACATGCTTTTTTCGTGTCAATGCGGTTTTGATGTGAGACAGTCCAGGCTCTCCAGAAACAGTAGAGGGCGTTAGTTCCACGACGACGTCACCCTCAAGGTATCGGATGGCATCTTGGGCCGAGTAACCAAGGATGTAGTCATTGAAGCCGCTCCATTGAGAATCCTTGTGTCTCAGGATTTGCATTGGATCCAATCCTTTCATGCTTAGTGCTGTTCCTTTCGAATCGCTGATTGAAACTATTTTCAGAGAAATCCCAAGAGACGCTAGCTTGTTCTTTTTCTCCTGGATGAGCAGAACTAGGCTCCTGCCAACATTGCCGAAGCCCACGAGTTGCAGTTTCATGGTGAAGAATTCTTATCATGGCTATTTTAGACCACGTGTCAACTCGTGTACGCATCCTGCCCGTAGTCGTTATTCAATCGCTAATTGATAGCTTGCGTGTGAAGAATACACAAGCCATCACAAATGTGTGAAATAAGACAGCAGCTGCAATGCTCTATCAATGCTCCTGAACTCAATGCGGAGTTAGAGCAAAATAGAAAAAGAAAGGGCTAGAGTTTGCGTCCGAAGTTTTGGGCAAGCAGTATCAAGTCGAAGATGTCGATTGTCTGCCCCTCACTTACGGGGTCAAGCGTTGTGTCGAGGTTGGCGTTAGGATCCCAGTTCGGGCTAGTTGGAGTTGAGCCGAAGACTCCAGCAAGAAGCAAAGCATCGTAGATGTCCACGGTGCCGTCCTCATTCAGGTCTCCGGGAAGCGTCTTCAGGTTTGTG
>CAYNQC010000035.1:0-13189 GCA_964399235.1 uncultured Candidatus Bathyarchaeia archaeon | reverse complement strand
ACCACCGCAAGCTTCAAACACGTAGTCGGACACCCAAAATCCCCCCAATACTGCTTCACCCACAAACGATTCTCAAACTTGTCAACACCAAAACCCCTCTCATCATGCCACTCCTCCTGCCAATTCCGCACCGGCTCCGAACTGTACTTCGCACCAAAAACATAACCGCCACCACCAGTGCCCCAACGCCTCCACATCTCCCCCTCATAAACCTCACAGCACACGCTCTTGATCAACCGCCCCACTTTGCCAACGTCAGCAACCTCAGGCAAAGGTCCCGTTCCCTTAACAACAACAGCCTTCAACCTCTTCGAACCCATAACCGCCCCATAACCACCATAACCAGCAGCATGCGACCACTTCGTCATAACAACCGCCGTCCGCACGCGGTTCTCACCAGCCGGACCAACATACAACATCGCCGGTTCCTTCCACTCTCCGTACTGACGATACCGCTTATTCAAAAGCCCCCTACACTCCTTCGTCAGCGTCGTCACAGTCTGCTTCCCATCCTTTCCCCAAACATGACCAGCATCCCGCAACTCGACATCAAAATCCTTAATCATCAAATAAACAGGCTTCGCAGACCGCCCACTCACAATAACCCCATCATAACCCGCACATCTCAACTCAACACCAAACTCCCCCGAAAGAGTAGAACCCACAACACCATTACTCTGAGGAGACTTACCACAAACACAAGTCCTGCCGCCCGGAAAATAACCCGTCAACGGCCCGGTCAGAAGCAACAAAACATTCTCAGACCCAAGAGGATCAACCCTCTCCCATCTACTGCCCAACCTATCCCAAAGAATCTTCGCACCCAACCCCCTGCCCCCAACATAATCCCTCAAAACATCGTCACTGAACCTCGTCTCCTTAATACTTCCGGCCGAAAGATTCACGTCTAGAAACTTACCAGCATAACCACCAATCACAAAAACTCCTCCCCTTGATCTCCATAAAACCTAAACGCAAGATCCCGCGTTATCTCATCAGGCTTCCGAGCATAAAGCTTGTAAGCTATCTCATTCCGCCTCTTCACAATCCTCAAAACATTCCAACTCCCTTCCCGACAAACCTTCACACACTGCGGATCACCATCACACAAATCACAGATAACAACATGCTTCTCCCTCGGATGCATATGCGGAATTCTTCCCGGACAAGCATCAATACATTTTCCACAAGCAATACACTTCTTCGCATCAACCAAAACCGCAGCCGTCCTCTTACTGACCGACAACGCCTCGACAGGACACGACTTCACACACGGATAATCTTCACACTGAACACAAAAATGCGGAAACTCCAACCCCGGCACAAGCATAAAAACCCTGATCATAGAAGCATCAGGCCAAATACTCTTCTCATGAAAAAGCGAACACGCAATCTCACACTTCCTACAACCACTACATCGCGGCAGCTCCCTCGCAATCCATATAGGTTCCCTCTTAGACACCAAAGAAAACCCCCAGAAGACTCGCAGATTTTTCTACGATAAACCTTGATTTAAATCTGATGCCCACAAAAACTGCTAAACTCTTGCAGCCTAGAAAGAACCACACAAACCGTCGACAAACTGTTTTATTAGCTGGCTACGCCTAGAAGAGTTTCGAGGCATCACAAACTGGCATCGATCTTCGAAATTCTAGGCATTCTAGTAACTTCCTTCCTGCTAAACATCATACCCTTCGCCGGACCGTCAAACCTATTCATCGCCTCCAACGCCGCCCTTCTAGTTGCAAGCGCAGACCCTTTCACCATAGGATTCCTCGTAGCCTCAGGCTCTGCCTCAGCCAAGTTTATACACTATCTGGTTACCTTTTTTGCTGGAAAATACATAGGCGAAAAACGAAGAAAAAACCTGGACGCCGCGGGTCACATGCTGAAGAAATGGGCCATGCTGGTTCTCTTCGTGGTTGCCGCTACTCCACTCCCGGACGAACCCGTCGTGATACCTTTAGGTCTCATCCGATATAACCCTGCGAAGCTTTTTCTGGCATATTTTGCAGGCAAGCTCGTCATCGGCGTTGCCGGGGCTTACTTGGGCGCGGCCGCGGGCGCTTCACCAATCAACGATCAACTCTTGATGATCATATCAATCGGAGTAACGATAGTGATAACGATCGTCCTTCTAAGGATAGACTTCGAAAAACTCGCAGAAAAAGTACTGAAAAGAAAAATCCAACTTATCCCACGCTAGGTGAAAACAATGAGAATAATAGCCGACTTGCATATTCACGGCCCATATAGTCGAGCCACAAGCGAAAGAATGTGTATAGAGGAAATAGCCCGGTATGCCAAGATCAAAGGCTTGAACATAATCGGGACAGGCGACTTCACACACCCAAAATGGTTCGAAGAACTCAATCACAACCTCATTTGGGATCCAGAAACCTCTCTCTACAAACCAACCGTTGACACAGCGTCCACTGTTCACTTCATGGCAACGAGCGAAGTCAACACGACGTTCCCTCACAAAAACGAAACCAAAAAGGTTCACCACGTAATTCTCACTCCGAACCTTGACACCGCCCGTCAAATAAACGACAGACTCTCAAAATACGGAAACTTGCACATAGACGGCAGACCGACACTGAATGTCGACCCACCTACTCTCGTTGAAGACATCATGGAAATCTCCTCTCAAAATATGATCTTTCCGGCTCACGCATGGACACCATGGTTCAGCATCTTCGGCGCATTCAGCGGCTTCGACAGCGTTGAAGAATGCTACGGAGACATGACCAAACACATTCACGCTTTGGAAACCGGCCTATCATCCGACCCGCCCATGAACTGGCGTTTGAGCAAACTCGACAAGTTCACCTTGCTATCAAACAGCGACAGCCACAGCTTCTGGCCATGGCGCATAGGCAGAGAAGCCAACGTATTCGAACTCGCGAAATCCAACTACAAAGAAATAATCGAAGCCATCCAAACAAAGGACAGTCAGCGCTTCAAGTATACGATAGAAACAGATCCATCTTACGGAAAATACCACTGGACAGGCCACAGAAACTGCAATGTCTCGCTTTCAGCCCGCGACGCAACAAAGCTTGCCAACATATGCCCAGTCTGTCGCCGCAGACTGACCAAAGGCGTCGAACAACGCGTCGAGGAATTGGCAGACCGACCAGAAGGCTTTCAACCTGAGGAGCCTATTGGTTTCATGCGTCTACTTCCACTTTCCGAAATTATTGCCGCAGTGCTCGCATGCGATTCTCCGTCTGCTTCAAAAGTTTGGGCCGTCTACAATGCCCTAGTTGAGAGGTTTGGCGACGAGTACAGCGTCCTTATTAACGCACCAAGAGAGGAGCTTAGTGCAACTGCAAGCGATGAAATTGCACAAATGATTATCAAAGTCCGAGAAGGAACGGCTGAAGTGGTGCCCGGATATGATGGAATCTACGGGCAACTTGTCGTCTCACACGAGCGACCTAGAGTGAAAACTGTGGCGGGAAGAGTTCAACAATTAAGCCTTACAGATTTCACTTTGTAGCTTTTTTATCATGGTTTTGCTGTATCTGTGTAATGCAAGTGTGCGAGAATGCTTATTAAGTCGTAATAGACAAGATAGTCGCGGGCAAACCCAATGAAAGATCTGACACCCCAACCAAACGGCAAAGACGACAAAATCACAAAAATAATCGACAGAGTCCTAACCCAGATATTCGGAAAGGAAGCATCATGTCTAATCTACAAACATCTCGAGCACAATTACTCAGTCAAGCGCAATGAAGTGGGTGAGAAGCTTGAACTTTTCGCCGAAGGTCTTGAAGGCTTTTTGAAATCCGGAGCCTATGTCATTGAGAAAAAGATTGTGGACGACATATGGTCAAGCTATGGTCAAGTGCACAGGCTACAAGTGGAAAAGCTTCGAAGGGAAGGAAGCTTCGCCAACGAGGTAAAAGTACTTCTGAGAGAAGCATGACATCTTCTCGTCGACTCACTACACGTATTTAAATCAACAATTCTATGTTCAGAAACGCATTTCAGTTTTCGGCAGACTTCATAATTCACCTCGGACGGAGAAACGCTTAAACTCATCGGAAAGCAAATAACTCGGACCATCATTACAGCATGGAGAAGGCGGCAGACTTGAGTGGCAAAGGACTCAGGGAACGATTCTTGAATTACAACACTCCACGCAGAATAATTCAATTGCTGTCCTTTTTGCTTTTCAGCGCCATTATTCTCAACTTGGGGGCATTGCCGCTTCTTTTCCCGGTACTCTGGACATGGGGTCTCGAAGGAAACAGTCTTGGCGACTCTTTAACAGCTATACAGCTTATGTCAGGCGGATGGAACTTGGCCTACATCATTTTTCCGTGGCTGGCACTTGCTTCATTTCTCATTGCAGGCATACTGATTGGCAGATCACTGTGCGGTTGGGTCTGTCCGTTTGGTCTAATTCAAGACCTGACGGGATATCTTCGCCGCAAGCAGACTGATCTTTCGGCCAGGACCCATGACACAATGCTATATATGAAATACTTGGTTCTTGCCATAACCTTGCTCATCAGTGCAACTTATTCAGTCTCACAGTTGACAGGAGTGGGTGGAAACTACCAACGTGCTCTTGGGATTTTCGCGCAGGCCCCGTTCACCGCTTTAAGTCCTTCAGAAACTCTGTTCGCAACTCTTCCTAAGCTCGTTCAGGGTATTCGTCTTTCAGGATGGGAGAATCTCGCATCGGATTTTCTGTTTGGCATTTCAAACCTGGCCCCGCTTTTTTGGGTACAATTCGCCATAATGGTCATCGTGCTTGTGTTCGCCATATACGTTCCAAGAAGTTGGTGCAGATACCTGTGTCCGCATGGAGCTTTCATGGCCATAATGAATAGGTTCAGTTTCATCGGGTTGCGCCGTGAACCATTCAAATGCGAGAAAGGCGCCTGCCGTTCATGCGTACAAGTATGCCCGACACGCGTACCGATTCTGGATCTTCCGTGGGAGAAATTCAGTCATCCAGAATGCATCTATTGCATGAGATGCGCTGACGCGTGTGAACACGGAGCCATCAAACCAACGTATCCTTAGTTTCATGAAAACTGTGGCTCCGTTAACCCTTTATTGCCCAAAAACTCTTTGCATATTTATTCAGCACCGATTTGTACATGTTTTCCGTCTGTTGAGCTATTCTGTTCCAGTTGTACTTTTCCTGGATTTTCTTGAAAGCATTAGTCCTGATATGTTCGGCATGCTTTTCGTCCTCTAGCACTTTTGTTACACCCCACGCTAGCGAGTCAGGGTTGTTTGTGTAGACTTTTACACCGTCTACGTCATGGTCAACTATTTCTCCGAGGCCACCAGTGTCCGAAACTACAACTGGACTTTTCGCGGCCATGGCCTCAAGAGCAACGATTCCGAAAGGCTCAAACAGAGATGGAACAACAGAGACGTCAGCGCACGTCTGCAGTTTCCTCAATGTTTCGTCATCAACGAACCCCGTGAACAAAACCTTCTGACTTATTCCCAAAGTCTTGGCGAGGCCCGAAAGCTGTTCTTTCATGTATCCGTTGCCAACAATCGCGAATTTCGCGTTCACTTTTTCCAGTACTCTTGGAATGGCGTTCACAAGTACGTGGACTCCCTTCTCGTAAACGAGTCTTCCCACGAAGAGCACGATCTTTTCTTCAGGCAAAGCGAATTTGCGTCGGAATTGAACTAAGTCTTTCTTATCGAGTCTAGCGTATATGTCGGCATTGACACCATTCGGGATCATTGCCTGCTTGTCGGGTGGCAATCCAAAGGCCCAACGCACATGTGAAACCATATAATCACTGCAACATATGACCTTCCATGCTTCATAAGTAAGCCATGCTTCTGTTTCATGAATCATTCTTTCATAGTCAAAGTGAATGCCATTTCTACGTCCTATCTCAGTTGAATGCATCGTCACAAAAAGTGGCTTCCTGAAAACGTGTTTCAGACCGATTCCTGCCGTTGCGACAAGCCAGTCATGGGCATGGAGAATATCAACATTTCCATTTAGGTCTTTGATTATCGTTGCGGCTTCTTTCTGCATGTTAACGTTCATCAAATAGACCCAAGTGGCAAAATCGGGCGAGGGGTTCTTGTATGAATCTACTCGGAATACTTCCACACCGTCCAATAGCTCGTGAGGCGGAGCACCAGGAAAGTCGCACGTAACGACGTAGACTTTGACGCCGTCTCTAGCCAAGCTCTTCGATAAATAATAAACGTGAGGTGATATCCCTCCGATGGTTCGCGGCGGAAATTCCCAAGTGAGCATCATCACGCTCAGGTCACGAGTTTCCAAGATGATTCTTCTCCAAAACATTCTCGTAGACAGTCAAGATGTTTTCCATCCAACCTGTAGAATTAGGCGGAATGATATTCACTTTTTCTGAAGGAACTTTGTAGAGCCTGAAGACTTCGTCTCGCATCCATCCAGATTTGACTACTAGTTTACTTGACTCGTACATGCCAAGCCATTCGATGCTTTTGATAGCCATGTTGTATGGTGTGTTGGCACCATGAGATCGGTGGTCCTCCAAACTTTCGACGGAGTAAACAAAGGGTATGTTCAATGCTTTCTTCAAAGTGACTGCGGCTGGGATGAAATGCCACTCGTGCACGTCAATCAGGCTTACTTGTCGCTTATTGTCATAGTAGATGTTGGCTGTTACTCTCTCAACCTCTTGGTTCAAAGTCAAAACCCAGGTTAGCACGCCGATGTGAGTGTGAACTGGGTTGTTTACTCTGAAGGTTCTAGTGCCTTCAGGTTCATCATACTCCCCTGTCAAATAATCATGGTATGTGACCACGTAGGGTTGTGCATCATGTTTAACGAGCTGGCTTGCAAGAGTTTTCACGTAATCCGCGAGTTGTCCAATGATTCGAGGAGGATACTCCCAGGAGAAAATCACCACACGCATGGATTTTTCCCTACGTGAAAAGTGCGCAGACCTTGATTATTCCGCTTCCAGTTAAGTAGTAGCGCTTTTTTCCCTCATTATCAACGAAACTCTGTGCAAAGCCTTCTGCCTTGTAACTGTCTAGGATCCTTTCTAACTCATTAATGTCAATCTGCATGACCTGTGACAGCTCTTCGCTTTTTCTCGCCAGATCTGGCGCTGTTGCGCAGAGGTTGTGTAGCGTCTGCAAGATTTTTTCGGAAAGTGGTAGCTCTTCTCGCATGTTTTCACCTTTATTGAACCTTAGTAAGTATTCATGATGTTTTTCTTATAAAACCGTGTGTGAATCTCACAACTATTCTGTCGTCGTTTATCGTTTTTGAGTCTCCAGCAGATCTAATCTCCTTCTTACGATTTTGATCAGTGTTTTTCTGAGTTGTTCTCCGCTCAGCTTTGCCAGATTTGTCTCTTCGAGTTTCTGTGTCAGCGCCTCATCGTGAAGCGAGTTTTCAGTCCACTTTTCGAAGTCTCCACGTCTGCCATGGAATTCAATGGATTTTAGGCTGATTTTTTCAAGAACGCCAGCAAGACCTTTTAGGCTCCAAACCATTTCTCCTGTGAAGTGTTTTTCGCCCATGCCTGTGTAGAAGAGGAATGGATCATCAGCAACAACGGTGTCGAGCCTGACCCTGCTCTCAAAATCCAGTATTGCCGCTTGGGCGGTGATAAAAGCATCTGCTGGTGTGCCATAAGGACTGAAATAGGAATGAACTTCCCCAGGTCCGCCGCCAGCTGTGAACATGTAGTAGAGGTGGTCGCTGGTTTGGAAGTATCTCCACGTTTTTAAGAAGGTCTCGTCTGCTGCTTCTTTCACAAAGGGCTCCAGTTTTCTAAGACTCGTGTAGTACGCCCATTGCATAGTATTTCCCAACCAGCAGCTCGCGTCTCTTTCTAGATCTGCCCAAGAAACGGTTCCGCCGAGTTCCGGAACATCTATCTCTCCTGCTGGCGCATGCTTCTCTGTGGCTTCTGAAGGAGTTGACATATGGAGGTTCCACCACTTCAATATCTCACCGGGTAAATGCCGTAGGAAGTCGTGGATGCCGGTTTCAGGCCAATGGTGTTCGCCGAAGGTTTCGTAGTCTGGGAAAATGTTTACACATTGTCCAAGGGTCGATGCTAGCCAGTTTGAGTACTTGTCCGCGGTGAGTGGCCATTCGTTCCACCATCTTGCGGAGAACCTGAAACCTATGTCGTCTGTCAGCTTGTAGTTACGCAAGAATATCTTGATTTTCCTGGAATCCTTGGGTAGGTAGAGGTAGTTTGGCGACTTACCGCTAAGGATTCTTTCGACACCTTCCGTGTAGATTCCTTTGTACCCGAGGTTTTCAATGGTTTTTGCCACGGCGTTGTTATAGAGTAATTCTGTGTTTTCAAAGACAGAAGGCGTGTAGCCGAGAACATCTCTCATTATTTGCTGATGCATCTTGACTTGTTCAATGAACTCGTCCTTTTGAGGGTAGAGGCTGGCAAGCGAATGGTAATAGGTTTGGCCCAGAAATTCAACGCAGCCTGTTTCTGAAAGCTGTTTGAAGCTCTCAAGCAGGTCTTTGTTGAACGTTTCGCATTGCTCCAAGAACACGCCGGAGAGGCTGAACGATACTTTGACCTTCTTTTTTTCGTTCTTGTATCTGTCAATGACCTCTAACAGAATGTTGTTGGATGGGAAATAGCATTTCCTGCTTGCTCTCTCGAAGATTTCCCTGTTTGCTGCTTTGTCAAAATAGTATTCAAACATCTCTTTCTTATTGATATGTTTGTAGATTTTGTTGTCCCAGAAGAAGTTTTTCTTTATCCTGTGAGGTTGATGGACTTCAAAAACTAATAGGATGTCTGTCAAAGATGTTGTCCTCTGCTATTCTACTATGACTGAACTGTTTTATTTTTGACTTCCTATAGAGTTGGAAGGAGTCTGAAAATAGGGCAGTCTAGGTTTTTCTGTTTGCGGCTTCTTCTAAGGCAATTACTCCTGGCAGTTTCTTTCCCATCAGGAATTCTATGAGGGCCCCACCAGCTGTGCTGATGAAGGAGATTCTGCTTGTGAACTTGAAAAGTTCAATGGCAGCTATCGTGTGTCCGCCTCCAGCTAAAGAGAAAGCTTGTGTGTGGGCGATTTCTTCGAGAACATTTTTCGTTCCGTGCTTGAACTTATCATCTTCATATTTTCCCATTGGGCCACTAACCACGATTGACTTAGCTTTGCGTATGATCTTAGCATAAGTGTTTATTGTCTCGGTTCCGATGTCAAATATCGAGTGGTCTGTAGGTAGTTCTTTGACCGGGATTTCCTTTCTTTTTCCGTTCATGTCAATTGCCACATCTTGAGGAGTCTTGATGTTGTCTTTGTATTTGTGCATAAGCTCTTCTATTCCAGGCACTAGACTCATCAATTCATTTTTCTCTAGGAATTCCATGTTGGGCTTGCCGAGGTCAAGCCTTCTTGCGACTAGGAATATTTGCCCTACGACTCCGCCTGTCAGAACATAGCTGGCTATCTTTTTGTCTAGGACGTATTTGGAGATTTCAAGTGAGTCATCTGCTTTGGCTCCTCCGAGAATGAAAACGCACGGCTTTTGTGGGTTTTCAAGTACTTTGCTTAATGATTTCAGTTCTTTTTCCATTATGCGTCCAGCCGTGCTTGGCAATACTGCTGTGAAGCCGATTATTGATGCGTGGGCTCGGTGTGCGGCTGCGAAAGCGTCGTTTACGAAGAAGTCTGCAAGTGGGGCGAGGTTCTTGACAAGATCTGTTTTCGCGTGTTCTTCAGGTGTTGCGTCTTTGGTTTCCGTGGGGAAGGTTCTTACGTTTTCAAGGACTAGGATTTCACCGGTTTTGAGGTTTTTTATTGCATTCTTGGCTTTTTCTCCGTAGAGGCCGTCAACGTATTGGACGGGTCTCTTCAGGATTCTGGCGAGGATTTCCGCGTGCTGTCTGAGAGGGATGAAGTCTGGATCGCCTTTTCGTCCTTGATGCGCCAGAATTACTGTTTTTGCTCCTTTTTCCGCCAGTTCTTTAATTGTGGTTTCGGCGTGGGCGCGGATTCTTGTGTCTTCGAGTATTTTTTGGGTTTTGGGGTCTATGGGTGAGTTGAAGTCAACGCGTAGGATTACTACTTTGTCTTTGACTTTGATGTCGTCAAGGGTGAGGATTTTGGGCATTTTGTTTGATCTCCTTTCTGAAAGAAAAATGGTGATGTGGATATTGTAGATTTTAGATCGGGTGGTGGGTGACTAGAAGCCTTCTTTCTTGGCTATCATTTCCATTTGTTGAACCATTCGGCATGAGAAGCCCCATTCGTTGTCGTACCATGCTAGTACTTTTACGAAGTTTTTGTCGATGATCATTGTTGATTGTGCGTCGAACACTGCTGAATATGTGCTGTGGAGAACGTCGGTCGAGACGATTGGGTCTTCGGTGTATTCCAGTATGCCTTTGAGTGATGTTTCGGCGGCTTTCTTGAATGCTGCGTTTACTGTTTCTTTGGTTGCCTCTTTCTTCAAAGTGGCCGTCAAGTCGACGATTGAGACGTCTGGCACTGGGACTCTGAGGGCTATTCCGTCTATTTTTCCTTTGAGTTCAGGCATGATTTCGCCGATTGCGCGGGCGGCTCCTGTGGTTGTTGGGATTATGTTCACTGCGGCGGCTCTGGCGCGTCTTAGGTCTTTGTGTACGAGGTCTTGTACTCTTTGGTCGTTTGTGTATGCGTGGGCTGTCATCATGAATGCTTTTTCAACTGTGAAGTTGTCATGTAATATTTTGGTTACTGGTCCGACGCAGTTTGTTGTGCATGAGGCGTTTGATATTATGTTGTGTTTCTTGTGGTCGTATGCGTTGTCGTTTACGCCCATGACCATTGTGATGTCGGGGTTGGTTGCTGGTGCGGAGATGAGGACTTTTTTAGCTCCGGCTGTCAGGTGTCTTGAGGCGCCTTCTCTGTCGGTGAAGAAGCCTGTTGATTCTACTGCTAAATAGACGCCTAGGTCTTTCCAAGGCAGTTGTGCTGGGTCTTTTTGTGCGAGGACTTTGAGTTCTTTTCCGTTGACTATGAGGTTGTTTCCTCTTACTTGTACGTCGCCATTGAATCTTCCGTGGACTGAATCGTATTTCAATAGGTGTGCGAGGGTTTTGGCGTCGGTTATGTCGTTGACTGCGACGAAATCGATTTTTGCTTTTTGTTCTAGTGCGGCTCTGTAGAGTAAGCGGCCGATTCTTCCGAAGCCGTTTATTGCGACTTTCATTGTCATGTAATTTCACCGTTATTGTTTTGCGACAATACTGAAGAAGGAGCTGTTATAATTAATTTTCCTATGGCCTTGTGTGGAAAGAAAGTTGGGTTATCGGAGTTTGAGGAGTACCATTTCTGCTGCTAGGACCATTGGTTCCCAGGTTTCGCAGACGGGTGGTGCGTATGCTGTGTCTGCTTTTGACAGGTCTTTTGCGGTCATGCCTCTTTGTATGGCGAGTGATATGGCGTTTATGCGTTGTGTGACTTCTTCTCCTCCGATGATTTGGGCGCCTATTACTCGTTGTGATTCTTTTTCGACGACGAGTTTGACCTTTATGGGGAGGGCTCCTGGGTAGTAGTCGGCTTTGGTTTTCGACGTGATGGTGCCTGTTACTACTTCGATGCTGGCTTTTTTTGCTGCGGCTTCTGTCATTCCTGTCCAGCCGCAGTCTGTGCTGAAGAGTCTTGAGACTGCTGATCCGAGTGCGCCTGTGAAGAGTGAGTATCCTCCTGCGGCGTTTATGCCGGCGATTTTTCCGGTTCTTACTGCGACTGTGCCGAGTTGGGGTAGGGTTGGTTTTTGTGTGACTATGTTTGTGACTTCTGCGCAGTCGCCTATTGCGTATATGTCTTTTGTGTTTGTTTCCATTCGTGCGTTTGTTTTGATTGCTTTGGTTTCGCCTAGTGCTATGCCGGCGTTAACTGCGAGTTGGGTGTTTGCTCTGACTCCGAAGGCGCTCAGGAAGAGGTCTGCTTCGATTTTTTCTCCGCCTGCCATTATGCCCGTGACGGTGTCAGTTCCGAGGAATTCTTCGACGCATTTTCCGGTGAGGACTTTGATTCCTTTTTGTTCGAGCATGTCTTGGAGCATTTTGGCCATTTCGATGTCGAGTGGTAGGGGGAGTACTTGTGGGAGCATTTCTACTATTGTGACTTTGAGTCCTCTTTCGTGGAGGGCTATGGCTGTTTCGAGTCCGATTAGTCCTGCGCCCATTACTATTGCGGTTTTGGCTCCTTTTTTTATTGCTGCGTCTATTTTTTCTCCGTCTTCCATGGTGCGGAGGGAGTGGACTCCTTGTTTTTCTTTTCCTTTAATGGGCGGCGTGAAGGAGCTGGCGCCTGTGGCGATTATTAGGCTGTCGTAGGGCATTGTTTCAGTTTTGCCGTCTTTGCCTGTTGTTTCAACGATCTTTTTCGTTGTGTCTATTGTTGTGGCTTTGGTTTCGGTTTTGAGGCTGATTTTCATCATTTGGAAGTATGTTGGGGGGAAGACTATGAGGTCTTTGAAGCTTGGGATTTGGCCGCCTATGACGAATGGGAGTCCGCAGCGTGAGTATCCTGGGTGTTTTTCTTCGGTGATTATTGTTATTTCGGCTTGGCGGTCGGTTTTTCTGGCGGCTGCGGCTGCGTCTACGCCTGCTGCGTGTGCGCCGATGATGATTATCCGTTTAGGCATTTGTTGGCCTTCATTTTTTCATTGTCTTGTGCCATTCGACTGCTTTGTTGTAGTCCATTAGGTTGGTTAGTTCTGTGTTGAGGTTTGTTGGTTTGAGTATGAGGAGCCAGCCTTTTTGGTATGGGTCTTCGTTGAGGAGTTCGGGTTTTGATTGTACTTCGGAGTTTACTTCTTCTATTGTTCCGCTTATGGGTGCGATGAGGTCTGAGACTGATTTGACTGATTCGACTGTGCCGTAGGGGTCGTTTTGTTTGGTTTCTGATCCTGGGGTTGGGAGTTCGGCGTATACTATTTCTCTTAGTTGTTTTTGGGCGTAGTCTGTGATGCCTACTCGGACTTTTTCGCCTTCGATTTTGATCCATTCGAATTCTTTTGTGTAGTATAATCCTTCGGGCACTTCGTATCCTTCTACTTTGACCATTTTTTGGTTCACCTCTAGATGATGAGGTTATTGTTTCACATCTTGCCCTTTAAGATTAACTGTCGCTTTGGAAGAAAATTGCACAAGGGCGTAGGCCCTTAGTATGGACTGTTCAACATAGTTATTGGTTGAAAAACAGC
>CAYNQC010000034.1:0-13261 GCA_964399235.1 uncultured Candidatus Bathyarchaeia archaeon | reverse complement strand
ATTATAAGATGAAGGCGAGGATGGATGCTTTGGGGCCGATGTTGCAGAAGCTTGGAATGAGTCCTGAACGGTTGCGCGTTGAGTATGTGTCGGCTGCAGAAGGAATCAGGTTTGCTGAGATTGTCAAGGAAATAGCTGGGCAGATGCAGGCTTTGGGGAAAGACAAGATTAGGGCTGAGAACGCGAAGTTGCGGCCTTTCATGGAAAACATGTTGAAGCGGAAACAGCAGCAGTCTTCATGAACGATCTGGGCCTTCGTTGTCGGCTGTTCAACATAGGGAGCGTGCGTGGCTACATTGCCACAGTTTCCATCCGCAGCCAGTTGTCTGTAAAGGACTATGCAACATGCGTATTCGCTGAAAAATAGCCCATTAGCACCCTCCCCCTCCCCCCTAGGCTTTGGCTTCGCACAGTATCGCGAATGAGCCTCAGAGAAGGGTTTCATGCGGGGTCTGCGGTGCATTTCTTGCAGTTTCTATGTTGAAATTTCACCGTTTGCACTGTTGATTTTCGTAGCCACAAGGCAAGTGTTGCCTAATCTTGCTGCGAATCTTGAGCTGATCACTTTTGCACAGAACACCTAAGTGTAGTGACCAGTCGTTTGGATTAGGTTGATGACTGCGTCCTAGAAGGTGGCGCGCGATAGTCACATGTTGTGATTATTCATCGTGCGTTGACCTTTAAAAAGGCGGTCACGTTTGGTTGAGGATGTGAATGAGGATGGAAGCTGGAGCCGTGAAGTCTGTTGGTTTGAGCAAGGTGTACCATAGCAAACATAGCGGGGAGTCGGTTGAGGCGTTGAAGGGTGTGAGCATCGATGTTGATAAGGGTGAACTCTTCACTTTGCTTGGGCCGAATGGTGCTGGAAAGACGACGTTTCTGCGTATCATTTCTACGCAGCTTCTTCCCAGCGGCGGAGACGCCCAAGTTCTGGGTTACAGCGTTGTGAATGAGCCTGAGGAGGTGCGGAAGCACATTGCCGTTGTTCCTCAGGACGTTGCGACATACAACAACTTCACGCCTTGGGAATATGGGTATTATTTCGCCCGTTTGAGAGGCATGAACTCTGTTGAGGCCAAGAAAAAGGCCGAGGAGGCTTTGAAGGCGGTGGACCTTTGGGACTTGAGGAACCGCATTTGTCAGACCTTGTCTGGAGGAGAGAAAAGACGGGCAATAATTGCGTCTGTTTTGTCTTCGGATGCTGATGTTCTCATGCTCGATGAGCCTACAAGCGGATTAGACGCTGTTGCCAGGCGGGGTGTCTGGTCTGCGTTGAGAGAACTGATCGGCAAGGGGAAGACGATTTTGTTGACGACGCACATGATGGAGGAGGCAGAGATGATTTCGGACAGGTTGGCTATCGTCAACAGAGGAAGCGTTGTCGCATGCGGCAGACTCGATGAAATAAAGGCATTGGTGAAAGAAAGGTTTCGAGTTGTGATCAACGGAGAATTCAAGCAGCTTTCGAGTTACGGTGAAACCGCAAAGCTCGGAGACCGAAACATAGTCTACTTGAAGACTCAGGATGAGGCGATCGATTTGTTGAAAGACAGTTTGAAGATGAATTTGCGGGCAGAGGCTTCTCCGGTCACGCTTGAAGACGTGTTTGTCAAGCTCGTGGGAGGATTGAATAACAATGGGAATCAATAAAATCCTAAAGGACACATTGATAATTGCGTGGATAAAGTCGTATCCGGATTTTAGAAGAAACCCTCTGATGCTGTTGCTGTTGGCCATGATAAGTGCAATTCCACTGTTCTTCATGCTGATGTTCAGCAGCGGAGGAAACGTGATTGTCCACGGACTGATCGGTGCCATGGTTTCAAGCGTGGCTTTCGCCGGCGTAATGTCTGGCATTCAGGACATTTCCTGGGACAGATACGTAAAGATCCGCGAGATGATCGTTGCAATGCCTGTGCATCCCGCGTCATATGCACTTGGGATAGCTCTGGCACCCCTGCTGATTTCTATACCGAGCCTCGTTCTCTTCGGGGCGATCACGGCCTACCTTGGTTTCTTAAACGTAGAAAGTCTTCTGTGGATTGTTCCTGCACTCCTAACTGTTTGGGCAGCAATGAGCACCATGGGTTTCATGATATCGACATACCTGTTCAAAGCAAGCCCAATGCTTCTGAACAACCTGTCAAACCTGCTAGGCATCGGCTTCATATTCATTCCTCCAGTCTATTTTTCCGAAGCACAGCTGGGAAGTCTAAGTTGGATATCCATTATCATTCCAACGTCAAATGTTGCAGGCTTGATACGGTCTTACATTGGTCTGCTGCCCCTGTCAACCGAGACCTTGATCACAAGATGGGTTGTCCTGATCGCAATGACCTTGGTATTCATCGTGCTAATTTCGTTGAAGTCCAAATGGCGAGAAAACTGAGCGTAGAGATGTCGCGCGCGATTTTCTCGTTTCCTCGTTCAATCTCTGCAACTGCCATGGAATCGCCATTTGAGCGGTTAGAGATTCCGCGTCACTGGACAAAGACAGAATGGCCTCCTCATGAACTTGTAACTCGCCCTGTTTTTGAGAGCTGATACCGAGGAAAGAAAAAGACAGGCGGTAGAGCGACTCAAACGACTGGAAGAACGAGAACAGTAGCCTAATGCTGAACTGAATTGGCCGGCATGGGCAGCGACAACCTAGGTTTGCGTTAGATGTATTTGATTATCATGTTTGTACCGGCGACTATTAGCATAATGCTGAATATCGCGGTGAGGTTTCTGTTTGAGATTTTCTTGGATGTATATGCTCCGACTTGCGCACCGACGACGGTTCCCGCTGCAACAAGTAATGCGACTGGAAAGTTTACCAGCCCTGCTTGGTAGTATTCTGCTACGCCGGACGTCGCCGTGAAAATCATCGTAAACATCGAAGTGGCAGTTGCAAGGTGGATTGGCATTCCCAATGCGAAGGTCATTATGGGCACTAAGAGTGTTCCTCCACCTATTCCCAGGAGTCCCGATGCGAACCCCCCGAAGAAGCCCAGGGCGACGCCGATGATGATTATTTTTCCAGATCTGATGAGTTCTGCGTCTGTCTTCACCGAAAGTGCATTGTCGGCGCTTCTTTTTCGAACTAGGCTGAATACTGTTCGGATGGCAACGAGGATGAGGAAGACTCCGAAGATCAGTCCGAGCAGTTTTTCTTGTGTGATTTTTGCGATATATCCGCCAAGGTAGGCTCCAGGGGCGCCGGTTATTACTAGAAGCAGTCCTGTCTTGTAGTAGATTCTCTTCTGCCGTGCGTAATTAACGGTTGATGCGATTGCTGTGAAGATGATTGCGGTGAGGCTTGTTCCGGTTGCGCTGCTGAGTGGAGAAAAGTCGTAAAAGAATGTGAGTATCGGCACGATGAAGACGCCGCCGCCTACGCCGGTCATTGATGCTAATATGCCGATGAAGAAGCCGAATATGACAAGCAGCAGCGGATCCAACATGACGTTTCCCTTTGGCGACTAGGTTCTCATTATGATTCTCTGTTTGGCGACGTAGTAGATTGCACCCGCTAATAAGCTTGCGATTCCGATTATCCATGATTGTAATGATGCGAATATTATGAAGACGAGGAGTGCTAGGCATGTGATTGTTCCGAGTATGGGCACGATTTTGGGGTATTTTCTCTTTTCTGTTTTCAGCCGCAATGTGGAGATGTTGGCTGAGGCATAGTAGAACAGCATTGAAAAAGTGCTTACGGCGATGACACTGGAGAGGTCAATCAACAGAACAAGCATTGCCATTATGATCCCCGTTATCCATAGGGCGTAGTAAGGTGTGTTGTACTTCGGGTGAAGCCTGCTTAATGGTTGAGGGAGGTCTTTGCGTCTGGCCATTGCGAATGCCATTCGTGAAACCCCGAGGATCGACGTTAACAGAACACTAGCCGTGGCAAGTAGTCCTCCCGTGGAAACTATCTGTACGGCAATCGGGCTTCCTGCAATGCTTATTGCGTCTGACAGAGGCGAGCTTGAACCTGCCAAGGTTTGGGCTCCCACGAGCCCAACTGCAACGGTGCCGACGATCAAATAGAATATTGCGGATATCGCGAGTGAGAGCATTATGGCTCTGGGGACATTTCTTTCTGCATCTTTCACTTCTTCTGCGACCACTGCTACTCTTCCGAATCCACCGTATGCAAAGAAGATGTAGAATGCTCCGGTGAAAACGCCTGTCTGGAGAGGCGTGAACGGGTTAAAATTCGCTGGATTCGCGTAAAACAGGCCGAAAATGCAGAAAAGCGCAAGAATAGCAAGCTTGGCGACCACAAGGAGGTTGTTGAAGGTGGCTGAATGTCTAATTCCGAAGAAGTTGAGGGCTGTAAAAGCTATGCAGAGAATCGCAGCCACATATTGCGGAGGCAATGTTGGAAACAGGTTCGCAAAATAGTAGGCAAACCCAAGAGAGACTGCGGCGCCTGAGAAGGTGTTGCTCAACATCCACATCCAACCAGAGAGAAAACCGGCAAAAGGGGAGATTAGTTGATGTCCGAATTCATATACGCTGCCTTCTTTTGGCAACCATGCCGTTAGCTCAGCAAAACTAAGCGCCGTGAATGAAGATATCAAGGCCGCGACAAGCATGGAAATGATGAGCGCCGAGCCTGCATAGCTTGCAGTTATGCCGGTCACTACGAATATGCCCGCGCCGACAATGGCACCTACGCTAATGGCCGTGGCATCAAACAGGCTCAAAGTCGGCTTCAGTTTGGACTGCTGGGATTTTTCCGTGTCCATGTCAATCTGCAACCACGTTTCAACAGCGACACGGTCAACTTTTGGTCTATGATGTTCTTATCGTTTTCCAACTGGGCACGCTTTGATGCATAATCCGCATACTGATCCGCCAGAAACTACGTTGAGGTATTCTTGGCATTTCTTCTTGTCTATGCGCCATCCTTCAAACGCATCGTATCGGAAATTATCCAAGGCTCCAACGGGACAAGCCTTGACACATTTCGAACATTTTTCTCTCAGACAAATATCTTCGGTCAACGGCTCGTCTGTGCTGAGCTCTGCATCCGTTAAGACCGTGACAAAACGCACATATGGGCCGTAATTTGAGGAAAGAATTAAGTTGTTCAAGCCGAACTTGCCCAATCCTGAAGCTACGGCCGCATGTTTATGTGACATGTCTCCGAAATTCCTCTTTTCATCATACGGTGAGCTTGCTGGAATCGCCAAAGCCTGATAACGAAGGCCTTCGAGAAAGCGAACGGTCTCCCAGGCCAATGTATTAAGCTTCAAGTTGGCAACGTCATACTCTCCTTTGTATTCTCTTGTCGTCTTTGGGAGATGCAATATTGAGGATTTGTTCATTCTGAGACCGATTGAAATCACGCCTTTTGCGGCAGACAGGAAATCTGTTGGTCGATGTCCCTTTGGAGCTTTCGAAAGCGTTCTGACGGATGTTATCCCGACAAGGGTTGCTCCTTCGCTCATGATGAAGTTTTTTACTTTGTTCGTCAGTGCATTCACGTCTCTATTTCGAGATTTAGTCATTTCGTCACGGGTCCTCAGGTTTTGTGCTAGTTTTTGTTCTTCTCTTCCCAGTATGCTCTTGTGCGCAAATATTGAATCTTTGCTTTCAGGAGGTCCATGTAGAATTCGTCTTCTTTAGGGTGCATTTTTCCAAGGATTCTTGAGGCTGTCTCTGGGCCGACGCCTTTGACTTCCAAGGCCAGTATTGCGTTTCTTCCGTAGCTTAGCACCAAGTCAGCTTCGCGTCTGGCTTGGGTCAGTTCCCTGAGTTCTTCTTCTTTCAGGTCTTTTCCTTCTCGTCTTTTCTTCAAGATGTCACGCAGATGGTTTGCATCTTGGCTTCGGTAAAGCACAGTGAGAAGCTTCGATCCGCATTTTTCGCAAGCAGGTTGTTGGGACAGATCTCTGATTTTTTCTTCGCCGAGCCATTCGCCGCAGGACATGCAGAGCATCCTTGCTGTTCTGGCTTCCACTGTCTTCTTCATTCGGTCTATGTTATTCAGCAAGACATCTTCTGGCGCCATCAGTTCTGACATGTCAGAATACTTGGCGAGTATGTGGTAAGCCAAAGGCGTTGGTTTCTCTGGACTGAATATGGTGCTGACTTTTGTGTCGCCGTTCTTGATCGAGCGCATTATTTCTTTGACCCTTTTTATGTCGACTTTTTCTATCATTGCTTCTCTGAGTGTCTCATCACGGATCGGCGTTCCTATGAATCGGGTTGGAAGCTGGTTCATCCTTTCGTAGCTCATCGTCTTTCCGCGTGGAAGGGCTCCGAAGCGTTCGGCCACGAACTTCATTTTGTAGGAGAAGGGAAACTTTGCTTCCAAATAATCATTGAAGGCGTTGTCTATTTCTTCATCTGTTAATTCAAACAATTTCACAGTCAGGTTCTGAACTTCGGACAATGTCATTTTCCGCGGGGTTTCAATGAGTATGCGGTAACCGTCATTCCACCAGCCGACTATGACTTCCCTGTCAGAAAGTAGGGCGTCAAAAACGCATCCCAAAGTGCGGTTGACCAGTTCGCCATAACAAGCATGGATTATCAAGTATTTGTCGAAGCATTCAACGACTATGTGATTGTGCGTCGGCAGTGGGGCACCGCGTTTCAGGTGCTCTTCAATTTCTTTGACTGTTACCAGTAGGGCTGGTCTGTCTGTTGAGAGTCTTGCCGCGAGCCTGTCTGTCGCGGTGTCTGCGTTTTTGGTTTTCTTCAACTCTTCAGCAATCTCGGCGCGTAGTTTTCCGGTTTGTTGGGCAAGATCAAAGGGGACAGGAATCATTTCTCCGTCCCATCCTGGGATCGCAGCCAACGGGTCTTCAGATGGAACGACGTAGACTGTGCCTGTTTCTTCTTCTATCTGGACTATTCTCCAGACTCTGCCCCTGATAATGATGTTCAGGCCGACGCGGGCTTTGAGCGCCATGAATTCGTCGCCTAGGGTGCCGATCTTTCTGTCTGAAATTACGTTTATGACGGGGTAGCGTTTTTCGTCTGGGATCATGGACAGGTTCTCGTAGTAGTAGCTTCTTGTCTTTTTGGATTTTCTCAATGCTTTGCCTTCTTCGTCAACTCTTACGTTGCCTAAGCGCTGTAAAAAGTATATCATGTCTAGAAAAACGTCTTTTGACAGTTTTCTGTAGGGATATGCTCGCCGTAACATCGTCAAGACTTCTGATGAGTTCACCGTGTCCTTGTCCATGACTGTTCCGACGATTTGGTGGGCCAATACGTCGAGTGCGCATTCATGAATTAGGGCGGGTTCGAGTTTGTTGTCGTAAGCGTTTCTGATTGCTGCGATTGATTCCAATGTGTCGTCTGAGTAGGCCGTGACAATTACGCCTTCTGACAGCAGGTCTAAGCGGTGTCCGCTTCTTCCGACTCTCTGGATTAGGCTGCTGACTTGTCTGGGTGAAAGGTATTGGATGACCAGGTCAACGCTGCCGATGTCTATTCCAAGTTCAAGGGTGCTTGTGCAGATTATTGCTTTCAAGGCGCCTGTTTTGAACTCGTCTTCGATTTGGGCTCGTTCTTCTTTGGAAATAGAGCCATGATGAACTGCAATGTCAGTCCGTCCGAGTTGATGGAACCTGTAGCCGAGCATTTCAGCGAGGGTCCGGGCGTTCACAAAAACCAAGGTCGATTTGTGGCTGTCGACAAGTTCGGTTATCCTCCTTATTCTTGCTGCTGCTTCGGGCGCCGTGTCAAGTTTTGCGGCTAAATCGTAGTCTGACTCGATGGGGTCTGGGCTTTCTACACGATATTTGTAACCTTTCAGAAACGAAGCTTCTATGATCTTGATTTTTCTGCCTGTTCCTGCTATTAGCTGTGCCACTTCGTCTGGGTTGCCAACAGTAGCGGACAAGCCTATCCTTTGGAACTCTTTGCCAACGACGTCATGAAGCCTCTCCAAAGCTACCGAAAGCTGAGCACCGCGTTTGCTCGACGCAACTTCATGCACCTCATCTACAACGACATATTTCACGTTGCTTAGATGCTGTCTCATACGCAACCCGGGAAGAATGGCCTGAAGCGTCTCAGGTGTTGTTACGAGCATTTCTGGCGGAAAAATCGCCTGTTTTCTTCGCAGCTTGAGTTCAGTGTCTCCGTGTCTGACCTCGATCGAAATGCCTAGTTTAGACGACCAAAAAGTCAGGCGCTTCAGCAAATCGCGGTTCAAAGCCCTGAGGGGTGTAATGTAAATTACAGCTATGCTTTTTCTCTTTTCTTGCTGAATCAGGTTGGAGAAGATCGGCAGGAGAACGGCCTCTGTTTTGCCGCTGCCCGTGGGTGCGATCAGCAGCACGTTTTCTCCTGCCACTATGTGCGGAATTGCCATTTTCTGAGGCAGCGTTGGCTCGTCGAAACCGAGTTCTGACAAAGAGTTGCGAATAGGTTTGGCGAGCAGACTGAAAACTTTGTCTGAAGGATGTTTGGGCATTTTTCGGAAGCCAAGACTGATGGGTGATTGAAGGCTTTATTCTTTATCTTGGCTGCAACTGGTGAGATAGAACAAGGCCAATGTCTTCGTGATACGGTATGTAGATTTTTTCTGTAAACTTGCTCCTCATCAGTATGTCGCTGAACTCCTCTATCAACGGTGCTTTTCTCGAGCAGAAAACCAACTCGTTTTTTTCGTTTGTCCAGACTGTGAGCCCTCTTGTTTTGCCTTTGTGGATCAGGTGTATGAAGGAGTTTTCTTCTTCTGTTTGCAGAATTGCCACGGCATTTGGTCCTTTTATGGCACAGAAGAAGTCATATGGTGCTTGTTTGACATCGCCACTTTCGCTGAGGATGTCCTCGAAAAAATGGGGAATCACTTCCGAATCAATGAGCTCAAACTTCTCGGACTCGAAGATATGGCCTTCACTAAACCTTTTTCTGATTTCCTCATAATTTTCCATTTTGCCATTATGGACCGCGGCCACCGTCAGACTTGGGTCCCGCTCAACCACATACGGCTGTGCTGTTTCCTTGAACTTGGCTGTTTTCATGAATTCTGGACTCGGCATTCTAACATGGCCAAGCAAGACAGAAGCTTTCTTCACCTTGACTATCTCAGGCAAAAGTGCTGCAGGAGACCTTCCAATCTTTCCGACTTTTTCGACTAAGACACTGCCATCGTCCATGAGTATCGCTATTCCCGCACCATAGCCTCCGACTGGTAGTGGCTCTTGTGGAAGCTGATTCGCCTCGAGTTTTTGAAGGGCTCTGAACACCTTGTCCATGGAAACGGGTTTTTTGAACGAGAAACCGAATATTCCGCACATACTACCATTCCTCGTTGGAGATGTTTTGCTGATGTTTGGAATAGATCTGTGTAGAGTCTCTCTTGCTGCAGTTTAAATCTGTTTTGACAGGCGCACGCTCGATCAAGAGAACCGAAAGACTGAAATTTCCGGATGACGACTTTCAAATTGGACTATGACGAAATCGAGGTACGGGAACGCTATGCGGATGACCTCTTTTTCCGCTCCTGAGTCCAAAACAAATACAACTTGCCACTCTTGGTTGTTGGTAAAAAGAAGAGCGGAATGCTACTGGTTTTGTGAATAAAGAAAGGGGAGAGGGGAAGGCTAACGTTCTTGAGATCCGGTGATGTAGGCCCAAACGCTGACCATGACGAGCGTCAGAAAAGCTCCTGCGAGTCCCGACAACATGAAACGCGCGTTGAGGAAAGCAGGCAAGAAGTTGGCAAGTGCTGGAATGACGTAGGTGGCGCTGAGGTCTGCTACTACTCCTGCAAAGAAACCTAGGATTGCGACGAACACGAAAATCTTTAACCTTTCGCCCATTTGTTTCACCTTTGGGTTAGCAATTAGATCTAGCCGCTTTTTAGTCTAACTTACACTTTTCTGTCTATTCTCAGAAAAGGGGCTACGTAGGCTTTTAGTTGGAAAATTAAAGCCCAAAACCGCTTTAGCTTAGGCGTATAGCTCCACATATATACATGCATATTGTAGCCATGTTAACAATGCATAATTTCGTTTTATGCGAGTTGTATTTTTGGAGGTAGTTAATTTGTCAGAAAGGTTTAGCAAGAAATGGGAAACAAGAAGAGAAGAACAGCCGTTCACATCCAAACTCAAGGAGGCAGTTAGACCACCAGGTCCTCTGAAACCACGACTAGACTTCGCTGTCAGACGCATAGAGTTGCAGGTGCAAAAGCTTGATCAGGCCACTGAGAGATTCGGACAGAGAGACAAGACAATCTTTGCGAGAATAGTTGACGCTTACACTAAGCACGACACATCCCGCGCAAATGTCTTCGCAAACGAACTCGCAGAAATCCGCAAGATGGAGAAGCTCATCATAAATGCAAGACTCGCACTCGAACAAATAGTGCTAAGATTACGCACAGTGTCAGAGCTTGGAGACGTAGTCTCAACCCTAGGACCCGCAGTCAGCGTATTGCGATCAGTCAGAACAGGATTGGTCAGCGTCTTCCCCGAAGCAGAAAACGAACTCGGCGAAATCGGAAACATGCTCAGCGGCATAATGATTGAAGCAGGACAAAGCCAAGGAATGACTCTGAGTTTCGACACAGTCAACGAGGACGCATCTAAAATTCTCACAGAAGCATCAACAGTCGCAGAACAAAGAATTAAAGAGAAGTTCCCAGACCTGCCACCAGGCATCCCGGGACTTCCAGCAGCACCAATAGGCGAGAAATCTTCAACAGAGACTTCCTAGACTGAGGGGTGAAAAATATGTCGCAAAACCCCAGTCTTTTTCTTTCCGTTGGAAAACAAGTAAAGAACGAGTATGGATGCTCAATCGGAAAAATCGCTTCTTTCGCAGTAACACCAAGCGGCAAATTTGACTCAGTATACATCGAACTAGGCGATGGAAGATTCTCAAAGTACTCGGCCGAACACCTCAAAGTTGACGGCGCAGAGATTACGTTGGTCTCCAGCATAAAGGCGCAGACAGCTATTCTGTGCGATCAAATTCCGCTCATCTGGCGCAAAGACCAAGCCCTCAGGGACCTGACGGAAAAGAAGAAAATCTCCAGAGAAATGTACAACGAACTGCACACTAATTTCGACGGACTTCTCACTCAGTTGAAGAATGAAGCCCAAGCACTAATAGAGGACATAGACAACGAGGCTGCAAAATGCGCAGACGAAATAAGAGGTCTGAACTATGCCTATGTTCACCTCGAAGTAGAACACGAAATTGGAAAACTGGATAACCGCACATATGAAACTGCATTTGCAATGATCCAAGAAAACTTGAAACGCGCCCAGAGCATGAAGACAGACCTTGAACTCACGAGAAGCAAAGTGTCAAACATTCTTCTAGGCGACCCAAGCAAGACCAAGATACCCGAAACAAAGTTTCCTAGCCCGCCCTCATCTTCACCAGGACTTCCAGAACCGCCCGTCGTCGTCTACGTCAAGGAAATCGGCAAAACCGGCATTTAGGACTGAGACAGGACTGAAAAAAGAGAGTGTGGGCGGAGGGAAAACTCATCAAAGGTTTTATTCGTTCTCGTCCTCCGCCGTTTCGTGAAACAGTCACAAACTCGATACACACTCTGAGAGTTCAACAAGGCAAGCTTGGAATGGCTTCTCATCGGCTCAAAGAACGAGACAGAGTTCTTTTCAACACGTGTGTCAGCGCCATTAGAAGCAACAACAAAGATCGGGCTTCAGTCTGTGCAAACGAGATTTCAGAAGTCAGAAAGCTGATTCAATTCCTCTACAACGTGGAATTGGCCATAGAACGCGTGGTTCTAAGGCTTGAAACCATAAGGGAATTGAGTGAAATCGTCGTCGACCTCAAACCAGCATTAAGGCTTCTCCAAGGCGTATCGCAAGAACTGATATCAGTTTTGCCTGACGTTTCGTCTGAACTGAGCAAAGTCAACGACACCATAAGCGAAACACTCTATGAAACGAAATTGACAGCCGACGAATCAACGATCCCCGTGAATTACAAGACAGCCGGCGGCCAAGAAATACTCAAAGAAGTCTCGTGCTATCTTCAGCAGAAAGCTGAGGAAACTCTGCCTGAACCACCTGTCGCCACGAAGACCCTAGATGCAGAGCACACAACGATAAAAGAAATGATTGCAATTTCTTCGGAAATGTCGAAGACCGCAGGTCAGAAGACTGTTGAGGGATCTGAACGAGATTCTTCTCAAACCCTCTTTTCTTATAAAAAGTCGGAAATCAAGGAAATATCCTTGAAAGTTGATGGTTCACAAAAACTAGAAGACGTTCTTCTAGATTATGTCAAGAAGAGTAATGGACAAATCGACATGTCACGTTGTTCAGTCGATTTGGAAACCTCGAATGAGGAGATAGAGAAGGCCCTACATAGTTTAGGGTCTAAAGGCAAAATAAAGATTGAATTGGAGACGGGAGAATAGAGGTTATGAGTGCTTCACAAGAACTTGAAAAATCTGCGACCAACTTTGCGTTGGAAGCAGTACGTTTGGACAAGCATGGTTCAAAGGGCATGGCCATAACCATGTACCAGAAGGCCATTGAAAACCTGTTGCAACTTGTCCAGCTTTATCCCGAATACAGTTTGAACAAGGTCTACGTACAAAGGGCCATAGCCTATCAGGAACGGATAAAGGCGATACAAGGCGCAGTCGGTCCGCGCGAAATGCAGCATGCAGAAGTGAAGAATGGCAACGGCGACTACGGGGGCGAGCCAAAGACCAGTGAAGGCGGCAAGTCCAGCTATGAGGAATTGATCATAACGGAGAAGCCAAATGTGACGTGGGAGGCAGTGGTTGGGCTTGATCCTGCAAAGAAGGCTGTAAAAGAAGCGATAATCTACCCTGTTCAGAGACCAGATCTGTTTCCACTCGGATGGCCCAGAGGAATACTGCTTTTCGGGCCGCCAGGCTGCGGAAAGACATTGTTGGCTGCTGCCGTCGCCACGGAAATAGACGCTACGTTTGTTTCCATAGATGCCGCTTCAATAATGTCGAAATGGCTGGGCGAGGCTGAACAAAACGTTGCACGCCTCTTTGGCAACGTGAGAAAATCCGCGCAAGAGGGAAGACCCGCGATAGTCTTCGTTGATGAACTCGACTCTTTGATGGGCAAGCACACGAATGAGGTTGGCGGAGAAATTCGCGTCCGGAACCAATTCTTGAAAGAAATGGATGGAATTGTCGACAAAGGCAAGGCTCTTCATATCTACGTGATCGGAGCCACGAACAAGCCCTGGGACCTGGATTGGGCTTTCATAAGACGGTTCCAGAAAAGGATTCTAGTTCCACTTCCAGACCACCACACAAGGCTGATGATGT
>CAYNQC010000033.1:0-13322 GCA_964399235.1 uncultured Candidatus Bathyarchaeia archaeon | reverse complement strand
CGCGCTACGCTTTTCTTGGTATGTAAATTCCATTAGGATCTATAGACCGCAAAAGATCTAATTCCTCGCATGTCGGAAGATCCGTCGCCGGCACGTCCTTGGGAACTATCAGATCGAAACCAGAATTCTCAACCACCTGCTGAGCGGTCACACCCGGGTGGACCGTTGCGAGTCTCATGCGTTTTGTCTTCGGGTCAAAATCCATCTGGCAAAGGTTTGTAACCACAAGTGAAGGTCCCCCTCCCACTAGACCGACCTTTTCTCTGGCACCGGGACCGTCAAGGAAGCCTGGGCTTGTGAGATAGTCAAGTTTCTTGACCATTTTTCTCTTTTCATGCGTCATTATCACTACTATTCGTTTCGCCGAGGATATGATGTCGTTTCCCCCTCCGCTTCCTGGAAGCCTCACGGTTGGCTTCTCAAAAGGCCCAATATACGTGGTGTTTATGTTGCCATACTCATCAATTTGAGCCGCTCCCACAAACCCCACGTCCACGTGTCCACCTTGAAGCATCAGCCCCAAAGTCTCAAGAAGCCCTATTGCGCCAGATGCTCGCCAGCCCAGTCTAGAGTCGGCTATGGATAATGCTATGTCTTTTGCGTTTGAATCTATGAACCCTGCCTCGAAAACGATTCGAGCTCCAGGTGCATGCGTTCTCTTAGCCAGCAAAGCCGCTATCATCGGCAAACCGGTTCCAATGAAAACTACCTCGCCATTCTTTATTTGTCTAGAACCGCACACTGCCATCAGCTCAAGTGTGTTGAATTCGTCTGGTTTTGCATATTTCACCATGTATTCATCCTCTCCTAGTATGGGAAAGGCTTCTTTGCTTTGTGTTTCATGAGGCGTTCCATTCCGATTTTTTGCAGGAACTCGTTGTGGCTGTTGACGCTGGTTATGTAGTCTTGGCAGTATTTTTGCCATCCTTCCTCTGTTTTACATTGATCATAATACGTGCGAACATGCTCCATGTCATAATCATAGTAATTGTAAACCATCATCGGATGCGAGCCCCACGGACACTCGACAACATGTGTCACGTAAATGTTCGGTATGATCGTTTGATCCGGCTGGGAACGTATGAACTCGGCGTCGACGATTTCCTCGGTCATGACAATGACTTTTTTTCCTGCTCTCGCCCCTTCTACGTCTTCGCCCTTGATTCCATCTATCTGAACGTTCCCTTCTTGATCAACGCGCTGAGCGTGAATTATGCTAAAGTCTGGACGAACTGACGGCACCAGAACCACTTTCTCTCCAGTAAACGGGCAATCCATGATTTCGGCTTTCTGTGCTCTGAACCTTTTTTTCGCAAGCATGTCGGTACCGAGCATGCTTTTCAACGGCATGAAGGGAACCCCCAACGCGCCTCCTAGAAAGCGCATCACCATCGCGAGGTTGGAATAGTCTTCTATCTCAATTGATCCCTCGCGCACTCTTCTCTGAATGTTGGGCACGAGACCTATGCCTTCTATCGCGTAGAACGCCAGCTCGTAGCGTGAAACAACCTTCGCACCTGACAGTATGTCGATGTCCATTTCCGATCCGCAAGTGTAGATTGTCAGACCTCTCTTCTTCTGTCTGACAAGTTCATGCGCAAAAGCCATCGGCGGACGCTGGAAACCGAAGCCTCCCCAGAAAAGATGGGAGCCATCTGGCACAAGCTTAACGGCTTCTTTCAAAGTGATTCGTTTGTCTTCGATAGGGGCCTCAACCAAAGTTTTCACCAACCGCTTAGGCTTGGATAATTGTGTATCTTACACATAGATTTTTCGACTCAATAACCATTTTGCCTAGTGTTCGAAAAGGCAGTGCTACCTGAAAAGCCCAAGCTGTTTCTCAACAGCTCTTACCTCGTCCTTGGTAAGTCTATTGGGATAATTGTACAGGGGTCCGGTGGGTTTCTCGTTGTAGTATGGTCGGTTGCAGTCTGGGCATCCTGAAGTTCTGAAGGCTTCACCTTTCTTGGCAATGTGAAGCAAGGTCTCGTCATCCACTCCAAAATCCGACAGATCATCTTTGTCATCAAAACTCATGCCTTCACATCGGGCGATTCCATGGAGAATTAAATACCTGGCAATTTGGATTCGCCTATATTTTGCGAGTGGAGGCTGAGATTTTTCGGCAAGGGCTGTTCCTGGAATCGGCGTGAAGGCAAAGAGTCCTGGGAGAACTCCCATGTCTATGCATCTCTGGATCACTTCTACCATTTGTCTTTCCGTCTCGCCAAGCCCAACGATGAAATGTGTGCTCACCTTTCCCCTTCCCAGAATACTCACAGCTTCATTCAGTGATTGCCACTGTGTCTTCCAGTCGTAAGGACCCCCTGCCAACACGCCTTTTATACTTGTGAAAATCTCTTCTGACGGCGCATCGAGGGGGATGCCTATTCTTTCTATTCCTGCACGAGTCAATTGGACAACGTTGTCTCGAGTGAGGGGTTGGCAAGAAACCGAGATGGGAATGTTAACATGGCTGCAAATTGTTTTCACCAAGGCCACCAAATGGTCGAACACCTGCGGATAGTTCAAAGCTTGAATGCACACACGTTTCGCTTTTCCGTTTTCAGAAGCTCTGCTTATGCCGTCAATGACTAGTCGGGTCGGGTAGGAGGGCCATGAGACTCTGGAAAGCATGTCTGCTCTGCCTTTACTTTCCCTGGCTTGTGGGCAGAAGGCACAGTTGGCGTTGCACCTTGCCTTTCTGTACGTCATCAAGTACGCCGTCGTGGGGGCTGCATCAAGTTTGCCATTTGCCAGTCCAAGCACTATTGCCGAGCCTGCGGAGACGCGGATTTGCCTTGGCAGATGTGGAGTGTCTTTCATGATTCCCACGGTCGTTTTCTTGTGAAGTGCTATTTTAGAAAGTGCAGAAGTGTTGCCTCGAATTAAAGACTTGCTGCTTTTTCCTCAAATTCTAGATTTGAACACATGTTTGCCCGTAAAGATTGTAACTTCATAAACGCTTTATCCAAAACGGAGCATGACGAAGAGAACTGGTGCACAAACTTGCGTAAGTCAAAGCTCGAATCTTATGAAGCGATTCTTGAAGCCTTAGTGAAGAAGCCTCAACCAATCGACCGCATTGCTTATGAAACCGATATGGACTGCACGATGCTTGCAAAACGTTTGGGCTTTTTGGTAGAAAACGGACTGGTTGAAGAACGTCCGTTGCCAAAAGACACAAACTATGCTATAACTGAAAGAGGCGTTGCTGTCTTCAAGACTTTGAACTTCCGAAAATACTTCGAAAAAATCTCGAACACCCTCTCCGCCTTGGATGACGCGACGCAGTCGTTGCCTTTTCTAACACAGGACTACAAGGAACAATCAGACAGGCAAGACGAAAAGTATTAAGCCAAATCCGAAGCAGTCCCTACAGACACGAAATGACTTCAGATCTGGCTAAACGTCTCTGGCGCATCAACGAGAAAGAGCTTTCTTCTTTCTTAGACAAGAACATAAGTGACGGTGGAACAAGGAATATTCATTTTTACGCGCCCAGCTTCATGTATTACAAGACAAGCTACTACTGTTCTACTCCGAATGACTTTCCCACGATATCCGTGACTGGAAAGGGCTGTCAACTGAGATGTAAGCACTGCGGCGGAATAGTCCTGAACACCATGTATCCGGCCACCACACCTGATGCTCTCTACGAACGCTGCATCGAACTGAAGGAAAAGGGTGCCCTAGGCTGTCTAATAAGCGGCGGATGCTTGCCCAACGGATCAGTGCCGCTGGAAGGTTTCGTCGACATAGTCGGAAGAATCAAACGTGAACTAGGCTTGACAATTTTCGTCCATACTGGAGTCATTGATTTTCGATTGGCATTGGCTTTGAAGGAGGCTGGCGTTGACGCAGCACTCCTGGACATTCTCGGCTCGAATGAAACTATACGAGACGTTTACAGGCTGAACGTAAAGGTGAAGGACTACGAGAATTCGATGCGAGCTCTGCACCACGCTGGAATTCCGTTTGTCCCGCACGTAATCGTCGGGTTGCACTACGGAAGGCTCAAAGGTGAATTTCGGGCGTTGCAGATGATTTCTAAATACAAACCTGCTGCTCTGGTGGTCATCGCTTTCATGCCGATCCGCGGGACAGAAATGGAATGCGTCAAGCCTCCAAAACCCATTGACATTGCCAGAGTAGTCGCGTGTGGCAGAGCAATGTTCACCCAAACCCCGTTGGTTCTCGGCTGCATGCGCCCCAGAGACAAAGACCGAAGCCAGACGGAGATACTTGCGATAAAAGCCGGCGTTGAGGCTATTGCTTTTCCAACAGAAGAAGCCGTGAAATTCGCCGAAAGCCGCGGATATGGTACATCTTTCTCTTCACTTTGTTGTTCACAAATTTACATGGACATGAGAACCAGATACTATTCCTTATAGGCAACAATTGTGGTCATGACGGCGAATTCTGTGACTGCAGCAGCAAGAAAAACCTGTAAGACAAAAGTCGGTGCGACAAACAAGGCGACGATGGCGCAGATCATTGGGATAGCCGCCATTACGTATCCTGGAATTAAGATCAAAATGTAGGTAGATATTCGGGAGTAGATATTCCCCACGGCGAATCCTTCTTTCCACAACTTTCTCAAGAGAATTGTCAACTCAAGCATTATTGCAGCCGAAACTGAAAATCCATGGATTGCTCCGAAAACGAGGATTAATGTGAAGTTTTTTCCAAGAACCAATGATACGATTGAAAGCACTATCAACGAAAAAATGTAAGTGACAGTTGCCAGAAGTGCTTTTGCAGTAACTAGGGTTCTTTTCTTCAACGGAAGATGCCGCGTGTAGGCTGACGCCAAGCCTTCTATAGAAAGCAAAGTCGGCGGAAGCAAAAGCGTGATCATTGAAATCCCTATGAGAATCCCCAACGCAGCGTTCAATCCGATTTCGCTCATTGAAGAAAACGTGACTGCAAGAACAGCCGTCTGCACGACAGGAAGAAGAAACAGGCTGGCAAAAGACGGCGCTCTTGAAGCCACTCTTAAGTCTTTGCGAATGATCCCGAGCCATGGAATCTGAGGCCGGATAATCGTATCTTTTACTACTTCTCTCACACCTCTTGCTATGCCCCCTGCGCCAATTTCCCAGATGGTCCTCGTGACCCATCTCACACAGTAAAAAGCAGCTACCGCGTACGCCACACTGGAAGCTGTTGAGAGCACTAAAGTGACATAATCGGTCGTATGAAAGAAACTGGTGTAAGAGACCAGAAACCCGTATGAAAATGGATAAATCAAAACTAGAAAGTAGGAAAGAGCCGAAAGACCCTGCGTCAAATATGCGAAAAACTGAACGATCTCTCTTGCGAAATTCACTACAAAGTATGCTGCGAATGTTGGGAGAATCCACACAAACATGAATGCCAGTCTTAGAAACGTTTGCCAAAATGATCTGCCAGACGCTCTCGCTACTCTTGAATAGAAAAACCGTGCTGAGAACACCGTAAGCGTGAGGGCAAAGATCTCCGTAATCGCGATGCTGACAAGAGACAATAACCCGCCTAAGATTGTTCCGCCGATGATAAAGTAGACCGCGAGAAAAACGATTCCAGCAGCGACTAGGGGGATGTCGAATATCCTTATGAAACACAGAAAGACGATTTTTGAAATATCGTTCTTAGAAAGTGGGAGAGGATTTAGAACATCCACGATTTTGGAGGACACGAAAGAAGTGGAAACTTGGAGCCCCATGAAGACTATGAGGAACAATATGACTGTGAGAAACGCGGTAATGCTTCCTGGCAACGCTATTTCCAGCGGCATGCTGAGGTTTGTGTCTCCCATCAGAACCGGAAGGAAGACGACGAAGGCGAATATCGCGATGAACAATGTCGTGATTAACTTGCTGATCAGAGTGTTGTATTTTGCACTTGAAATGAGTTGTTTGACGTCCTTTCGTCCTCCTTGTGGCAGTGCGGAACCTGCGCGGAGTGAAAAGATGGATTGAAATGAAACTTCCTTGTAAGCCGTGGTCGAGAGTCGCCAGAGTTCAGAGAATTTCACTGAGGGTTACTCCTCTTCGAGGGCTTTTATTATGTCCTGCATTCCTGCTTCTTGCTCGGTTACCTTTAAGAAAATGTCCTCTAGTGAGCCTTCAGCACTTCTGACGAGTTTGCGGAGGTCTTCAACCGTGCCTTCTCCGACGATTTTTCCCTTGTTTATTATTCCGACTTTGGTGCACAGTTTTTCAGCGACTTCCATGATGTGCGTTGAGAATATTACGGCTCCACCCTTCTTGGCATGGAAGGTGATGAGTTCCTTCAGTATCTTTGAAGAACGTGCGTCTAAACCTATGAGCGGCTCATCCAAAATCAGTAATTTGGGATCATGCAGCAAGGCCGCCACGATAGCGACTTTCTGTTTGTTGCCCATTGACAAGGCGGCGATGGGCGTGTCAAAATACTGCTTGAGTTCAAAAGCCGAAATATACCTCTCAAGCTTTGAATTGATTGTATCTTTACTTAACCGCCTAATAGAGGCCACGAACTCTAAGAATTCACGAGGAGTAAGCGAGTCAAGCAAGACAACTTCTTCGGGTACATATCCAATCTGGCTTTTTGCCGCAACTTCATCTGAAAGGGGCGTGTTATAGATTTCCACCTTGCCGGAACGCGGTTCCAGCACACCTACAAGGACTTTAATAGTGGTAGTCTTTCCAGCACCGTTTGGACCGAGAAGTCCATAGATTTCTCCGTTCTTAACTGTGAAAGACAGGTTTTCAACAGCGACAAAAGAGCCGTAACTAACAACGAGCCCTTCGACACTGACAGCGGCTGCCTCCATCATTGACCCTCCAACACGTGAATCATACGTTTCTTAAATGGTTGCCTTAATACATTTCTCAATTCGACTAGCGAAAATTGTTGTTTTCCAAGGATCTCGAAGTGTTTCGAAGAAGTTCTGAATACGTATCTTAACGAACTGAAAGGCTCGGCAATGTCAAGTGTCTGGATTCAACGGTTTTCTCAGGATGTTGAAGCTGAGCACCGCGACCCACAAACAAGCGGCAAGGGCGGAAAGCGTCTCTGGAATAGCGACACCTGGAACGTAGTGCACCAAGAATTCTGCAGCCCACACGACTGCTGCAAACACAGCAATAGCGAACGTAAACACTGCCATTCTGTGTTTTGACGAGAGAACGAAGGAGGCTGTCATGAGAAACATGGCCAGAGGGAAAATCGCAAAGAAGGCCACGGAGGCATACAAATGCATGGGTTTTGCGCTTTCTGGGAAAATTCCTATACAAATCAGGGCAAGGCAGTCGAGAACAAACATGATCGCCCCAATTCGCCCCGACACTGTCTTATTGAAGAATATCAAAAGCCCAAAGGCGAACACGATAGCAAGAATTCCACTGACAATGAGTCCAAGGTTGAAAAGAACCGAAGTGGGGTTTGGCATTACACCAAGATCGCTGAGTGCGTTATCTGTCCAGCTGAACTGTGGCGCGTAGGCAATTGCCAAGAGTATGCAGCCGAATGCTATAAGTGGCGTGATTATCCCGCAAGTTCCGGCTATCTTGAGCCATGTGACTGTTTTGTTGCTCATTTTATGGTGCCCCAACGACGTATCTAGACGTATGACCGTTATATATCATGTTTGAAGTCATTCGGCACAAATTTCCGCAGTCTTTGTAAAGACCCCATTTTTTCTCTGTCGCCGATTTTTGCCTCTTGAATTGACTGTCTTAGAACTTGGATTGATTCATCCATCGCCTTGCGGTCGACAGGAAAGGGAACCCCGTCTTTTCCGCCATATGCGAACGAGTATTTCACGGGATCTTTCCAGCTAGGCTTCTCTCCATAAACCAGTTCTGCGATCAAAGCAAGTCCTCTGACGGTGGCTGGTCCAACACCCTTAAAGCCTAATAGTTCCTCGTAATTGGCGGGTTGAAACTCGTAGACTTGTTGCATTGTTTTCCAGTTTATGTTCCACGGCATAGACAAGCATTCTGGTATTCGATCTCCTGAAACAGCACCGGTTGATGCTGGTATCCATTCGCTTAGTGATTTTTGAGACTGAGGCCTCGTAGCCACGACTAGTCGCATTAGCCTTCTAGGCGGTTCTTTGATGAGGTCTACAGAGGCTTTTCTTGATCCATCGCTGTCCTTTGCAGTCATGTCTAGCACTGCTTCTCGTTTCGTGTCGCCGACGATTGCGTTGTGTGGTTGGACTACAAACTCCTTTACCTTTTCAGAGAGCCAGTGGTAACGTCTTGCTGTGCGGTCTTGTGCGCACATGCCTTGCTGAACGACGGCCCATTTACGGTCTTCCGTAACGAAGAAAGTGTGGTGATAAAGTTGGTAGCCTGCTTGAATAGCTGCATTATCGACTTTCGCGCTCATTTTACTGGCGTAACGCAGGTTTTCTATGCTGCCATCTGGAAATCCGAATTTCTCCCCTACAGTTCGAATCTCTTCAGGCGCCAGTTTGGAGGCTCGCCCTTTGCCGCCGCAGACGGCAATTCCTTGTTCCACAGGGTCGACGGCCTGCTTCAGAACGCCCGTTATGACCGTAGTAACGCCTGATGAGTGCCAGTCATATCCCAATGCGCAACCCAAGGCTTGAAACCAGAAGGGGTCGGAAATTCTGCGAAGAAACGCATCAGTGCCATATTCGTCAATTATGATCGTGACAATTTCCTTTGCCAGTTTACGCATGCGGACTACGAGGTATCTTGGGGCTCTCCCATAGTGAAGTGGAAGTCTAGCAACGCCTGTTTTGTACACCGCGTATCGCTTGTTCTAAACTGTGCCTGATAATATGATTAAGCATTTCCCTTCTTAACTTAACACATGTCCGTCTCGATCGATTTCTCCATGGCGGATTCTTGTTGTGGATATTGCAGCGTGGTTTTCTGACGGAACCATGTTGATGGTAGCTATTTTCAGTGGTGGAAGTGACATCTGTTTCCTTTTCATGTTTATCTGGGTCGCCATGGGTTCGGTTTCTTTGCTCACAATCAGCGCGTCTACGGGTGCCTTGGATAATGTCACGCCGTAAGCGTCATTGAGAGGCACTATTTCGGCTCTTTCAAGCCATCCGTTTATCAGCAGAAAGATCCTCAAGTCCTCTAACCTTTGATAGAAAGGTGCTACAGCGTGCGGCTTCTTCATTTTCTTAACAAACTCGTCAGTGCACAGGCCGATGAGCACTTTTTCCCCTGTTTCAAACGCTTTCTTGAGCAAGGTCTTGTGTCCTCTATGTAGCTGATCGAAAGTGCCACCGACAGCGACGGTTTTGAATTTTGACATTTGCACTCATCCTAAGAGCCTGGCGCCCTGAAACTCGATTTCTGAGACGATGATTTTGTCTTCGGGGAGGACCTGCTTAAAAGCTTCAACCACCCTTTTCGCGTTTTCCAACGTCGTTACAGCATGGATAACTTCGCCAACCATGTTCTGAGCCGCTCCTATGGCACCAGCCTTTTCGGCAAGCCTAACAAGTCCTTCTAGTCTTTTGGTCATGAAACCAGTTTTCTCCGCAAACTCGAGGCAGCAAGCCAGAAAGTTCTCAAGCGAAGGCTCGTCCAGAATCTTCTCCAAAGTAATCCTGCCCCACTTGTTAATTGTCAGACGTTTCTCATGCGAGGACAACACTTGTTTCGTCAAGATCGGACCGAACACCCCCGCAACCACAACGTAATCCGATGATATTGGAATGCGATCTATAACGGCTATTCCAGGGGCACCGGGCTCTAAGGTTAGTATGCAACCGCTTAACATCAACGCGCCCACAGTGCCTAACCCTGTTTTGCATTGGACTTCAGCAGAGTGAGCTATTCTGCCGATCTGATTGTAAGTCAAATTCAAGTCGAGAGCTTTCGAAAGCGCCAACGCCGTCGTCAACGCTCCTCCAGCGCTTGATCCGAAACCGGCGCCTATCGGAACCTCAATCTCATGCCTGACCGCGACAGCATATTTCTCATCGACCTTCCGTAGCAGCGTGTTCACGGTGGTTTTTGTCGTCTCAGCTTCAGGAGCCGGGCTTCCGTTGATCATAACCTTTACAGAATTGCGATCTGCTTTGGCCACGCGTACTTCAGTGAGCACTCCTTTCCTGATGCCGAATCCCCCGCCTCTGGCACCTACTTTCAGGGGATTGATCAATGGTTTTCCATATGCTGTTCGATCACAAATTTCGAAGAAACTTGAAATACCTGCTGGAGAAAAGGCTTTGAAACTCATTTTCACGACTGCTCTGTGTTCTTGTCAGATTTCGGCTGCGGCCTGCACGACGGAAAAGCCCTGATCACGACCTTTGCTATCGGAGGTCCAAGCAGCAGGATAAACGGAATCTCGGTTGCGAAGGTCCACACAAAGATAAGCGGAATAAATGTCGAACCTATCGGAGCCTTGAAGTAACCTTGAGGCGAGAACAAAACCTGACTGTAAGCCCAAACCACTGTGGCCACTATCGTGGCTCCCACTCCAAGCCCGATTATCGATCCCACGGCATAGTTCCTCCACTCAGACCAATACTTGGCAGCCACGATCATCACAGCAACACTCACAACGACAGCAACAACGAACAGGAAAAAGCTCTGCAAAGCTGACAAACCCGTGAAGGCTTGAGTCTCAGCCGGCAACAGAATCGTAGGCAGCGAAAGACCAACAACAATAATGATGCTGCCAAGGATGATGCTGGTGCCAATCTTTTTCCAATCTAAATTTGAACGAGACATGTACCCGATGATAAAGAACATTACAAAATTGGACGAAACCCCGGCTGCAAGACTCAACAAAGGATCCCCGTGAAACAGCATATCCCGAATGAATATGCCAATAGCCGCTCCAATTCCTCCGGTCCACGGTCCGAACAGAAAAGCAAAAACCGCCGGAATAACCGCTGCCGGCCAGAAAGCTACACCGCCTACCGTGACTCCGAAGTCGGTTAAACGGCCCACTACAGCATAAAGCGCTGCACAAACCGCAATCATTGCAACGTCCATTGCCTTCATTGATGACGAATCCACCTTACAGGCGCTCTGTATGCATGTCTTCCAAATAAGAATTTGCTATGAATTGTTTAAACAAGTTTAGACTTTTCATGGGTTTTATCGAACTGTACTAGAGTCGTATTTTCATTCTTGGAAGATCCTTTTGCATGACTAGCAGGAGGAGGTATCTTTTCAACGGTACATACCTTATGATGCCGGCAAAGAGAAAATCGAATATCGACGAAAACCACTTAAGTGCTCGAGATCGTTGGAAGCTCAGATAACCGCACTGCGTCGGGTATCTAGACGTGAGGCGCACTGCATGAAGGAAAAATTGAAACGACGTGAAATCATTCAGACGCTTGTTGACGTGTTGAAGCCTCTCGATTTTGTTCACGCCCTATACGAAGGTGGTGCTGCTGCCTTCAACCGCATGGATGAATGGTCAGATATTGATCTGTATGCAGTCGTCGATGACGGGAGAGCAAAAGAGACCTTTTCCGAGGTTGAGAAGGCATTGGTTTCACTTTCATCTATAGCACAGAAGCTTGAGATAACACAATTGCCTTGGCCAGGTGTCTCTCAAGTCTTTTACAGGCTGAAAGAGGCCAGTCATTATCAGTTAATTGACTTTGCCGTTCTAGAAAATAGTAGCCCCGAGAAGTTTCTGGAGCGCGAAATACATGGCGAGGCTGTATTCTACTTCAACAAGGCAGGCAAAATAGACATTCCCCCGCTTGACAAGGTGGAATTCCGCAGAAAAATGCTGGAAAGACATCGTAAACTGAAGAAAAGATTCGAATTGTTCAACATCTTTGTGCAGAAAGAGATTAACAGAAGTAACTATATCGAAGCGATTGAACTGTACCGCAATTTCACGCTCGCCGCACTTGTTGAAGCCCTTCGCATGAAACAAAATCCTTTGCATTATGATTTCAAGACAAAGTACATATATTATGAACTGCCGGGAGAAACGGTTCTCAGCCTTGAGAAGCTATATTTTGTCAAGGATGTAAATGATTTGAAGAGAAAGTACAAGAAAGCCACGAAGTGGTTTGAAGAAGCGATTTCTGAAATCAATGAAGGATGATCGAGAGGTGCTCACTCTCTGTCCTTCTCTGTAATTCATTGTGTATGTTTCCGTTTCGTTGAAGAGCTATTCGATATCTGCTTAGCGCCTGCTAGTCAGGCCGTTTGCCGTGGATCCGCGAAGTCCACCCCAATGATCCAAGCCCCATTATGACAACCTTCAGTGCGCGCTGGCACCGACAAAGACTAATGCAAAATTGTGAAATGGTACTAGCAAGTGTCTTGCAGCCATAGAAGACACCTCGCCAGAAGGCTGTGTAAATGTTTGATGAAGAAGAATTTCGAAAGTATCTTACAAGGCGCAATCTGAGCAAGAAAAAGATCAGCTTCGCCGTGAAGGCGGCCAAAGAGTTTGATGATTATCTAAGAGAAAAAAACGTGGCATTCGAGACAGCCGATTTGGACAGACTCAAGGAATATATTTCCCTCCTGATTGACAGAAAGAGCAACTCGATGGACAGACTGCTCGCTATCGCCCGCTACTGCAGCTTCGCCAAGAAAAATGATTTCTATGTATATTTTACATCGATCCTTAACGGTAGAGGCATTCTTCCACTCATCGGTGAGACACTTGCAGAAGTTGCAGGTGAAGGGGCTAGAGGTCGGGTCTTTGACGGATTCAAGTTGCCGCCGTTAGGATCTCCTCCTGATGACTATCCAAAGTTGACCAAGATGCTTGTAGATAGACTTGAGGCTGAACTACCGGTCGCTATCTGCAGGAAAATCCTTACTGGCAATTACCATCAAATACCCGCAGAAGCCTTCAAAGAGAAAAAGAAAAGTTTCAACAACGCAGACAGCATCGACGAATACCTGAAAAGAGAGCACAATAGACTCGTGGCAGAGCTAATTGCGTGCATGAAAGAAAAAAGAATATGGTACGAACAGCAAATCACACCTGAAGTCGTGGAATTCGTGAGGAATAATCAGGAAATCTGCACTGGGGTCAGACACGGCGACAAGATTTACGTGACGAAAATCCCCTACGCACCGAAAGAATACCTGAAGGAAAGCGACCCAAACTTGAGGAGATACTACGCCTGCCACTGCCCCCTTGTGAGAACTGCAATACGTGACGGAAAACTCGACATCCCGCCAGTATTCTGTTACTGCAGCGGCGGCTTCGAAAAATTCGCCTTTGATACTGTCTTCAGCGAGCCGACCGAAGTCGAACTATTGGAAAGCGCACTCAGGGGCGACGAAAGATGTCGATTCGCAATTACGATTCCCAAAGGCAAAATGAAGTAATCCACCACAGCCAGCTTCAAATTCGCGCGC
>CAYNQC010000032.1:9853-13547 GCA_964399235.1 uncultured Candidatus Bathyarchaeia archaeon | reverse complement strand
CTTCATTTTGCGCGCGGTCAATGTATTTTGCTGCCTTCAGCAATATCTTTTTCTGGTTGCAGAACCACCACGTGACCTTGGGCGTCTTCAGCCGCAAATATCATACATTGGGATTCGACTCCCATCATTTTTCGCCTTTGCAGGTTGAGAATAAAGGCACCTTTCCTGCCTACGAGCTCTTCAGGTTTGTACCACTGCAGGAGACCGGCAACAGCTTGTCTCTTTTCGGTTCCGAAGTCAACGATCATTCTTATGAGGTTTCGGGAGCCTGGAATTTGATTTGCTTCCAATATTTTTCCGATTCGGAGGTCAAGTTTCTGAAACTCATCGAACGGTATTTCCATGTTGGACAGTCACCTTTTTTCAATTTTCATTCGCGATTTGCTATTAAGGTTTGCGAAGCCTTTCTGTTTGAAGCCTGCACAATTAAGGTCAAGTACAGTCGTGCGCTGTGTACGTCGTCTGAAAATCTATCTGCAATTCGGTTCTGTCCATCTTGATAATGTGATACGGTTGAGTAAGTATCTGGCAAACAAAGCAGCGTGAACCAGGGAAGGTCTGCTCGACTTGCACTACTAGAGTGCTGTTCCTAAGTTTGATTGAATTGATCTCTATCTTGAATCCGCATGTGGCCTTTTCTCCCATGAAGACTGCGATGACTATGCTTTCTGAGAAATTGACTTCTGGTGCTGAGTTCCACAAGTTCATCCAGTTCTCTTGGTTGTCAATCACGTAGTAACCGAAAGAGGTCCATTCTGACGCGGTGCCCTCTGCGATTGTCTGAAATTCGATCCATCGTTTTCCATAGTTGCTTGCCAGCATTATCGCGTCATATATGTCTATTTCACCGTCATTGTTGATGTCAGCTTCTTCCTTCCATGATGACGCACCGAGGTTGGAACCGTAGGCTCGTGCAATTATAAGGGCATCATAGATGTCTACGACGAGGTCATCGTTTAGGTCGGTTGAAAAGTCAAAAATGCGGAATGAGCCATCAGAATGCACGCGCAGGCAGTATTTCATGGTCTTGTTGAATTTTGCACTCGATGAGAGCGTATCTGAATTGCCTTTTCCTGAGACAAGAGTTGCGATCTCGAGCGTATAGTTTCCGCTGAATGTCGGATATATTTCGATGAAGTATTCTCCATGTGGGGAACCGATCGTCAGAACTTGCGGGTTGGCGTCTAAACCATTATAGTTGCTTTCGGGAATCTGAATGAAGACTTGACCAGTCTGTGGTTCATAGCCTGTGTGGTTTCCTTGAGCAGCGGTCACCCCTACAAGTATTGGACCGTTGCCTTCGATTCTAAGTGAAGGATCATCCAAGCTCACCAACCTGGCATTTATAGGCAATTGCCCAGTAGAGGCGGCGATGGCTGTGAAGCAAAACATAATTGTCAGAATAAGCAGGGCAGAACGGTGTTTCTGCATGCCCCTCTCCATATTATGCATTGGTGCAACTTCTAATAAAACTGTCGGACAAATGTTTCACTCGAGGATTCCCAAATGCACAGACACTAGGGTCTCTGTTTCTTCCTTTTACGGAGTAGTTTTTCCACGGTCTTGGTGGCGCCTTCCCAGCCTTCGAGCGTCTTCGAATGAACTATTTCGAACGCTTCCTTCGAGGTCATTGCGCGCAGTTCCTGACCGGTGGCTCTTCTTGTAAGATATGCTGCGGCGCTCAGGACTTCGCCGTTTAGTCGTGAATCTGCAAAGTCAGCTAAGTGGCAGATGAGGGCTTCGACTGTCTTGGGTCTGATCGGTCCGTATTCTCCGTGATGGGCTGCAACGACGTGCACGACTTCTATCGGGAAGCCCCTTCGAACGAGCTCTGCGGTTGCAATCGAAAGGTGATCCATGTAGTCTGCCAGAGGTGTTGAGCCGTAGCCGCCGTTTTTGTATATGCTGTATGTTGCGGGTTTGAAAATATCGTGCAACAGCATTCCGGCTATGACGTGGTCACGGTTGACCTTTCCACGGTAGATCTTTTCCACCGACTCGCACATTGCCAAGGCGATATTCGTTGATGAAACGACATGTTCTATGTAGCCTCCTGGGTAGCTGTGATGGTGTGACTTCCCGGCTGGCGCAGTCTTGAGCGGTATTCCCGAGTAGGTCTTCCCGTTTACTTTGAATGTAGGGTTTTCTAGGAGGTCAATGGTTTTGGTTCGAAGAGACTTGTTGCGTATTTTGTTTGTGAATTCTTTCAGTTTCTTGTTCAGCAATTCTGGTTCACTCGCTACTTGTTTATGTAGTAGTGGAGATATTGATTTTTCTTTTTTCAACTGCGGCCACCCGATGAGCTACTCTGATAGGTTCTGGAATACGATTATGCATTGTACAGTGTTTGACTATCTTGATGGCGGTTTCCAAAGAAACCATGTTTCCCACGCTGACGTAGACTGGTTTTCTCTCTGGCTTCGGAGTCATCATGGCCCCGATGATGTCTCCTTTGTGGCTTATGTAAACAACTTCGCTATTGTCGTTCGAGTGTTCAAGGTTCCCGATGAGTTTTCCCTTCGCTACGCCTATCGTGGGTTTCTTCATCACAAGTCCGAGGTGGCTTGCAAACCCACAGCGATATGGATGGGCATAGCCGTGCCCGTCAACGAGGAATACATCAGGCTGAATGGATAGTTTGTGAATAGCCAGCACCGATGGTGGAACTTCTCTGAAAGAAAGCAAAGTGGGAATATATGGAAAACACGTTTTGCAGGTAGCTACTTTTGATTCTACGAGTTTCAGAGAAGGGAAATCGAGAACCGCTGCCGCACCGATGGAGACATCTCTGATGTAAGCAGTATCGACGCCTCCCACAAAACGTATCTTTCTCGGGAGCTTGTCCTCAAATAGTATACGCTTTGAAAGTTTCATCTGGGTCTTGTGAGCTTTTTCAACCGAGAATTCAGGTTTCATCCTCGTGTCGGACACGTCGGGCATTCTCAGTTCTTCGCAGGCGCCCTTCTGAGTTTGATCTGCTCTTCAAGCCGCCTCATCTGTTGCTCAAGTTCGCTCCTGCGGATTTCCTGCGTGATGTCGCCACGAGTTATTTCAATTATCTTCCGTGCCACGTCGCACTTTCTTCTTAAGCCATTGACGAGCATGTAAGATTCATCCATTGCCATGAGCTGGACGTATATCTCGTCCATCGTGTGCAGGCAGTCTTCGGCTTTTTTGAGATTTCCTCCACGCAGTTCATCGAGAACAAAACGTCTACATTCACCTATGACATCTGCCAGTCCCAGCACGTAGTCGGCAGATATTACTTTGATCTGAACGGGACTGAGAAATTTGGATTCTTGCACCAACTTGAAGAAGATATTCGCCTCAGAATATTCTTGGAGTGCGGCACTAAACATGCCTGTATAGACAATGGCAGGAAACCTACGGGAAGTCTCCCAGAGTTTCGAAATAAGCTCCTCTGCTTCTGCAATGAGTCTTTCGGATTCCTTGAACCTCTTCTGATGAATCCGAAGTATCGCTTGTTTAGAGAGACTGGTGGCTAGTCTCATGTTCTTCTGAGCTTCTTCACGCACCTTTTCGTTCTCTTGAAGTTCTCTTCTGATTCTTGTCAAAATGCTTTTCAACGTGGGCATGAAGCAGCACCTGTCTTCTGTCACCAGTCTGGATAGTGGAAATACGTTATTATGTCTTTCATAATATTGTTCTGTCTCTTGATATGATGCATCTTGTG
>CAYNQC010000032.1:0-9753 GCA_964399235.1 uncultured Candidatus Bathyarchaeia archaeon | reverse complement strand
ACGTTATTATGTCTTTCATAATATTGTTCTGTCTCTTGATATGATGCATCTTGTGTTGGAAGAACGCTTTCTATTGTCAATATCTAACATGCTCTCAAGCTAAAGCAATGGCTATCGCGCGGGAATGTGCATCGTCCAAGTCCGACATGCTAGAAGATGCTACGTGCAGCCGAAAAATGGGAGCTGATACAATTAGGAAAAAGGAAAAACAGCTCTATCCTGTCGGGGGCTCTTTCCATTTTTCTACTACTAGTCTGTCGTCTCCCAGTTTGAAGATTACTTTGACGAAGACCGAGTCCGAGTCTTTGAAGGGGAACATGCTGTCTTCAGCCAAGTCTTTGGGCAGATAGATCAGGTATTTTCCGTCCTTTCTTTTGAAAAGTCGTCCTCTTCCATTGCTAACCAATCGTTTACACCTTGATTCAATCTGTGGTATAAGGACAACACTCATGACGCAATGAATATTTAAATTTTGTTCTCAATCAATTCAAACAAGCTTGCTAGTTCATAATTCGCGACCAACAGAAGTGTATTGATTACAATACGACTTAGCCTTCGCCGAATCTCAACGGTTTCTCGAGTCGGCTCAGGAGTACGACACGACTATCCGTGGATTCGTCGATTATGTTGTAGCCTGTTTCCTCTGCAAGTTTCATTGAGAAATCTCGTATCTCACTGTGGCTCGGCATGCCTTCGTAATTCAACCGGAGTCTGGAGAAGCCGACGTGCATGTAGGCCTTTGCTTCGATATATGTTGGGTTTGCCTTTTCCACGAGTTTGGCGTAGCCTTGTGCATTCTCCATGTTGAGTCCGCGGACCGATGTTATGCGCATGACGGTTGGGCATTTGAGGCTTGGAATAAGGGCTAATGTCTCGTTCAGTTTCTGCCAAGCGTTGGGGATTTGTGGACGGCAAACGTGTTTGTAAGTCATTTCATCTGGGGCGCAGACGGAAATGTAGAGTTGGGTGGGTTCTTCACCTAATTTTGCGAGAGCCAGCGGGAGGGTTCCGTTTGACACGAGAAAAGTCGTAAACCCTTTCCTATGAAAAGTCTGAACGAGCTCGCCTAGATTTCTGTATAAGGTGGGTTCGCCAGCGAGGCTTATCGCCACATGTTTGGGTGTGAGAGCTTCGCGATATTTTCTTGGATTTGTTTTCGGGTTGTCAAGGTAGCCGGTCAGAATTCGTTGCTGTGCTCTGATGCTGTTTTCTACGATTTCCTCCGGTGAATCCCATTCTGGGAGGTTCATTTCGTTCCATGTGACATGCAAGTCTTCGGTTTGAGCGCGCCAGCAGAAAAGGCATTGCTGTGTGCAATAGAAAGCAGCTGGAGTCATTTGTATGCATTGGTGTGTCTTGATTCCGTAGAATTTCTGTTTATAGCATGATCGATCATGGATCAGAGTCTCATAGAACCATCTGCATCTTTTTACGGCAGAATGTCGACCGACGAAGTGATATTTCTGTTTCTTCAATGCTTCGATAAGCGCAGACGGAGCCGCCGATCCCATGGCGTGTCACTTTTCAAGCAGGTCTTGAGAATGCTACATAAACGTGGGATAAAAGGAGTCTTACTTGTCAAAGCAATACTGAACTTTCTGGAACTCACCTGAGAGTCTGGCTACGTCCTTCTTTATAGTCTCTGCCTTTTCGTCATCTATTGCAGTTCTCTTGAGCAGTTCCGCTATTTTCAGCATCTCGGACTCTTTCATTCCTTTTCGTGTGACTTCGCATGTTCCAATTCTGATTGCGCAGTCAGTGATTATGTTTGCACGCTGGAATTTTTCGGCCGCTTTTCTGGCTTTTGGCATGTCTCCGTAATCCATGATCACTTGATGCGACTTGGTGAACCCCAGATGTCTGCAAATGACGGGAAACCCATAATCGGACAGGCATTTCGCCAAGGTTTTTGAGTTTCGAACGATTTGAGCAGCGTAAGCTTTTCCAAACTTTTTCATTTCCGCCAGAGCCAAGGTCAACGCTGCAATTCGGTTCCAATGGGCGTTGTCTACGTAGGCAGGAAAGATTTTCTCTTTCAAGCATTCGCCTGGGTCCCTGTTTCCAACGATTATGCCGCCTTGGGGTCCGAAGAAACTCTTGTGAGTTGAACCGAACAGAAGTTGCGCGCCTTCTCTAAGAGGATCTTGAAATTGTTCTCCCGCAATCAGTCCCAGAACATGTGAACCGTCGAACCCAACAGCCGCGCCGTTTTCGCGCGCGGTTTTCGCCAGTTCTTTGACGGGTTGTGGAAGCACGATGTAGCTTCCGCCGAAAATCACCATCTTCGGTTTTGTTTTGACTATGAGTTTTTGGGCCTCGTCAACCTTAATGCTGTAGTCTCTTTTTGAAAAGGGAAAAGCCGTCGCTTTGAGCTTGAGGAAACCAGCTAAGCCTTCCTTCCACATTCCTGGATATCCACCGTCGTCTGGTGAAGTGCATATGAGCGTGTCTCCCGAGTGGGTCAAGTTTGCCAACACGATCAGGTCAGCTATGTGTCCTGAAAGTGGACGCAGATCTGCGATTTCGGCTTTGAAAACGTCCTTTGCCAGTTTTTCACCGTATTGTTCAATCTCGTCTGTGAAACGTGTGCCCATGTAGAAGCGGTCTCTAGCAGTATAGCGATGGGCAAACTCCGAGGCAAGCAATGCTCTGGCAGAGGGGCTCATCACGTTTTCAGACGGGATCAAGTTCAAACACTGTTTTCCACGCCACTTTTCGTGAGCCTTAACAATCTCAAAGATTTGATCAATCATTCTCAATCACGCAGACTTGTACATTCTATCATCATGCGTAAATAATTCATTTTCGGCTTTACCCCCAGCATGTCAAGCTCCAAACGCCAAACTTCTGAGCTTCCGATACGAGCGCCGAGTCTAACGCGCGCCACGCAAAGCTGTCCAAAACTACATGCCCTTATGCAAATTTCTGCGCACGCCTCTACGGTCAGGGTCGAGCAAAGACTCATCTACGATACTGTGAAAGGCAAAAACCGAGGGGGAGGGGGGCAGGGTGTTTTTGGCTGTTTTTCAACCATCGTTCATGTTGAACAGTCCATAATGCGGACCTTTTGCGCCATTTCGCAAAACAGTCAACCCATGAAAAGCTTTCAACACACCATCCTTTTGCGGGTTCCACAACAACTTCAAAGGTGCGCGGTTCGCCGACAGTACAGGCACAAGCCCCTCCGCGAAACCGTTTTATTATCAGCCAGCCGAATACTACTCTGCAACTAAGACTCGGTGAAAACCATTTGAAAGCACTCATCCTCGCAGGCGGCTTCAACACCAGACTACGCCCCCTCAGCTGCACCCGCCCAAAAATCCTATTCCCTGTACTCAACAAACCGCTCCTACAATGGAGCTATGAACGCCTCGCCAAGAACCACATCAACGACATAATCCTAGCCGTCTTCCACCAAACAGAAGTCTACATCAAACAACACCGAGTCCCAAGACAAAACCTGCACATAACTTACTCACACGATCCACTCAGAAAACCATTAGGAACAGGCGGATCAATAAAGAAAGCCGAAAAAACACTCGGACACGATTCGCCTTTTCTTGTTCTGAATGGCGATGTATTCGTCGACGTGAACTACGCACAGATGCTCAGACAACACGAAGAAAACCAATGCACGGCAACCATCGCCCTCCACGAAGTACAAGACCCAAGCCGATACGGCGTCGCCGAACTCGCAAAAGACAAACGCATAACCGGATTCATCGAAAAACCCCCGCCGGGAACGACGCCCAGCAACCTCATCAACGCAGGAGTCTATGTTCTAAGTCCAAGAATCTTCAAATACATACCAGAAGGACACATTGTTTCAATCGAACGCGAAATCTTTCCCAAACTCGCAGAAGAAAAGGAACTCTACGGCTACGTCCACGATCGCCTGTGGATCGACATAGGCAAACCGGAAGACTACTTGCAACTCAACAAGATCCTGCTGGACAACGTTGGCACACAGCTGAGACACAAGAACCCACCCAGCGTCCAGATCAAGAACCCAGTGGCCTTCGCCCACGGCGTCTCAATTGGAAGACAATCAACCATTGGTCCCTATGCCGTTCTAGGACGAAAAGTGACAATAGGGGAAAACACAGACATAGAAAACTCCATAATCCTCGCGGGAACACAAATAGCTGATGGCTCGGAGGTTCATGGCGCAATAATCGGCGAAGACGTTTATGTCGGCGCAAACGCCCACATCCGAAGGGGCTGCATAATCGGTGATCATGCCCGAATAAGAGACAACGTTTCCCTCCCAACGGGAACATCAATCTGCCCGGCAAACGAAGTTACGGGAGACATATACCCCGAAAACTGCAAGTAACGAGAAAAAAGGAAGTTGAAAAATGAAAGCTCCCAAACATTTATTCGGCACAAACGGCATCCGCGGACTCGTCAACAAAGAACTGACACCTGATGTCGCCGTCAAAATCGGATGCGCAATAGGCACTTATTTCAATAAAGGAACGCTCATAATCGGCTACGACGCCCGAACAAGCGGACCCATGCTCGTCAAAGCCGTCATCGCCGGCTTGAACTCCACAGGATGCAAAGTTCTCTCAGCTGGCATGGCCCCAACACCCGCCCTGCAATTTGCCGTCAAGAACCATAAAGCCAGTGGAGGAGTCATAATCACCGCGTCCCACAATCCGCCCGAATACAACGGCATCAAAGTTCTCTGGAACGATGGCGTGGAAATCTCACATGAACAAGAAATCGAAATCGAAAAAATCTACTTCAATGACAGGACAAAACCTGCAGACTGGACCGAAATCGGCGAAACACGTGACCTCCCAGGAATAATCGACGAATACGTTGAAGCCATACAAACCCATGTCGACACCAAAGCAATAGCAAAGAAGCACTACCATGTTGTGCTCGATACAGCAAACAGTGTAGGCGCCCTTGCCGCGCCCCGTTTGCTTCGTGAACTCGGATGTAAAGTCACAACGATAAATGCTGACATCGATGGGACTTTTCCTGGAAGACTCCCGGAACCGCGTCCAGAGAACCTTAAAGAGCTGGCATCAACAGTGAAAGCCGTTGAGGCAGACCTAGGCGTGGCCTATGATGGAGATGCGGATCGATCTGTTTTCGTTGACGAGAAAGGCGAAATCCATATGGGCGACAAGACTTTCGCTGTCGCTGAAAAATACTTTCTGAAAGAAAACCCCAATGAACAGATAGTGACTCCTGTGAGCTCTTCAACATTGATAAAAGAAGTGGCCGAGGCCTACAAGGGAAAGGTTGTCTGGACCAAGGTGGGAAGCGTCACCGTTGCCCAGACAATGAAGCAGCTGAAGGCCAAACTCGGAGGAGAAGAAAACGGCGGAATCTTCTATGCGCCTCATCAGCCCGTACGAGACGGGGCAATGTCCACTGTTTTGATACTGCAAATAATGGCGAAGACAGGCAAGAAGCTTTCCAAACTCGTGAATGAGCTGCCCAGATATTTCATTGAGAAGGAGAAGGTTGAATGCAGAGAAGAGCTCAAACAGCGTGTACTGGAAAAACTGATTTCAGAGGCAAAAGGCTTAAACATAAACACGATCGACGGCGTCAAAATTTGGTTTGAAGACAACAGATCCATACTAATAAGGCCAAGCGGGACAGAACCGGTCTACAGGCTCTATGCGGAGGCTAAGACGGAAGAGAAAGCCCATAAACTCGTTAGTGAGTATACTCAGCGGCTCAAGAAAATAATCGACAGCCTGGAACGCTGATTTGTCAGGTTATTTTCGCCGAGGGAAACCGTATGTCCGCGCCTCTGATACTCACAAAACCCGAAGACCTCAACACTCCTGAGAAACGTGCGAAATACACTGTGTGCATAATTGGGTGTGGCCAGATCGGGATTATCCATGCTGTACTCTTGGCTGAGGCAGGGTTCAGGGTCATTTGTTTTGATTCGGATTTAACCATAGTCAACAAGATCGCAAAGGGAAAAGCTCGATTTTTGGCAGGCCAAACAGAAACCAAACTGAAGGACAAGGTAAAAGCCAGATGCATAACCGCGTCAAGTGATCTCAAGCAAACGATTGTCGAAAGCGCCATTATCGTGGTAACGATTCCTGCGAGAATTGACTCAAAGAGAAAAATCGACCATTCAAACCTTGAGAACATTTGTAAACGGATAGGCGCGAGCCTTCAGATTGGATCAATAGTCATCTTTGTCAGGCCGCTCGGAATGGGCATAATCGATGGCGCAGTCAAAGAAGCCCTTGAGGACAGCTCCGGCTTTAAAGTTGGAAAGGACATCGGTTTGGCATATAGCCCCTTCCTTCCCTTCGCAACACAGCGCATAGTTGCGGCATCCGATCAAAACAGTCTGAACCTTGCGTCAACCGTGCTGGCGTCGATCTCGGAAGGCAGACTCAAGAAAACAGGAAACGTGAAAGCCGCGGAAACGGCGACACTGTTTCAGTTTCAGCAACGGGATGTTTCGAGTGCTTTGACGAGAGAATTGGCTCTATTCTGTGAAAAAGCGGGTGTGGATTATCTTGAAATCAATGAAATTTTGAAAGGTTTTGCTTCTTCTTTGCCGTCGGTGTCTGCGCTTACCGAGAGTGACGCAAGAGAAGAGCCGTATCTTCTTCTTGCAGACGCTGAGAACCTGAACGTCAGGCTTCGGACTGCTGTGGCGGCAAGGGAAGCTAACGAGCAGGCGGCGAGACAGGTTGTTAATTTTGTGAAGGACGCGTTGGCGAGATGTGGGAAAACCATGCGGAGAGCGCGTGTTTCTGTTCTTGGTTTGTGTGAGACGCCGAATGTTAAGAGTCCGCCGAAAGAGATCGCTGGGGAGATTGCTGAGTTGCTTGTTGCCAAGGGTGCGAGAATTCATTTTTATGATCCGTATTGTTCTGAGGATGACTTGGTTGAGACGCAGTTTCGTGTGAAGAAGACTTTTGCAGAGGCCATTGAGGGTGTAGACTGTGTAGTTATACTGACGGCGCATGATCAGTTTAGAAAGCTTAACTTGGACAAGTTGAGGATAATGATGAAAAAGATGAGCGCAGTAGTTGACTTGGTTGGAGTCGTGGAACCTGATAAGGTTGAAAAGGAAGGTTTCGTATATCGTGGTTTAGGAAGGGGTGTTTGGACGAAATGAAAAAGATAGGCATGGCGGTCGTTGGAACTGGTTTTTGGGGGAAAAATCATGCGAGAGTCTATAGGGAACTTGAGGAAACGGAGCTGATCGCGGTATGTGACATGGACCCTTTGAGGGCTAAAGCTGTTGGAGACCAGTTTGGTGCTAAGTCTTATACGAGCATGGGTAAGATGCTTCAGAATAAGGACATTGAGGCTGTGAGTGTGTGCACGTGGTCAACGAGTCTGGCGAAAGTTGCTGTTGAAGCGGTGAAAGCCGGAAAGCATGTTTTGGTTGAGAAGCCGATGGCTGCGAACGTGAGGCAGGCTGAGAAGTTGCTTGAGGCGGCGAAGAGGAGTGGTGTGCATGTCACGGTTGGTTTTTTGATGAGGTTTATTCCTGGGCTTCAGCACATTAAGAGGGCGGTTCAGGAGAAGTCAATTGGCGAATTGGTGTGTGCGACGGCTAAGAGAGTGTCGCAGTGGCCGGAGAGAATTGGTGATGTTGGGGTTGTTAAGGACACGACGATTCATGATATTGATGTGATGTTGTATCTTTTCAACAGAGATCCGATAGCCGTGTATGCTAAGACTGGAAGCATGAGGCATGGAAAGTTTGAGGATTATGCGCAGGTGATGTTGACGTTTGAAGGTGGTAAAACTGCGTTTATAGAGTCTAACTGGTTGACACCTTACAAGACGCGGGTTCTCATTGCGACGGGAAGTGAGGCGATAATGAGTCTTGATTATATCACGCAGGAGTTGCGTATCGAGGATGCGAAGGAGACTGTGCAGCCGAGATATCCGGTTCAGGAGCCTTTGAAGCTTGAGTTACGGCATTTTGCTAATTGTGTTGCGGGGAAGGAGAAGCCTTTGATCACGGGGTTGGATGGGTTGCGGGCGCTTAGGATTGCTGAGTCTGCTTTGAAGTCTTCGGCGACGGGTAAGATAGTGAAGTTGAAGTAGTGTTTAGGTTGGTGTCGGGTTTTTTGTCAGGTTGAACGGTTTTCCTTCTGAAAGTATTTTTTTGGGGATTTTCTGTTTCCATTTTTTGAGGAAGGGGAGGTCTTCGTTTTCTTTTCGCAGTTCGTCTGGGAGCATTTCGGGGATTTCGTCCCTGATGGGGTACCAGCGTGAGCATTTTGGACATGTGATGAGGCCTTCGATGATTTCATCTTTTTGTTCGAAAATGTGCAGTTCGAGTGGGTGATATTTGTCTATTGGGCAAGCCAGGATTTCCATTAACTTTTTCTTTATGATGATACGCCCCAGTTTAGGTTTGATGTGTAACTATAAAGCTTTTCCATGTGTGCGCAATGCGTTGTCTGCTGTGTCTCGGCGTAGAAGCGTAGGCCTTCATTATGGACTGTTCAACATAGTTTTTGGTTGAAAAACAGCGAAAAAGACCCCCCTCCCCTAGGTTTTTTGAGTTAAGGTAATGTGTGCGAGTCTTGATGGAGGCTTTCGAGGAGGGCTTGCGGCGGTTTCCGAACGACTTCTATGTTGGAATTTCAGCGCGCGCCACGAGATACACTATCTATAACATATCTCGTCAGCAACAGCGTTGGCTTTGTTTAGCTAAGCTATATAGCCATTTGGAGCGTAAAGACAAATAGGTGATTGATACGTCGAAAGTGACTGGTCCCACTTGTAGGACAGCGAACAAAAGAACGATCGAGGAAGTTGAATGGCCCGAAAACGCACAGTGTGCCGTGTGCTTAACCTTGGATTATGATGCACAGACACTTTGGAGCTCGTTCGGCGTTGACAAACTTGTTCAGATTTCCGAAGCAGAGTACGGACCCCGAGTGGGAATATGGAGATATCTCGATCTGCTCGACAAATGGGCTATAAAAGCAACTTTCTTCGTTCCAGGTTTGACAGCAGAGAGATATCCTGAAAGCATAAGAGAGATCTCAAGAAGAGGACACGAAGTGGCTTACCACGGATATACACATGAAGACCTTAGCCGACTAAATAGAGAGGAAGAAAAGAAAGACTTCGAAAAAGGGATCGCAATGATCGAGCAACACGCGGGCATGAGGCCAGTTGGCTTCAGGGCACCAGCAGGAGAGTTTAGCCCAAACACCATTGACATATTGTTGGAAGAAGGATTCATCTACCACAGCACTTGCATGGCAGATGACGTTCCCTACAGATGGGAAATCAACGGCAAGAAGAAGGACCTTCTTGAGATCCCATTTCAGTGGATGCTAAGCGATGCTGTGCATTTCCTCTTTTCACTAGCCTGGGGTCCGGGACACATATCGTCTCCGTCCAAAGTTTACGACATATGGTCAAAAGAGTTCGACGGCATCTACGAAATGAGAAGACTCTTCTGCCAGACCAGCCACGACTTCATTATCGGAAGACCTAGCAGAATAATCCTATTAGACAAACTGATCAGACACATGAAGAGTTACCCAAAAGTTTGGTTTGCTCGATGCGACGAGGTAGCAGCTTATTGGAAGAAGAAATACTGGGAATAACGTATGAGCGAAGGGAAGAATGCTTGATGATGCTCGACCTGAAATACACTGGCGCGCGCTAGTCGTAGAGGTACTTGTGGATTTCCCATGGGGTTACTTGGTTTTTATTTGTCGGTGTGTGAGGCGTGTATTCTTTCCATTCTTGTGTTTTGAGTTGTGTGTATTT
>CAYNQC010000031.1:0-14515 GCA_964399235.1 uncultured Candidatus Bathyarchaeia archaeon | reverse complement strand
ATAAGTATGAGTAATCCCATCTGTTAAATGTTTAAATATAGCGGTCAAAGGTATGCTAAAGGGGAATTATCATGCGAGCTAAAAATTACAGACACGTAAAAGGGCAAAACTACACGAGAAGAGAGTTTGTGAAAGGATTTCCACCGTCCAAAATCACAAAGTTTACCATGGGCGACACAAAAGCCAAATTCGAATATGAGGGAAAACTCATATCCCTTGAATCGGCTCAGATCCGCCACAACGCCTTGGAAGCGACACGTGTGGCCACAAACCGTTCGCTGATGGAGAAACTTGTGAATAATTATCAATTAACGGTGTATCCCTACCCACACACTATACTGCGGGAAAACAAGATGATTTTTGGGGCACATGCCGATCGTCTCCAAGACGGCATGCGCAGATCATTCGGAAAACCGATAGGAACAGCCGCACGTGTCAGACCGAACCAGACTATTATCAGCGTCTTTGTGAACCATGACGCTGTCGAACTTATGAAGGAATGTTTGAAACGCGGAAGTGCAAAGCTTCCGATGCCTTGCAAAATAGTTATTGAAAAATTGCAGCTTGAAGAGGCGAAGACAGTTGACTGAAATGAAGCAAGATCTAGTCCTATGGTTTGAAGAACTAAGAAAGACAGATATTCCGTCCGTAGGAGGAAAGAACGCCAACCTAGGAGAAATGACAAGCGTCGGTATGCCTGTACCCCCCGGATTTGCCATCACAGCCTATGCATACAAGAAGTTTATAGAAGAGACGAAGATAGCTGCAAAAATCTATGAGATCATAGACGAAACAGTGACAGACAAGAACGACCCGGCTCAGTATGAGGTAGCATCGATCAAAATTCGCGAATTAATCGACTCTACTCAGATGCCCAAAGAGATTGAGAGCGCCATAAAAAACGCGTACGAAGAAATGAACAGGAAATTGAACACCAAAGACGTATTCGTGGCGGTGAGGTCGAGCGCAACCGCTGAGGATTTGGCAGATGCATCGTTTGCGGGACAACAAGAAACCTTTCTGAACGTGCGGGGAGTCAAGGGTGTCCTTCAGAATACAGTGAAATGTTGGTCAAGCTTGTTCACTCCACGCGCTATCTTCTACCGCAACGAGAAAGGTTTCGCACATGAGAAAGTATTCATCAGTGTTGGTGTGCAGAAAATGGTCAATTCCAGGGCGGCTGGTGTCATTTTCACTTTGAACCCGGTTACTGGTGATACTAAGCAAATAGTCATCGAAGGTAACTACGGCTTGGGTGAAGCAGTAGTCTCAGGTTCAGTCACCCCTGACGACTTCGTCGTTGACAAAGTATCATTAAGAATAACCGAAAGACGCCTTGCAAAGAAAAATATCCAGTACGTAAGGGATCCGAAGACTGGACACACCATTCACGAGGAAGTGCCTGAAGAGAAACAGCAATTGCCGTGTATAAATGATGAGGAAATAGTCAGACTTGCAGAACTGGCTAAACGCATTGAACAACACTACGGCAAACCCCAAGATATCGAGTGGGCCATAGACCAAGACATTGCCACTGCACCACAGAACACGTTCATAGTGCAATCCCGGCCTGAGACCGTCTGGAGCATGAAAGCTGCCGAGACGCCTTCAGGAGGCGAAACAGGAGAGACGAAGGCACCTGAATTGAAAGTTGTAATAAGAGGAATTGCGGCAGGAAAGCGAGGCTTCGGAATTGGCATTGCAAAAGTCGTGTCAAACCCGCAGGAAGCTGCCAAAGTCATGCACAAAGGCGACATCCTTGTGACTGACATGACCAATCCTGATTATGTTCCTTTCATGAAGCTTGCAGGCGCAATAGTCACTGACAAGGGCGGAGTCACGTGTCACGCAGCCATCGTCAGTCGGGAACTAGGCATTCCCTGCGTCGTCGGAACGGAGAAGGCTACGAAGCTAATGATGACTGGGAAGGAATACACTGTTGATTCGAAAAGTGGCGTCGTGTACGAAGGTGCAATAGCATCATTGACCGCACAGCTCACCTCCGCAGCCGGATTATCCACTCCTCAGGGGGTCGTTGCAGGCGGTACGTTCCAAGCCGTGCCAACGACAGCAACAAAGATCTACATGAACCTTGGTGTGCCTGAGAAAATTGAAGACTATAAGGACCTGCCTTTCGAAGGCATAGGCCTCATGCGCACAGAGTTCATCTTGGCAAGCTACATAGGCACACATCCGCTTGAATACGTTGAGACAGGAAAAAGCCAGGAATTCGTTGACAAACTTGCAGATGGAATAGCGACGGTCGCCCGAGCAATCCAGCCACGCCCTCTTGTGGTTCGGTTCAGCGACTTCAAAACTAACGAGTACAGGGAACTCAAAGGCGGCGACAAATATGAGATCGTTGAGGCCAACCCTATGCTTGGATGGAGGGGATGCAGCCGTTATATCAGCCAATGGTACGAGAAAGCCTTCAGACTCGAATGCCAGGCAATAGTCAAATGCCGAAAAGAATGGGGTTTGAAAAACGTGTGGGTCATGCTGCCAGTGGTTCGCACCCTATGGGAGGCGAAGGCTGTTCTTGAAATCATGCGCCAAGAAGAACTGGAAAGATCAAAGGACTTCAAAGTCTGGTTCATGGCCGAAACCCCATCAATCGCGATACTTGCCGACGAATTTTCCAAAATTGCTGACGGATTTTCAATAGGATCAAACGACATGACCCAAGGCATCCTCATGATAGACAGAGACTCAGAGCGCCTCGGGCAAATGGGATACTTCGACGAAAGAGACCCCGCAGTCACCAGAATAATCGCCCACCTGATCAGAGTGGCCCATGAGAATGGAGCAACGGTTTCAATATGCGGAGAAGGCCCATCAAACCTTCCGGACTTCGCCGAATTCCTAGTGAGAGTTGGAATTGACAGCATCTCAGTAAACAACGACGCCGTCATAGCGACAAAGAAGCTTGTTGCCAGCATAGAACAAAAGATAATTCTCGAGAGACTGGCAGAAATGAACGCAAGAGCCCAGGGACAACCGATGAAGAAGCCAATTCAGCCCTGGGAATGGAACCCCTAAAACCCTCGTTATATCCTTTAGATTTCGCATACACTCTCAAGTTTGGGATGTGGCTACATGAAGAATTTTGACTTAGAAGAAGAAAGAATCAAACAAGAAATTCTTAAACTAGGGGCAAAACGTGTTCTGATCCAGGTTCCAGAAGGATTGAAGCCTGAAGCGCCACACATCGCAAGAACCATCGAAAAACTCGGAGTGCAAGCAATAATCTCTGCAGATCCCTGCTACGGCGGATGCGACTTGGCTATAGCCGAAGCCGAAAGCCTAGGAGTAGACTTGATAATCCATTATGGGCACACGAAACTGGTCAAGTATGAACGTGTTCCAACACTTTACATCGAAGCTCGGGCGACCCTCAAAGTAGATTCTACTGTTGAGAAAGCTCTGCCTTTGATGGAAAAATGGCGGAGGATAGGACTGGTTACAACAGTTCAGCATGTTCAAACGTTAGACGAAGTAAGAGAAATGATAATTCGTTCAGGAAAAACAGTTGTCGTGGGCGACACCAGACGGCTTAGTTATCCAGGACAAGTTGTCGGATGTGATTACAGCAACGCAATCTCGATAGCAAAGGATGTTGACGCCTTCCTGTTCATTGGCGGAGGACAATTCCATGCCCTAGGGGTTGCCCTCGCAACTTCGAAGCCAACAGTTGTCGCCGATCCTTTTGACGGCACTGCGTTCTCTGTCGACCCTGAAGCCGAAAAAATACTGAAGCAGAGGTGGGCTGCGATAGAGGAGGCAAAGAAAGCGAAAAACTTCGGGATCATCATTGGAATAAAGCCCATGCAGAAACGGTTGGAGGAGGCATTGCAGATCAAGGAAAAGCTCGAGCAAGCCGGTAAAGTTGCCAATCTTCTTGCCGCTAGGGAGATAACTCCTGAAGTGCTTATGGAGTTTCCGAGCGTAGACGCCTTCGTGAACACAGCCTGCCCAAGAATTTCTCTCGACGACGCTGCCAGGTTCAAGAAACCTGTTCTAACGACCAACGAAACGTTGGTGGTTATCGGGAGGCTATCCTGGGAAGAACTATGCAAGAAAGGCTTACTCGAAAGTTAGACCTTGAACGAATGCTCCAGAGAGTCAAACCTCACCCGGAGCCATCACCTGACCTTGAGCAATACACAATTCCCCCTGACGCAGCCGCAACGATGCTTTACATTGCAGCGTACGCGAACAAAGACATTGTCCGCAAGAGAGTTATCGACCTAGGTTGCGGAACAGGCAGACTTGCAATCGGAGCAGCATTCTTGGGCGCAAAGGAAGTAATGGGCATAGACATAGACAAGACTGCTGTGAAAGCAGCTTATGAAAACTCTTTGGTGGCTGGCTTTGCAAAGAAGACGCAATGGATCGCAGGAGACATTGATTCTATTCGAGGAAACTTCGATACAGTTTTGCAGAATCCCCCCTTCGGAGTGCAAAAAAGAGGAGCTGACAGAAAGTTCATAGCAAAGGCGCTGGAATTGGGAAATGTGGTCTATTCTCTACACAAGAGACCGGGCGAGGATTTGACGCTCGTCAGAAAATTGAAAACGACCAGCGACGGCGTGGTGACGGTTTCTGCATCTACCTTCATGAAAAGGTTCGTCGAAGAGAATGGCGGAAGAATCGAAGGGGCCTTTGCTTTGTTGATGACCATTCCGCACATGTTTGACTTCCACACCAAAGGAAAACACGAGTTTCCAGTTGATCTGTATGTCATGCGCAGAAAATGATCCCTCATGCAAAAAAACCAACATAATCACGCTCCCTTCTGACGTATCAAAAGGTTTATTGATGAGCACAGAAAGTAGAGTTATAAACATTCGATAAACGCCCGCGCCTAGATATGCAAGCGCATTTAATATGTGAGCTAGTCGAAGAAAAAAAGGAATTTGATATGACTTCGAAAAACAATGGACAAAAAACCGGTCAACTGGTAGTTCCCGGAGATCGCCTCGCCGTGATTGAAGAGTTCATACCAGACGCAGGAACCTTCGTTAAAGAAGGAGTGATTTATTCCAAAGTCATCGGCCGCGTTTTGATTGACTTGGTACACAAGCGCGTGTCAGTTCACCAGTTGACTCACGGTGCGAAAGTGCCGATTACGGGAAGCACTGTCGTGGGACAGGTTTCAAACGCTCAGTCTGAAACCGCGGGAGTCCGCATCTTTGAAATTGACAGTGACGAGGTCTCAGGTGCCTTCGCTGGAATACTTCACGTTTCAGACGTGCAGTTACGCTATGTGGATTCCATGTTTGACATATGCAAAGCAGGCGACATAATAAGGGCAAAGGTAATCAGTGAAAAGAACCGAACCTATCACTTGTCAACAAAAGACAGAAACCTAGGCGTAATCTACGCTTTCTGTTCAAGCTGTGGAACGCTGCTTGAGCCAAGAAGACAAGGGATGCATTGTCCAAAATGCGGGCGGCTTGAAAGACGCAAAACTGCTTCAGACTATGGAAAAGGATTGATTGAGCGCGGAAAAGGTGACGATGAGAATGAAGGTTAATGTGCTTAAGAAAACCCCCAACGAACTCAGAATCGAAGTGGAAGGCGCTGGTCACACGCTCTGCAATGTGCTTCAGAAGAAGCTCTTAGAAGAAGAGAACGTGGATTTGGCTGGATATGACGTCCCGCATCCAATCGCGTCAAACCCGATCATATATGTCCGCACGAAAGGCAAAGTGAAAGCGGAACAGATTCTGAAAAACGCTTTAGAAAAGACGCGAGAAATGAACAAAGAATTCGGAAAGGAGTTAGCCAGAGCGCTTAAGGAAAAGTAGTTCTCTCTTTTGCGGCAACAAGCAACTGGCTCATGCCTTCGACAGGATCACTGTATTTCCCAATGAGTACGACGCTCTCGCTTAGGCTCAAAAAGTTGTTCAGCCAAGCGTAGACTATCAGCGCTTCTGCAGCGTCAGCCAATTCATGTCTAGACATTCTTGAAGGCATACATTCCCTCAATCCTGCTCTCCTGAGTGCTTCTGCAAGCAATGTTCCTTTCACTTTGGTGCCCATGGGTTCTCTTTTCCGGTTTGACATAGCCAGTGAAAAGACAAAGTTCACGTACGCGTCTCCAAACGAGGCCAGACCATGATCAACCAAAACCTCACCTAGGCACCTGCGGACGCTTGAAAAACCGAGCTCAACACGTTGCCTGCTCAAACTTCAGTCCCCCCTTTCAATGGTTTTTCATTAGACTTATAACATCTTTCCTAGTCATATTTCCATGATACTTTCGAGGAATCATTTTGCCGGCGAAGAGATTCCGTGCCATTAAGCCTGAAATCCGGGTCCTTGGTGTTGACGATGGAGCCTTTGTTCCACATTCAAAAAGCTACGCGGCCATTATCGGAGTGGTTTTTCGCGGAGGCTATTGGCTCGATGGCGTCATGAGCACGAGAGTCGAGGTTGACGGGTTTGACGCCACTGAAAGAATCGCTTCAATGATAACGTCTTCTCCGCATTACAAACAGTTAAGAGTTATAATGCTCGACGGCGTCACGTTTGCCGGCTTTAACATCGTCGACATCAAGGAACTCAATGCGATTACCAAACTTCCCGTAATTGCAGTAACGCGCGACAGACCTGATCTGAAAGAAATCAAAAAGGCATTACAGCATTTATCATCGCCCGAGAAGCGATGGAACGCCGTGATGAACGCTGGAGAAATTTCCGAAGTCGAGACAAGAGAAAAAAGTGAAAAGGTGTACATGGAAATCTGCGGCGTTCTCGAAGAGGATGCTCGAAAAATCTTGAGGCTCACTTCCACAAGAAGCAGCATTCCTGAAGCTCTACGCGTAGCGCATCTTGTCGCTTCTGGCATGTCCAAAATGTAATTCTGCTACGTATTGAAAGGAGAAAAACTATAAAAGAGACCATGCTAAGGCTAATGAAACGGACAACGGAGAATCGTTCTATGGAATTCTGCCCAAAATGCGGCTCGCGACTCGTTCCTAAGAAAGCAAAAAAGGGAAAAGAAGAAACACTAGTCTTGGCCTGCGCCAAATGTGGCTACAGGAAACATCCTGCAGGCAAGAAAGTGGAGCCAAAAGTCGCGAAAGTGATACAACACAAGCCGCAATATCTTGTGGCAGTCATAGGGAAAGAGGAACAGAAACTGAGAACTCTCCCCACTGTAAGAATCGAATGCCCCAAATGCGGAAACAATCTGGCCTACGTGTGGCAGGTGCAAACGAGAGGCGCAGATGAATCCTCAACGCAGTTCTTGCGTTGCACCAAATGCAGCTACACATTCAGAGAATACAGCTAAACATTAGCAACAAAGCAGTGTGGCGTCCGCAAGGAACTGTTCCTTCCGGAATTTTCGACGCGCACAAGAGCCCTCTCAAACATTCTGCCAGAGAGAACATTACCAATTGACTACGGACTACAACGCGTAAAGTCTTTATTGTCGACTGATAATATGCAGTAGAAAGGTGACTCCGATGTTCAGGCTCAAAATGGCCGATGCCAAACTCCTCAGAGACATGGTGACTTCAATTTCGATTCTCGTAGACGAGGCCACATTCAAAATAGACTCAGAAGGGTTGAAGTTGAGGGCGATGGATCCTTCGCGGGTAGCCATGATTGACTTTGAATGGCCCAAAACGATCTTCGAAGAATACACATGCACGGAACCGACAAAAATGTGTATCAACATCACCGAATTTCTGAAACTGGTTAAAAGGGCTGGAAAAGACGAGACTGTCGAGCTTTCACTTGATGAAAAAACTGGAAAGCTGCAGATCGCGATCATGGGAAGGTACGCTCGCAATTTTACAATGCCGACTCTCGAGGCTTCGGAGGAAGAGGTGCCTACTCCAAAAATCACCTTCAATGTCAAAGCGAAAGCGACGACTGAGGGGCTGAGCCAGGCAATCGAGGACGCGCAGCTTGTGAGTGACCATGTGAAAATTGAAGCCGACCCTGACAAATTGGTCTTCACGGCGTCAGGTGATCTTATGGGCGCGACGATTACTCTGCAGAAGGGAAGTGATGCCTTGCTTGATTTAGAGGCTAAAGAGCATCAGAAGGCGACGTTCAGCCTCAGTTACTTGACTGAAATCATAAAGGCTGCTTCAGCTACGTCTGACATTGCGACGTTGGAGTTTTCATCTGACATGCCTGTGAAGCTTGATTTTCATCAGCCTAAGGAAGGGAAATTGAGCTACTATTTAGCGCCTAGAATAGAGACGGAATAGCTTTAGAAACGAAATGAGATGTCTTCTGCAAGGTTCGCCAAGACCGATCTGGCCAAGTATCCTTTTCTCAAAGAGAACACGGAATACGTAAGGAAACTGGACCTGAAACTCGAAGACCTCGCAAACCCCGAATTTGAAAGGGTTCTCGAGAGGGCGGAAGAAAGAGTCGAAGAAGCAATCTTGTATACTATTGTTGACAGAAAGACACGCAAAGAAGAAATCGAAATACTTTCTTTTCCGGTAGCGATAATGTTGGCAATCGCAACTGGAAACAACTTCATCAAGAAAAGATATGCCCTTGCCGAGGCAAAACAGACTTTCGAAGACATTAAGGAAGAAAGAAGAGAACGAATTCTGGACATTGCCCGTAACTTCGGATGGAAGCTGAGCCTAATCCAAGGAACCGCGTCCTTCAATGAATTTTCAGTATACTTTGCAGATTACTTGAGGAATGCGACGCATCTTCGAGACAAGAAATGGAAATTGGTCAACAGAACCCTGCACAATGGAAATGTTCTCTTGTCAAGGAATGAGACTGCACGGCTGCTGAGTGAAGAGGTGCGAAGGCATATTGAAGAAAGGCTTGAAGCGAAGGAACTGCCCGCTTTCCCAAAGAGAATAATGGAAATGGCTGAAAAAATCAAGAAATTGTCGGCTGAAAAAATCGGCCCTACTGAAATGGAGGAAATCCCGAAGGTAATGGTTCAAGAAGCATTTCCCCCGTGCATTAGTGCACTGTACCTTGCGTTCTCATCGGGACGTCACATTTCACACATAGGCAGGTTCGCGCTAACCTCGTTTCTCATAAACATCGGAATGTCGCCTGACAAGGTGATTGAACTTTTCAAGAACATTTCAGACTTCAATGAAAAACTCACGCGCTACCAGGTAGAGCACATAGCAGGAGAGACGGGTTCAAGGACAAGGTACATTCCGCCGAAATGTGAAACCTTGAAAACGCATGGAGTGTGTGTGAACGCTGACGAGCTGTGTGAAAGAGTACGTCATCCATTGTCTTATTACAGGATAAGGCTGAAGCGCGGCAGAAAGGACGCTTACAAAACTGAGTAGAACGTAGTAGACCTTATATATGAAGATTGATAATTCACAAGGGTATCTTTGAAAGGGAAGAAAAACTAATGGAGTCTTCGCAAGTAGAAGGGAATCTCGACATCAAATCTGAAATTGCGCTAATTCTCCCTACGTATTGCGAAGCGGCGAACATTGAGAAGCTTATTTTAGAACTGGAACACTCAGACCTCAATGTGTCAATACTGGTTATTGACGATTCAAGTCCCGACGGGACAGCCGGCATTGTGAGAAAGCTCCAGAAAACGTATCGCAACGTTCTGCTTCTTGTCCGGGAGAAAAAGCTGGGACTGGGAACCGCAATAACAGATGGTTTCAAGGCCATTTTGTCGATGAAGTACCCGCCGAAGTGTATAGTCACCATGGATGCAGATTATTCTCACAACCCCAAAGAAATCCCTAAATTGTTGGCTCCTGTGCGAAAAGGATGCGACCTTGTGGTCGGAAGCAGATACGTCCAAGGCGGCGGCACGCGCGAATGGAGCATAGGGCGCATGGTAATCAGCAAAGTGGCAAACCTGATAACAAAGGTAAGAATTGATGCAAAAATATCAGACTACACAAGCGGAATGCGCTGCTACTCGACTAGGCTCGTCAGAGGCATAATAGCCGATCTGCACAGTCAGACTTACGAGATACAGATTGAGACTATTAGGCAGGCTAACGCAAGAGGCTACAAGATAAGTGAAGAACCCATAGTCTTCGTTAACAGAAAGAAAGGAAAATCAAAACTGAGCATCAATGAAATAAGAGATTTTCTTTCCTACATCCTGTCTCTGAATAGAAAATATTAGATACTTCGGCATCTACAGACTGGAAATGCCAAGAGCATTTTAGGCAGTTGGACAGCCATTTGACTACAGAATGTTGGACTATGTTGCGCGGAAGGATGTAGACACGGTGAAGCTAGGCATCAGATTCCGATTGAAGTCTCTGGAACAACGCGAAGCTTGGTTAAGCCAGAAATTTCACAGGATAGAACGAAGCGACCTAATCCTGTGCATCGCCGTGACAACCTACGCAATTGTCTTCTCTTGCATCACAGTTCTCAGATACTACTCGTTCATGACCCGTGCATGGGACATGGGCATTTTCACCCAGTCTTTATGGACCACACTTTACGCTGACAAGTTCCTTTACCACACGTGTGAACTTTTTCTGAACCCTAGTGGAGCCTTCTTCGGCGTACATTTCAGCCCAATACTATTCTTAATCTTGCCCTTCTATCGACTGGTCACAGCACCTGAGACGCTGTTGGTGCTTCAATCATTCATACTGGCGCTTGCAGCTATCCCAGTGTACAAGTTGGCTCGAGAATATGCCGGAGGTAGAATCGTGGGGCTGCTGTTTGCATCTGTGTATCTGATGTATCCACCCATGCAATTGGTCAATTGGTACGACTTCCATGTTCAGGCCTTTCTTCCGCTTTTCTTCATATTCACAATGTATTACATAAGAAAAGAGAACTGGCCCAGATACTTCCTGTTTTTCTCGCTTTCGCTGATGGTCGAAGAGCATGCGGCATGGTTTACTGCTTTCGTAGGAGTCTACATTGCTTGGAAACATAGGAGACAGATTCTCTCATCACTGAGAAGCAGAGAACCTGCAGGGAAGAAGGTACTTGTCATCGCTGCTGCGACTATCGTGATAAGTGGTTTGTGGTATTGGTTCACGATTTGGCAGAGAAACACTTTCTTCCCTATCAATCCAGCAGGGATGGAAGAGTTTTTGGGTTCTCCAAACTTCTCCATATTGGGAGCGAAGGATCCTCTCCAAATACCTTTCTTGGTAGTAACGAGGCCTTGGAACGCGGTTCAAGCGCTCGCTTTTGACATCCAATACAAACTGCTCTATCTCGCGCTTCTCTTTGGTCCTTTGGCGCTTTTCTCGTTCAAAGCTCCTTCTGCCCTGATACCAACGATTCCATGGTTTGGGTTCGCATTCCTGTCACAGACAATGGCCCATCACACGCTTGGCAATCAATATCAGGCCTATCTGGCGGCATTCATATTCGCTTCTGCAGTATTCGGGTTGGAGAAAAACTTCTTGAAAAACCCCAACTTAAAAAGCATCAGAGGGGCACTCAAGAAAATAGTTGCGTTCAACCTCGTGTTCTTCTTCTTAACAAGCCCTCTCTGCCCCGTCATGAACATTGCATTCCCCAACTACACCCGCATCGGAGTAGGGCAGCATGAACTACAGCTCTACGAAGTTCTTGGAATTGTGCCGTCCAACGCTTCGATTCTTACGCAGGACAACATATTCACGCAAGTCTCGCACAGGGTTGACGCCTATGTAGTCCCCTCGCGCTTCACAGAATCATCAATAAAGGATCTCGCCATAGGCTTTGTCAACGAGACCTTGGATTACAGGGTTGAATATGTGCTTGTGGACAATAAGACAGATGCGGCTTCGGCAAATCTCGTAGTCTCACTTCTGCAGGCAAGACCTCAGTTCAAGCTTATAATGACCAGGGATGGCAATACGATTCTTCTCTATCAACGCAAACCCTAAATTCGCTGGCCTGAAACTCTAGACAAGACTGTTGGGATGTTTGAAAAGTGATCATACAACGTTGAGGTCAAAGTGACACTGATGAAGATCGCCGTGACCCATCACAGCCTTAACATTCCTGGCGGGGCTGAGAGACTCTGTCTGTCAGTAATTGAAGCTCTGCGGAAAAGGGGACACGAGGTCTCTTTGATAACAGTTGAAAAGACGGATTGGGGACTTGTTCAGAGGAATTTTGGAACATTAATCTTCCCCAGCAATGAGAGCTACGTTACCACGAGCCGTCTTTCCAGTAGACTTGGCAGCATATCGATTTCTTCCACCTACTTCTCGATCTACTTGCTACAGCTATTGACCCACAGGTCGCAGAAAAAGCATGATTTGATGATAAACACGTTCGGCGATGCAATAAATTCCGTGGCAGACGTGACGTACGTGCATTTTCCCCTTCGAGCTGCACTGGCGTTGTCTCAAATTCCCGCCTTCACAAGTGAGTCAATGTGGCGAATCATAGCCCCTCTCTACGACTCAGCTACGTCATTCATGGACAGAATTACCCCGGGAAATCTGCTGACAAACTCGAAGTTTGTCCAGGGAATCATCAGAAGGTTCCTCGACAGGAACTCGCTCGTGGTATATCCTCCAGTTAACGTTGAAACCTTCGCATCAGACTCTTTCAAGGATGTAAAAGAAAGCTCAATTGTAGCTGTGGTTGCCAGCTACACTCCCAAGAGGCATCTTGAACAGGTTCCGTTGATAGCCAAGTATTCGAAGCATGCCAAATTCGTTATTATGGGAAAGGCTGACGAATACTCTGCAACTACGCTTGCCACACTGAAAGAACATACTAAGATGCTTCATGTTGAGGATCGCGTGACGACGCTGCAGAATGTTCCAATCAAGCAGTTTTTGGAAACACTCTCAAAAGCAAAAGTATATCTTCACATAATGCCTCAAGATCACTTCGGAATCTCCGTCGTGGAAGCGATGGCTTCGGGATGTGTTCCAGTAGTGCACAAATCAGGCGGACCTTGGATAGACATATTAGACGAGCAACAAGGCACATACGGATACTCCTATTCAACACCAGTCGAAGCCGCCAAATACATAGACATGCTAGTCACCGATGAGGACATAAGAGGAAAAATCTCGGTTAGAGCTTCAAAGAGAGCCAGGAAATACGACAAAGCGGTGTTCATGAACAGAATAGTTGAAGTGGTCGAGAAGATTGGGAGCTGAGAGAAACCCACACATCTCTGTGATCGTGCCCACGCTTAATGAAGAAGAAAACATACAGGTATTCCTGGAATCAATAGACGTTCAACCACCAGTGGCTTACGAAACATTGGTAGTTGACGGAGGAAGCAGCGACGAAACCTGCACAATTGCCGAAGAACACAACGCAAGAGTTCTCGTGCTGCCTGGACACGGCGAATTCATTTCGAGAAACATTGGCGCAAAAATGGCAAAAGGCGCCTTGCTCCTGTTCACGTGTGCCGACATAATCTTTCCGAAAAACATCTTTCAAAGAATTGTTGAAAAGTTTGAGGATAACCCGCAACTAATCGCGCTCAGCGGACCGGGTCACCCCTTTGACGCGCCTCTCGTGGGCAAGCTTGAATATGCCACCTACGACCTCTTCAGATACCTGTTGGCCAAACTTCCAAAACCACTCAAACGATTCTCTACCAGCACGAATTTCTTGGTCGTCAGAAAAGACTTCTTCGAAAAGACTGGTGGATTCTTGACTGATGATATCAACGCGGACGGGCTCATGGGGAGAAAACTGCTCAACATGGGAGAAGTTGCCTTCTTCATGGACACAAACGTGTATGCATCAGGCCGACGAATAAAAAGCATGGGGCTAATCGCTTTCAACAGACACTACCTATATGCTCTTGAAAACGTGTTCTTCTTCACCTCCAACTTTGGACTCACAAAATCATGGAAACTGAATTCCAAGCTGAAACACCGAAAGATGCACGAAATCTAACATACTGTTCTAAGGCAACTTATGTGTCGATGAAGTTTCTGCTGGATATATTGATCATCAAGACCTGCCAAGATTCAAGGTGCAAAAGGCGCAGCAGAATGCTCGAGCCCGAGGAGTAATGGTCTGTAGGAGTTGATAGAAGTTGCTTCTACTCCTGTCTCACGAGAAAGGTAGTTATATCAAATGCAGGTGTATCTGGTAGAATGTCTGATCAAAGTCAAAGCGAGATGTCTGTGAGAAGCCGTGATATGAAGGACTTCTATGAAAGCAGAGTATGGCAGAGTCATCGGATATGCAATCCTTATGAGGTTGTTAGGTTTCGACACATCCTGCACTTTCTAGGGACAGACTCCGCTGATACAGTTCTTGATGCGGGCTGTGGTGGAGGCACCTACACTCGTATTCTGGCTAGGGCACAGATGTTAATTGCAATCGATGTTTCTACTAATGCGGTCAAAACCGCCAAAAAAAGCATGGCTTCAGAAGCCAATGTCTTTTTTATCGTCTGCGACCTAGAGCATTTGCCCATTGGAGACATGGCAGTCGACAAAATTGCTTGTATTGATGTGCTCGAACATGTCGAAAGACCGCAGAAAGCGGTCAACGAGATTTCACGGATCCTTCGTTCAAACGGTGAGATGCTGTTGTTTACAGCGTGCGGCGAGAATAGGTTCACACTCGAATATATGCT
>CAYNQC010000030.1:0-15122 GCA_964399235.1 uncultured Candidatus Bathyarchaeia archaeon | reverse complement strand
GAACATTAGATTTATTAGTGATACTGCAAATGCATTAAGGTCAAGGGCGCGAGGAAAATGTCACTTGGGTCAAAGATTGGAAGCAAAGGCATGTTTGCAACGTTCGCTTTCTATGCAATCGTCGGCATAGTCTTTCTTGCACTGCTTGTTATGCGAGGGTTTGCACCACATGTCGGCTTACTTGGCATATTAAGCCTGGTTACTGCTTATGGTTTACTCAGAAAACGAGCTTGGTCATTGTGGCTTGTCATAATCCTGTTTGTTTCAGGTACCACTTTCGCTGCTTTTATGATCTACGACGTTTTGGCAAAAGACTATCTTCTTGGCATAGGTATGGTCGTCTACCTGATTCTGACATGGGTTTTCACAGCTTATACGGCTATCAGAAGACATGTTCTTGAGGCCTAGAACCGTCGTGTTTTGGATCCGATCAGGTGTACAGTTACTTCTTCGCCGGCATCCACGAACTGCACGTTTTCAGGTATTTCCACAAAGCCGTCGGCTTTAGCCAATGTGGTTATTGCACCCGAATCACCTTTGGAAACAGGTTGAGCAAGAATTCTATGGTCTTTGTCAAGTCTCAATGTGACCATAATGAATGTTCTTCTTCCTTTTGCAGAGAACATTCTGGTTTCTGCTAACGCTTCTGACTGCAGGTCTTCTTCGGGTCTTCTTCCTGCCATCGCTTGTATTGCCGGACGCACCAGCAAGTAAAAGACCAACAAAGCAGATGTAGGATGCCCAGGAAGTGCGAAAAGCAGCTTGTTCTCGACGACTGCGAGCGTCGTGGGCTTGCCCGGTTTGATGGCAATACCTGAAAGAACTACCGCTGATTTTTCAAGCGATGCCAATGCCTTGGGCATGATATCCTTTGGGCCAACGGAGACTCCTCCCGAAGTAACGACCATATCAGCAACAGCCAGGCCATGTCTCAAGGCTTCTTGCAGTTCGGATAGACTGTCCTGAATGACTCCTAAATAAATGGGCTTGGCGCCGCTTTCAAGGATTGCCGAACCTAGGCTGTACATGTTTACATCGTATATCTTTCCCGGCGGCAAGTCCTCACCTGGTTCCTTTATCTCAGGTCCGGTTGAGAAAACTGCTATCCGAGGGGTTCTGCGGACTCTAACTGTTTTCATTCCCAGTGCAGCGATCACCCCAATTTCTCTTGAGCCCAGCACCATTTCACGGGTAAGAACGATTTCTCCTTTCTCGATATCGCCTCCTGCCCTCGTTATGTTTCCGTATCGAGGCATGGCGCTGAAAACACGCACATGATCTGACTGTCTTTCGGTGTTTTCAATCATGACAACAGCGTCTGCGCCTTTGGGAATAGGCGCCCCAGTGACTATTTCAGCGGCTTCTTTTTTACGAACCTCAAGCTTGGGCAATTCACCGATTGGCACCGCTCCAACAATCTTCAGCGTGGCAGGTCTGTTTTCTTCTGCACCGAAAGTGTCTTCGGCTCTCGCGGCATATCCGTCCACTGTTGACCTGTCGAATGGAGGAATATCCCTCGAAGCCGCAATGTTTTCCGCCAAGACAGCACCTGTTGCTTCTTCAAGCAGGATCTCCTGGGTGCCCAGATCTCTTCGTCTGGTTTGATCGAAAACGAGTTTCCTAGCGTCCTCAAGTGACAGTATCTTTCTGAACATCTTGTTTCATCACTTCCCAATTGTCAAACATGTTGACTGAGACGATTTCTCCCAGTTCCAGGCCCTCTCTGTCTTCCGGAGCAACGACGTAACCATTGGACTTCGTCATAGTTGACAACAAACCTGAGCCCCTAGCACTTATTGGCTCTGCCAGGAATTCATCGCCCTTCTGAAACACTTTCACACGCACTAGATTCTTTCTACCGAGCGTGATCGCAATACTTCTGGTCATCTTGGCTTTCAGCGCAGGTCTTGGTTCTACGTGATTGAGCCCGAGCATCTTGCTGACCAGCGGTCTGCCGAAAACCTCGAATCCCAACATAGCAGCGGCAGGGTTGCCTGGAAGCACAATTATGGGCTTCATTTTGACTATTGCCAGCGCGGTCGGCATGCCTGGGCGCATTGCTACTCCATGGACTATGACGCCGGGTTTTCCCAGTTCATTGATGGCTTCCGGAACAAGGTCGGGAGCACCTACGCTGGTTCCCCCCGAAGTGATTACGGCATCAGCTTTCTCAAGCCCGCTCCTCAGCCGCAGCTTAATTTCGCCTACTTCATCCTTTGCAATGCCCAAGTCCACTGTCTCAGCTCCCAACTCGCTACACAGAGCAGATAGGACTAACCTGTTTGAATCAAAAATCTGACTACCCCGCAGTTTTGCGCCGAACTCTGCGAGTTCGTTTCCCGTTGCTAGGATTGCGATTCTGGGTTTCTCAAAAACCTTTGCCTCGCAGACGCCAAGGGCAACGGCTAAACCTAGATGTTGAGGTCTGAAGCGTGCTCCTGCTTCAATAGCAGTTTCACCTTCTCGTATGTCTTCACCCCGTCTTGACACGTTTTCCCAAGGCGTCGTAGGACTCCAGACCTCTACTCTGTTGCCAACAATCTTGGTGTTTTCAAGCATCACGACCGCGTTGGCTCTCCTTGGCAATGGGTTACCAGTCCATACTTGTTTTGCTTGTCCTTTTCCCAAGGCTTCAAGTGAAGCAAGCTCGAAGATGGATGGCCTCGATTGGCTTGTTTCCAAGGTTTCCTTCGCGTCGATGGCGTATCCATCTACGGCAGATCTGTCAGTTCTTGGCAGGTCCGAGTCTGCCTTGATGTTTTGAGCCAAGACACGATTCAGAGCCAAATATGTAGGAACAGACACCTTCTTTGGTTTGAATTCGATGGCGCTGAGAAATCTCTTCAATGCTTCATCAACCGGGACGAGCTTCTGAAATCCTTTCAGACGAGCCAAAACGGACACCTATAAGCAGCACTATTGGACAACGTAAAAAGCATATCGCACTTGTTTTGTCAGTTTTTGCTCTGTTCTTCTCGAAGAATGTCCCGCATCTTTATGGCGTCCACGTCCAAAATCGGGCTTTCGCTTATGATAGTCGGTTTCAAATCAAACTCGGTTATGACCTCTGCAAGCAGCCTGAAGTCTGGGCCGTAGCGTGGCTCATCTAGCGTGTGATGACGTCTTTCACCTTTTTCATTGAACTCGATTTTTGTGAAGTGGCAGTGCATGGTTTTGGCCGCATCTGTTCCAAGCCGGTTTTCGATGCTCTCTACGACCTTGCGGAAATCTGCAGCCTTTCGAAAGCGTCCTAGGTCTCGAGCGTGAAGGTGAGACCAATCGACGACAAGCCGTGTTCTCTCCACTCTTTCGCATATTGTTAGGGTTTCTTCTAGGCTTCCTAACTGATAGGTCCTGCCCATGGTTTCAGGTCCGATCTTCACGGTCTCAATTCCAAGACTCCGCATCCTCTTGATAACGTCCTGCAAGGCTTTTACGCACATCTTGATGGCTTCTTCATGGGGCAGTCTACCGTAGACTCCAGGGTGAAAGACCACAACATCAGCACCCATCCATTCTGCAGCGATTGCACACGCGATCAGGCGTTGCTTACTATCTTCGACGATAGTGTCTCTCCCGCAGAAATTAATGAAGTACGAGCCGTGCAGGCTCAGCAACACGTCATTCTGCCTACTCTCTACACCTAGTCTTTCGGCTTCTTCTTCCCTCATTTGAGGCTTTTTTCCCCATTGCACAGCCTCGTATTCAAAGGCGTCAAGACCTTCACCGCGCAGAAGTTTTGGAACATCGGCCATGGTTGCCCTCATCACTCTGAATGTAGGAGGCACCCCTGCTGGTCCAAATCTGGGGCGTGTACTCATTTGGACCCCTCAGAACTGGTTACTTCTTGTACCTGTAGCCTTTTGCTACACGCTCTCCATAGATGAGAGCCACGGTTGCAGAAATCCAGGCTGCTGCGTTCTGAAAGGCCAGAAACTTTCCTGCATCGTCTAGTGAGGCAATGGGCTTGATTATTTCACCGAGTCCAATGCCCAAGTCTCTGACTCCTGGTGAGGCTGCAATGAGCCCATCGTTTATCGATCTGCCTATCCCACCGATTGGTCCTAATGCTTCTCCAGCGCCCTTTACCCAGTTGTTTAATGAGCTAACGAAGTTGAGCAGTCCAGGATTGGATCGGTATAGGCTCGACATCCCATGGTAGATCAGTTTCGGGTAAGCGAGAAGGACAAACAGCAAAGTGAACACGCAAAAGAACAGAATTACCATCGAGGCGCTTCTTACAGTCGGCCGTCCAAGACGAATTCTCTGTGAAAAGCGATTCAATCCAGAGAAGCTTGACCGAATTCTTTTTGAAAAGTTGGTTCCAACGCGTCTTATTCTGGACACAATTCCTCTTTTTTCGGATTTCTGTCTAGAAAAGGTCTCAACCTTTCCTCTGCGTATTTCCTGTCTTCTTATCCCTACCCTTTTCGTCAAATAGGTCCAACTGAAAGCCAGTGTAGCTATCACGCATATAGGAACAAGATGGAACAATGGACTTATCGTCAATGTCAGCGGGGAACTTGTTCCTGGCAACTGGAAACTCCATTGCACAGTTGAGGTGTCCTGAAGACCCAGGCTCATTGCAAAAAGGATGATCAGATATTCAACCACGGCCGCCGTTATCAGAAAAAGGACTGTGGTGCCCAGTTCTTTCAACATCTTCCTGCCGGCAGCCGGTTTCTTCTGATCAGGTTTGGTTGCCAACTGTTTCACCGTGTTCGCACGCGAATTTTGCTTGAACTATGAAGGTTCTCACTAAAAAACGTGACTGTGAGTCTTCGTTAGTGCCGTGCCCTTGCTTCTGAATCCGAAACTTTTGTCTCTGTCAGAGGGAATTCATATCCACACTTGGGACATTTTGCTCCCTTGCAATGTATTGAAGACTCACATCCTTGGCAAGCAAATGCTCTACCGTATGTTACGTCAAATGTGAAACCACAATTCGGGCAACATACTATTCGTTTCCCCTGAATGTTCATTTCAACCGTTCTTTCACGTCATCCAGCCGACAGGATTTTAAAAGCTTTTCTAGATAAATTTAAAGGGTCGAAGCGGAAATCTTAACTTCAAAAACAACCAACTGGTTTAGTCTACTTGGAGTTGATTGCTGACGTCGGGCAAAGCGGAACGAATGGACCTTTACAAGGAAAGGAATACACAGGTCTTGATAGGCAAATTCCTAAGTGGCGAAATCAGCGAACTCGAACCCATCTATGATTCAAAGGTTGGATATCGCTACCTGATAGTTGAGGCAATCGTTGGTGACCCTTCGAGCGCTGAAGCTTTCCTCAGGAAACTCCATGAAACTGGTGTGCTTGAGAGAAAGCTGTTTGACAAGGTCGTGTTTTGCTCAAGATGCAATTCTGCAAGCGTCTCGATTCACTACTGTTGTCCTTACTGTAAGTCGTTTGACATTCAGAAGAGCTCATTGATTGAGCATGTCAAGTGCGGCTACATGGATGTTGAAGAGAATTTTCGTAAGAGCGGGAAACTGCTTTGTCCGAAATGCCACGAAGAACTGAAAAGGGTTGATGTTGACCACAGAAGAGCTGGAATATGGTGCGTGTGCAAAGATTGCGGCAAAAGCTTCGACATTCCTGTTACAGGTCTCTTCTGCCGAGATTGCCATTCAAATTTCACATTTGAAGAAGCCGTAATCAGAGATGTCTATTCATATAGTCTAAAGGAAGAAGCCAAACAAGAAGCAGGTTTGGGCTGGGTTCTTGTTGCACCGATAAAAGAGTTTCTGGTGGAAATTGGATTCGACGTTGCTGGACCTGCGTTTCTTAAAGGCAAATCGGGGGCCAATCACGCGTTTGACATAGTGGCAAGAACGAAAGACTCATCGAGAAAAGTGACGGTGATCGATTTGGCAACTTCATCTGAAGGTGTCGTGTCTGAACAGCCAGTCATCGCCTTATTCGCAAAAATCTTCGATGTTTCACCGCACAATGCCTACTTGGTCGCGATTCCACAGGTGAACGAGAACGGAAAGAAGATGGCTGAACTATATAATATTCGAGTTGTAGAAGCGAAGGATCAAAGAGAAGCAATAAAGTCTCTGGCGACAACCATAAAGAAATAAGCAAAAAATCAACCAACATTCTCGCAGAACAAGTCTGGGGGCAAATCAAAAGACCGTCTTGTATAAGATGACGCAACAAGTTCTAGTTCGTCAGTCCATATCCAGTACGTTCCGTTCCAGTATCCAGTGTTAATGTCGGATCCATCGTCCACGCACGCAAGGAGGTTTCTTCCGTACATGTCTCTCCTCACTATAGTCCATTGTTGGTCAGTCGTTGGAAAAACCGATGCAGGAATTTGAGCAGCAGCTGTCCATGTTGCTCCGTTGAAGTGCTTGCAGGTTATCGGATCAACATTGGCGTCTGCCCACACCAACACGATACGCCCGTCATGTCCAAGGACGGTTTCGAATTCCGCATCTGCGCATTTTCCAACGTTGGTTTCAACAGAATTAGCGCGCACGTACGCCGCGTCTTTCCTGCTTCAGCTGTCTAAGGCGCCTTGTAATAGTCTGCAAAATGAGTCCCCCTGGTGGTAGTAATATCAATATAGTACAATGCATTGGAAACCCAATTTCTAGAAATGTTGAGCCACCGATTTTCGCCTATTTCCAAGTTGAAAGGTTTTGTGAAAGGCTGAGATGTATGATTGATGTAGACAGTTGAGATGTGAACAGCGACTTTTCCCATGTTTCGCAAGTAAACGCTGGTAGCGTTCGCGGAGTTGAACCAGACGTCCTCCACTACGACTCGTTCGCTCATTTCGTCTCGCAAATTCGTTGTAATGACGTAGGTCGCCGTCGTCGCAATGGCCATGGCTGCCACAGCGACCACTGTCAACAGGAGACTACTCAAGACAGGAGTTACCCCCTTTTTGTCTTCAAAAACCCCAAATGTTCTTCGCATCTCTTTTTCCTCACAAGAAGAGTTTCAATGCAACATATCCGCAGAGCATCATGATTAAGCAGTGTTTCAGTCCAGCGTTGATTGTTCCCTCTCCCATTTTTCCTGCGACAAGTCCTCCGAAGAAAGCTTGGATTTCCGTCATATGAAAGAACATGCGTCTCATGTCATCGGGCGCCATTAATGCGGTTCCAAAACTCGGCAATTGCTCGATACTTACAAAGAAGGATTTGAACAACAACACTATTGTGAAGACGAACACAAAGAAAGCCACGTAGACTATCGCGATGTAGGGTCTTGTTTGGGTTCGGCGCTCTTTTTCGAGCAACAATGTCGTCTGTAGGAATTTCCCCATTGGATGAAAGACTCTTTCAACACGTCCGCCTGAACGACTTGCTTCGATTATCATGGGCACAGTCCTTTGCACTAGGATTGTGTTAACCCGTTTTCCTAACGCAAGTAAGGCTTCTTCAAAACTCATTCCCCACGAGATCTGCGCCGTCATTTTCCTGAGCTCCACAGTGAGTGGACCGTAATCCCTCTTGGCAGCCTCCTCCAAGGCTTGAGGGAGAGTCATGCCTGTCTCTTGAGCTTGCACTATGCTTCTGAAGAGATCTGGCAGATGCTCGTCTATCGCTCTTCTCCACCTGAAATCAGCGTAAGTCAGAATCGCAGGGGGGAAGACAGCGACGATTATTGCGAAGAACACTAGTTCGTCAAATATCGGATTTCCGAGGAAAAAGAGCGTGTCAATTAGGATTATCATTACAGCTAACGATGCCGACGTTATCCAAGCAATTTTCTTAACTTGTCTCTCTATTTTCGGCATTTGCATTACCATTTTGGTGAAGATGCATCAAGGATTATCAGGAATACTACCGCACCTAACGGTATCGCGATGTATGTGAGCAAACTCAACAGCAGGTCGGGGCTCAATATTCCCAACTCACCACCGCCAAGCATGGCCATCACTGTGAGCATGATGACCAGCATCAGTGGTCCTGTCAAGAGCACGGCCACATAGAATTCTGAGAGCATTGACAACGTGTCAGAGAATTTCTTAAGACCTATCCTTTTCAACTTCATGCACTGAGCAGACTTCTCCCGCAGATAAGCTGCAAGATTGCCGCCTGAATGAACTGTTGAGATCAAGCCTTCAAGCATTTCGCGATACCTTTCAGAAGGAGCGTGTCTAGAAGCTTCTTCAAGCGCTGATATTATATCTGAGCCGAAGAGGTTCACGTCTCCAACAATGTCCTTGGCCAGTGCAGATGTTGCCAAGGGTACGGGAAGATTTGATATTGATTCGAAAATGTTCTCAGGAGACACGCCTGCGCTTGTAAGAATTGCCATGTATCCGGTTGTGAACGGTAACTCGTCTTCCAACTGCCTTTTCAGAGCGTCTGCACGGTAAATCGGATAGCCGTAAAATACAATAGTTGCGATTCCGCCGCTGAATAGGCTTCCCCCAAGCCCAAATAGAAAAGCTGGAAACAGAGGGACATTGAAGATGAATAACGCAAGACAAGGCACCATGGCTAAGGTTACGAGGGAGGCCAGTATTGAACAGAAGACTATTAGACTGACATAGGCTCTGAAGTTGAATTTCATCCCTGACTTCTGTAAGTCCAAGTCAAGGTCCTTGAAGAGAGGTAGGAATCTTTCTGTCTTCTCTCCTAGGAGTTGGAAAGCCGTTGCTTTTATTTTATCAGGGAGAGTGAAGGCATTTTTCATTTTAGGCCAACTCTGGCTTTTTGAAAAACCCGTTCTGGGCTGGCGTAGTATTCTCTAATGACGTTAGCAACGTCAGTGTGGCGTCTTATGCCTTCGCGAGACATCCATTCCAGAACTGTTTGTCTGCGGTAGAGTTCGCGCTTTACGTCTTCTTCGCTGATGCTTAGTTTGTTCATATGTTTCTCAAGAAGGAAGCTTTTGTTCAAGGATGAGAATTTGTCAGACTTGGGGTTCCATGTGGCAATTTCCTCAGTTCTAATTTTGTTCTCTTTCGCGTCGAATTCTAGAACCTCTGTTGTGTTGTTCACTCTTCTAGTGGGTCTTCCATTGATTTCAGTTCTGTTCATTATCATTATGACGTTTGTCATGGCAACAAGCGGTTTCGGTATGTTCATCGGTTCCGATTCCAGCCGGTTCATCACGGCTTCGACTGATTCAGCATGTATTGTACACATTCCAAGATGTCCAGTAGCCATGGCTTGGAAGAGTGTGTAGGCTTCTTCGCCGCGGACTTCCCCAACTATTATGTAGTCCGGTCTTTGTCTGACAGCTGCTTTCAACAAATCAAACAAAGTTATTCCACCATTCCTCTTATCCTCGTGTCCGAACCCGAGCCTCACAACTGAAGGTATCCAATTCTCATGCGGGAGATTGAGTTCTTGCGTGTCTTCTACGCTTACGATCTTCATCTCTGGTTTGATGAACATTGATAAACAATTCAGCATCGTGGTTTTTCCAGAAGCCACACCACCGGCCACGAGGACTGAGGCTCTGTTCTCTATGACATACCATAAGTATGCAGCAGTCTCTGAAGAAATGGTTTTTAATGTGATCAGGTCTGAAATTGTAAGTGGGTCGGCTCTGAATCTTCGGATCGTGAAAGTTGAGCCTCTTTTTGTTACCTCGCTTCCGTAGGTCAGTTGTACTCGGCTGCCATCTGGGAGTGAGGCGTCTAGGATCGGCGACGCTATAGAGATGTTTTTTCCAGCCATGTATGCCATGCGGATGATGAAGGAGTCTAACTCAGCTTCTTCTTTGAATATGATGTTCGTAGGTATGGATTCATACATTCTGTGCCAAACATAAATCGGAATGTTGACACCGTCCGCGGAGACATCCTCGATAAGATGGTCTTTCATAAGTGGGTCGATTCTGCCATAACCGATGAAGTCTCTGATGACATAGTAGGTGAGTTTGTCGATAGCCTCTGGTGCTATTTTCATTCGGTATTTTCTTATCATTTCCTTAGTTTTGTTCTTGAGGAATTCTTCGGCTTTCGCTCTGGTTTCTATATCCTTTAGGTTAACTTCGATCTCGTCCATTAGGAAAGTCTTCAAATCTTTCAGCTGTTTTTCGTCCTGTTCCTGAAGTGTTGGTTCAATGATTTCATAACGTGTTTTCTGGGTTTCTGGATCTTTGACTATTGCCGCATAGATGTATGGTTCTTGTATTGGATAGGCCTCTCTGAACGAAGTTGGTTTCTTGGCTTCGACCTCTATGGTGACGCCTACCGTCGTCTTTTGTAGTATGCTTGAGGATCTCGTTTGTTCAGTCGTGGTGTTCACTGTCCCCTTCGTAAGGTGTTTTGCAGCGTGTTTCAAATATGTATGGTATATTGAGTCTTAATAAGTTATATGTATGTCCAATACTTAGCATACTTAACTCATGTCAACCTTAATAAAAGGAACGCACACGTATAATCTCAGGGGCAACAAATGAGCCCAGCAACAAAAGTCGTCCAACGGCTGCCAAAACCAAAAATCCCACGGAAAAAGCTGCCCAAAAGAACGAGAAAGATAACACATAAACACCATCTTGTAAAGAACGTCCAACCGAAGCGACAAAGCGCAACGCCCGCGATAATTCTTTGCCCTAACTGTGGCTCGTCTAACCTTTCTTGGACTTCAGGTCTGCAAGAACTCTGGTCGGTTTGGGAGTGCAAGCGCTGCGGATTTCGCGGTGCCTTTATTTCCAGAAACAGCGAAGCAATGAAGGGAGTACGGGAAGGTTCTGTCAAGCGAACATTGAAGCACTGAAGCTTCGCTTTCGAGTCTTATATCGTTGTGGCTGTGAGATGCTCGTTCAGTTGTTGCGTGGCTTTTCTCGGGTATGCATTGGAAGTATTATTGTTCAGAACGTCTTAGACAGAATGTCATAGATTGATGGTATTCCAACGTAGAAGCGAACGTAGATAGCTGCCGTCAATATGATTATTGTCAAGGCTACTAAGACAATATCTCCTCTGTGCATTTTCAGTGCGTAGAGGTTGGTGCGTTTTTTTGTGGCTCCCCATGCGCGAGATTCCATTGCTTCTGCCAGTTCTAGGCTTCTGCGGATCGCGCTTACAATTAACGGGATGAGAATCGGAATATAGTTTCTGATCCTTTTGAGAAAGTTGCCGCGTTCAAGTTCCAGCCCTCTTGCTTTCTGAGCATCCATGATTGTTTGTGCTTCTTCGGCTAGAACGGGCACGAAGCGAACGGCTGTTGTGAAGGCAAAGACGAATTCGTAGGGCACGTGTGTTTGCTCTAAAGCTAGGCCCAAGTGGTCAGGTGAGGTCGTCAAAAAGAAGACTGAGAAAGATTCGACAAGGACCACGAAACGTAAGGTCAAAGCCACTGCTCTTTCAACATCGCTTGGAATTACTTTATAGTTGGCGCCGATAAATGAGAAAGCGAAGTTTGTTAAGAAAATTATCGTAGCCAGGAAAGCTGCTCCCCGCATTGACCGTTGCCATTCACGCCTGACGCCTGCGAGAAGAACAATTGGGATCTGGATCAGGAATAATGCGGTGAGTGGTATTAGTTCCCAAAAGATTATTGCTGCCGCGAAAATGGAGCAGACGTAGATGAATTTTATTCTGGGGTCGAGGCTGTGGATTGGGGAATAGACTTTCCGAAACTTGAGTCCGCTGAAGACACTCATTTGTTTTTCTCCATCAATCCGAGCAAGATTTTCTGTGCCTCATAAACATCGATGACGTTTCTTGGCAATGCGAGCTCGGGCAGGTTCAGAAAGATTTGGGCTATTTGCGGCGGGACGATGGATGCTTTCTCGCATATCGCTGGGTCTGTGAGTATTTTTCCTGCCTCTCCGTCGGCGATGATTTTTCCGTCCAGCATCAGGAGGATTCTTGGGTTGCATTCGGCTACGAATTCGACATCATGTGTGACAATGACGATCGTTTTCGTTTGTGTTTTCATCTGGAGGATGAATTGTCGGAGTTTTTCTTTCTGTTCGTAGTCTTGTCCGATCGTGGGTTCATCTAGTATCAGTATTTTGGGATCCCATGCCAGGATTGAGGCTAGGGCGACTCGTTTTCTTTCTCCTCCGCTGAGCATGAAGGGCGAGGTTTTCTTGTATTGTGATAAACCAAGCAAGTTGAGAGCCCATGTTATTCTTTTTTCGATAATGTCTTCTTTGAAACCGAAATTTCTGAGTGCGAAGGCGATTTCTTGTTCGACTGTTTCGCTGAAGAGTTGGTGATCCGGGTTTTGGAAAACGAAGCCGACGTTTCTAGACAGCTTTGCTACGCTTGTTTTTGTTGTGTCTTGTCCGTCGACGGTTACTTTTCCTTGGTTTGGTTTTAGGAGGCCGTTGAAGTGTTTTACAAGGGTCGTTTTGCCGGCGCCGTTTTGTCCCATGATGGCTATGAATTCGCCGTCTTGGATTCGAAGCGACACGCCTTTCAAGGCTTCTACGCCGTTTGGATACTTGAAATGTATGTTGTCGGCTTCGATCATTTGAGGTTCAATGCCTCCTTGAGTGTGTCTGCCATTTCTTCTGATGAAAGCGGAAGAGTGTTGCCTAGTTTCGTTCCGCTTTTGAGAAGTATTTGGTAGAGGCGGGTTGCTTTTGGGATTCCAACTCCTATAAGACGCGTTTCTTCAGACTGGAGGATTATTCTTGGGTCTCCGTCCAAGGCAACCTTTCCATCGTTCATTATGATCATGTGGTTTGCGTATCGTGCTGTCAGGTCCAGTCTGTGTTCGACGAGTATCACTGTTATGCCTAAGTTCTTGTTCAGTTGATAGATGACTTCGAAAATTTTTTTTGCGCTCAAGGGGTCGAGGAATGATGTTGGTTCATCTAGTACGATCACGTCTGGCTGCATTGCAAGGACTGAGGCGATTGCGACACGTTGTTGTTGTCCCCCTGAAAGTTCATGGGGTGCTCTTTCTCTCAGATCGTCGATTCCTGTTATTTGGAGTGCCCAGTCGACTTTTTTGCGCATTTCGTCTCTTGGGACTCCGAAGTTTTCAAGTCCAAATGCGACGTCTTTCTCGACGGAGAGTGCGAAAAGTTGGTTTTCGGGGTTTTGGAAGACGAGTCCGACGTGTTTTGCCAATTCGTAGATTTGATGTTCTGCTATGTTGAGTCCGGCTACGTTGGTTTGGCCTTTTATTTCGCCTTGGTAGAAGTGTGGAATGAGCCCGTTGAAGCATCGGCACAGGGTGGTTTTTCCGCAGCCGCTTGGGCCGGTTATGAGTGTGAATTCGCCTTTTTCAATTTTTATGGAGATGTCTGTGATTGATTGTTTTGTTGCGCCTGGGTATGTGTATGATAATGCTTTTGTTTCGATGATTGCCATGTGGCTTGTGCCTGCCTAGTTTGATGCGGGTTTGGCTTCATTTAAGAGTAGCTACCTAATTGTGGCTAGCCAATTGTTCTTTTAGAAGGCTTATGCATTTTTTGAGTCCGATTTCGACGTCTCCTTTTCCGTTGACGCCGGCGGCTGTGGCGTGTCCGCCGCCCATGCCGTGGAGGTATTCGCCTAGGGGTTTTGCTATGTCTCTTCCCAGGTGGATTTGGGTGTGTTTGAAGAAGTCGAGGGAGCTGCGCAGGCTTATTTCGATGTCTTCATTCTTGGTTCCTGCGACGGCTGCGATGTGTGCGCCGAGTTCGATGAGGGCGCGGGCGGCTGAGGCTTGGTATGCGCTTACGTGTGATAGTGCTATTATCCATTGGTTGACTTTGAAGAGTCTGGTTCTGCGGGTGGCTTTGAGTCTTGCTACGCGTTCTGAGAAGTGCATTGGCAGTGAGAGCATGGCTAGGGTTTCTTGGGCGTTTACGCCTGCGTCGATGAGTTCTGCTATGTTCTTTAGGGTGGTTGAGTTGGCCAGGATGAAGTGGCGGGTGTCGAATGAGATTCCTAGGAACAGGGCTTTGGCTTCGGGTTGGTCGGGTTTTGTGTTGGTTTGTTTGTAGAAGTTGTAGATGATTTCGCATGTTGAGGATGATTCTTCGTTGGTTATGCAGATTTTTGCGAGTTGTTCTGTTTCTGGGTGGCTTGCGTGGTGGTCGATGACGATTAGGGGTGTTTTTGAGTTGCGGACTTTTTCGGCGAGGTTGTCGAGTTGTTGGATGGTGTTGGTGTCGAGCAGTATTATTGCGTCGGCTTTTTCTGTGTCGGGTTGGGTTTTGATTTCGATGGGCAAGTATTGTAACAGGTGTTTTGAGAGTCGGCTTATTCCTTGGGCGGCGCCGATTTCGACTTCTGTTTGTGGAAGTGTTTTCCTAATGAGTTGTGCGAAGGCGTAGGCTGAGCAGATTGCATCTGGGTCGGCGTTGTGGTGGCACAGTAGAAGGAGGTGTTTTGCGTCGAGTTTTTGCAGAAGGTTGGTTATGTCTGTGTATGACACGTTAGTTTCCTCAGGTATTCTTCGGCCGTTGTGAATGCTTTTTGGACGGCGTCGTTGCAGAGTTTTTGTACGTCATAGTTTTTGAGGGATTTTGACAGGGTGATGTCTACGTCTATTGTGAGTTGCAGTGGTTTTGTGTGCTGGGCTTCGGCGGTTATGTTTAGGGTTTCTACTTTTTTGGAGGGAACTTTTGAGAGTATGTGTTTTCTGGCTGCTTCTTCGGCGATGGAGCACAGTTGTTCGATTTGTTCGTTGGTCAGGTCTGGGAGGCCCAGGTTTTCCACTTTTTCACCGATGTTTGTTTGGGGTTTAGGCGGGTGGTGTTACTGGGTTTAAGTCTTGTTGGAGTTTGGTTTGGAGGTCTTTCAGTTGGGCGCGTACGCGTTCCTCTTGTTTTCCCTGAACGGTTACTCTTGTGTTGAGAAGTTCTTTTCGTTCGTTCAGTTCTGTTATTACCTTGTTTTTTTCTGATTTTATTAGTAATGAGCCTGTTGCCTTGTATATCACTGCGTCGTCGGTTAGTTTTTGCAGTTCTTCCAAGGCTTGGTTTATTTCCATCTGTTCAAGTTCGGCTTGTTGCTTCTGTCCTAAGACTGATTGGAGGGTTTGTTGGAGTTGTTGGAGTCTTAGGAGGCGTTCTTGAACATGGGGTGGAAGATTTGAGATTTCGTCACTCACTTTTTATCCATCCGTCTGCACAACGATTGGGTCAGCTATTAATTAACATTTTCTCAGGGTTTTATGAGGCTGTTGAAGACATCGCACAGGCTAGATGTGTTTCGGCGTAGAAGCGTAGGCCTTCATTGTGGACTGTTCA
>CAYNQC010000029.1:0-15285 GCA_964399235.1 uncultured Candidatus Bathyarchaeia archaeon | reverse complement strand
TTTCTACCCCAAAGGAACCAGTTCAGGCAATTATCTGGTCGAATACGCAAAACACTTCGAAACCGTGGAAATAGACAGCACCTTCTATAGAATTCCAAGTAAGGCCACATTTCAGAAATGGAAGGAGCAAACGCCAGAGGGCTTTCTGTTTTCGGCAAAGTTCCCCCAAATTATAACGCACAAGAAAATGCTGATAGACTGCGAGAGGGAAGTCGAACTCTTCATCGAAAGAACTGCCACACTGCAGAACAAGCTTGGGCCTCTGTTGTTGCAGTTTCCGCCAACGTTCGGACCAAAGAGAATTCCTTACTTAGAGGAATTCCTGCTGCAACTTCCGAAGGAACGCAGGTATGCAGTCGAAGTTAGAAGCAGAGAAATGCTTACCGACACGCTTTATTCCGCTCTGAGAAAAAACGAGGTCGCTTTGGCCTTGACAGTCGGACGCTTCATTCCCGAAACCGAGCAAATCACTGCCGACTTCGTTTATATCAGGTGGGAAGAGGACAGAAGCAAAGTGAACGGCACACTTGGAAAGGTTGAAGTGGACAAAATGGACGAAATCAGACTCTGGGCAGACAAGATTAACAAGCTCCGCGAAAAAGTGGAGGTGTTTGGCTATTTCAGCAAATACTATTCAGGGCATCCTCCGACTGATGCAAGAAGACTACTCGAATTCGTCGAACACGTTTCTTAGAAGCAGAAAAAGATTAATGCGTGTTTACACATTTGTTGTGCGGTGTCTGATGTGAGGAATAGCGTTCTCTGTTCGTAAGAACAAAAGATTTAATATCGAAAAGCCCGATTCAGACAGTTTTATGGAATTTCTGAGAAAAATCGAAGAGAAATGGCAAAAAAAGTGGGAAAGCGCCAAGATTTTCGAAGCAGACCCAGACCTAAAGAAGCCAAAGTGCTTCATAACCGTAGCCTACCCGTACCCAAATAGCCCACAGCATATTGGACACGGAAGAACCTACACGCTTGCCGACGTACATGCTCGTTACATGCGAATGCGCGGCTACAACGCATTGTTGCCAATGGCCTTTCATTACACAGGCACGCCTGTTCTGGCTATGGCTAAACGCCTCCAAGAGAATGACGCAGGACTAATCTCAGACTTCGTCAACGTCTATAAAATTCCCAAGGAAAAGCTAAAAGATCTTGCAAATCCAATGGAGATGGCTCGCTACTTCCATCAAGAAATCAAATCAGGAATGAAAGAGATCGGCTACTCCATAGACTGGAGACGTGAATTCACCACAATAGATCCGCATTACAATCGGTTCATAGAGTGGCAATTCCAGAAACTGCGCCAAGGCGGATACATCGGCCGTGGAAGTCATCCCGTAGGCTGGTGCCCAAAAGACGGAAACCCCGTAGGGCAACACGACACAGTTGGCGACGTAGAGCCCGAAATAGGCGAGTTCACGGTGATAAAATTCAGACAGAAAGATCTCGTCTTCCCAACTGCAACTTTACGACCGGAAACGGTCTTCGGAGTCACAAACATCTGGCTGAACCCAGAAAGCAAGTATGTGAAGGCAGAGGTCGACGGTGAACAATGGATAATCAGCCAGGAAAGTGCTGACAAGCTCCGGTATTTGAACCGTAAAGTCAAAGTCATCGAAACCTTCCAAGGCAGAGAACTGCTTGGAAAATACGTCGAAAACCCTGCAACAGGAACAAAGATACCGATATTGCCAGCTGATTTCGTCGACCCCAAGAACGCCACAGGCGTCGTAATGTCTGTTCCAGGACACGCCCCGTATGATCTTGTTGCCTTGGAAAACATTAAAAAAGCGCCCTCACAGCTGAAGAAATACGGCTTGTCGCCAGAAATCATGGACTCTGTGAAACCGATTTCGCTAATCGAGGTTCCTGGATATTCGGAGATACCTGCAGCCGACGTCGTCAAGAAAATGAACATTCAGGATCAGAACGATCCAAAGCTGGAAGACGCAACAAAAGAAGTCTATAGACACGAATTTCATAACGGAAAAATGAGACGCAACACGGGCAAATATTACGGTTCAACTGTGGCTGAGGCAAAAGACAAGGTCAAGCAAGATCTGATTCATGAAGGCAAAGCCACAACCATGTACGAGTTGCTGAACAGACCTGTTTTATGCAGATGTAAAACAGAGTGCATCGTCAAAATCTTTGAAGACCAATGGTTCATCAACTATGGAAAACCCGAATGGAAAAAGCTGGCGCACAAGAACCTTGACATGATGGAAATCCTGCCAGAAGAACTGCGTCAGGAATTCAAAAACGTCATCGATTGGTTACACGAAAAGGCTTGTGCCAGAAAATCGGGAATGGGTACACGACTCCCATGGGACAAAGAATGGATCATCGAGTCCCTGTCAGACTCAACAATCTACATGGCATACTACACGATAGTCAGACAGATCAAGACTCAAAAAATCCAACCAGCTCAGCTGACAGACGAAGTGTTCGACTACATATTCCTAGGAATCGGCAAAGCCAAAGAGATTGCAGAAAAAGTCAAGCTGGACTCCGATGTCCTGGAAAAAATGCATGATGAATTCACGTATTTCTACCCGCTGGACAGCCGCCACTCTGGACGCGATTTGGTTCCCAACCACTTGACCTTCATGATATTCAACCACACGGCCATATTCCCCGAAAAACACTGGCCCCGCCAAATAGCCACAAACGGCAGCGTGATGATGGAAGGCGCCAAGATGAGCAAGTCCTTCGGAAACATCATTCCCTTGCGTGAAGCTTTGGCAAAATTCGGCGCAGACCCGGTAAGACTCAGCGTCTTGTCAACAGCCGAACTGCTGCAGGACGCCGATTTCAGCCCTACGATAGCGAAGGCAATGCGAGACAGACTGGAACGCCTCCACAAGTTTGTCTCAGAAGTCACCAAAACGTCGACGAAGAACAAGGCTCCTGGAGAATCTCTCACGGCATTAGACAGATGGATGCTGAGCCGCCTGCAAGAACACATCAGAAAAGCTACGGAAGCAATGGACAGACTCGCCGTACGCAAAGCAATACATACGATTCTATACGAGCTGGATCAAGACTTCCAGTGGTTCCAAAGACGCGCCGCTGGAAATGAGGAGAAGCGAAAAGGAGCGATCGAACATGTGCATCGCCAGATTATTGACGCGCAAGTCAGAATGCTCGCCCCGGTTGCTCCGCATTTGTGCGAAGAACTTTGGGAAATGTTGGGCAATAGGCAATTCGTTTCATTGACTTCGTGGCCATCTTGCGATGAGTCAAAGACAGATGTCACCGCCGAAGAGAAAGAAACTTTGATCATGAACCTACTGGAAGACACGCTGAACATAACGAAAGCAACTGGCGTAGCGCCAAAGAGAATATGCTATTATGTTTCCGCACCGTGGAAGAGGCAAGCTTGGATGACCGCACTGGAAAAATCAGCTACGGGCAAAATTGCACAGAAAGATCTTATGAAGGACTTGATGGCAAAGCCGGAGTTGCGAGCAAAAGCAGCAGAAGTTTCCAAGTTCATAGGACAAGTCTCAGAAGAATTGAACAGAACGTCAGAAGAGAGAAAGAACCGGCTGTTACAAATCGAATCCATTGACGAAACCCAAGCCTTGACGGAAGCAAAGAACTTCTTGGAAAAAGAACTTCACGCAAAAGTCGACATTTATGACGAGGAAAACCCGAAACGCTATGATCCGAAATCCAGAGCGCACATTGCAAAACCCTATCGCCCAGCGATTTTCATAGAATAAAATATATCAGTCCAACACCTCCTCTTTTATTGCGAAAAAAAGTGGATCCGTAGCGCAGCATGGATACTAAAGTAGCCACACAGCGCGTCGGCCTTCTAAGGCTCAATGCTGAAGAAAGCCGAAAGTCCTGGGTTCAAATCCCAGCGGATCCGCCACCTCAATTCCAAAATGACTTGCAGAGCCCCGTGATTTGCCGGATTTTCTCGTGCAAGCGGAAATTATAAATCTGCAAATAAATAATACATTGAGATAACGTCGGTATTTGAGTCATCTCTGTATAAGGGGGAAAAAGTCACGAGTACACACGCAGAGGATTTGAAGCTCCGTCTCATGACCATTGAGCTTCTTAGAACTGCGAAATACAAAAGAAACATTACCTATCGTGAACTTGCGTCAAAGACTGGTTTGCCAGTCACTGTTCTGAGCAGATACGCAAAAGGTCACGTGCTGCCCAACACGTCAAGAGCAAAACAGCTCTGGAAGGTTCTCACAAAACTCGTCGGTTTGGAAACTGAACTTCGCAGCAGAATAAAGTTCGACGAAGACGGATATTTCGATAACACAGAAATCGTTGGAGACTTCAACATTCTACAGCAAGCAGCCAATCACGCCCTTGCCAACTTCGCCGGAAAACGTGTCACCAAAGTATTGTCCGCAGCAGTGGACGGCATCCCATTGGCGACGATGGTAGGCAACGCCCTTGGAGTTAACCTCGTTGTCGCCAAGAGAAGCAAAGAAGTCGGCGTCAAAGCGTTTCTAGAAGAAACCTACATCTTGCTGAAAGGTTCAGGCGTAACGAGTACACTTTACATTCCAAAGGAAGCAATAAAGAAACGCGACAGCGTCCTGATAGTCGATGACATGATCAAAACAGGCGAAACGCAAGCAGCCTTGGTGAACCTGGTTCGAAAAGCAAAGGCAGAATTATCAGGCGTTTTCTCGCTGATCGCGGTCGGTGAAGAATGGAAGAAGACCCTCAGACTCTCGGGTGAAGCCCCCATAGAAGTAATCACCTACGTCAAACCGCCTTACGATCAAAGCACACGCTACTGACTATAGAAAAGAAACGTTCTTCCCCTTTCTCACATAGTTTTTTGTAAGCCTCAAGAGTGCCGTCTCAAAATTGACAAATGACCTGCCGCGTACAGGGTTTCTTGACCAAAAGACTTTCAGCTGACGCAGAGAATTCTCGGGTCCGGCATTCTGGTACACGATTCCAAGCTGTTTAGCTGCCTCAACAACCATGGGCGTCGGATAAGGGTCTGCTTTTGACCAGATGCCACGTAGTTCTCTGAGGAAAATGCTCGCCGTCACGTTGCCGATGCCTTTACCGAGTTCTTTTATCCTCTTTTCCAAGTCCCGGGAGCCCAACGCTTGGTCATGAAGCTTGGTGAGACTTCCGCCGTACTTTTCAATCAGGTTCGTCATAACGAGCAAAAGCTTGTCGGCAGTCTTGAAGTCGTAACGAGCATAGCTTCCCTCATCCAAGATCTTGACTAACCCATCCCAACCAGTTGCAAGAATTCTCTTCGGAGTCAACACCTTGTGCTTGCGAAAGCACCCGTAGGTTTTGATTACAGCAGATTCCGTGATTGGTGCGCCGAAAAGCAGGGAAACAAGAAACCATTTGAAAACCTCTTCATCCCTTGCCAGTGAAAGGTCAATATCTAAAGCCTCAGAATACTTGTCACCCAAGTTAGCAACAAGCGCCTCGAGCCTTTCAGTTTTCATGGTTTTTGCTCTCCAACAAACCTTATACGGTCAGCTCATAAACGGTTTACGAGGATAAAGCCGTGCGGACGATTGAATGGCGCCATGGTTCGGTCGTGACCATAGACCAAACAAAACTCCCTCACGAAGAAGTCCAGATTACAATTAGAAACCCGGGGGAAATGGCTGAAGCCATAAAAACCATGAAAATAAGAGGGGCACCGCTTCTAGGCGTTTCAGCAGCCTTCGCGCTTGCGTTAGTAGCCGCCAACTCTAAGGCTGAAAACAAGGAAAAGCTTCTCAAAGAGTTGGAAACTGCGGCGGAAACAATAAGGCAAACACGACCAACCGCCGTAAATCTATTCTGGGCATTGGACCGCATTTTAGATAAGGCCAAAAAGTTCTCCGGAAACCGTGCAGCTTTGGCATCATTCATAGTTGAAGAAGCACAGAGAATCGCAGATGAAGATGCGGCTGCAAACCGTGCAATTGGCAAGCACGGAGCCCGACTCATCAATGATGGAGACGCTATCCTGACTCATTGTAATGCCGGAGAATTGGCTACAGTCGAGTACGGAACCGCTCTAGGCGTTATTCGAGAAGCTTGGAGACAAGGAAAACACATCAAGGTCTACGCAGACGAAACTCGTCCGCTTTTGCAGGGAGCAAGACTGACAGTGTACGAGTTGAAGCGTGATGGCATTCCAGTCACACTTATCACCGACAACATGGCCGGCTACGTGATGCACATGAAAATGATCAACAAAGTGATAGTCGGAGCCGATAGAATAGTCAGGGACGCCGTGATCAACAAGATCGGGACCTTCACAGTTGCAGTTCTTGCCAAGGAACACAAGATTCCATTTTATGTTGCGGCGCCGACATCGACTTTCGACTTGACGCGCACCTCTAAAAACGTTACTATCGAACAGCGAAAACCTGAAGAGGTCACTCACGTCGGCTCGAAATGCATTACGGTCGAAGGAGCAGACGTGCTCAATCCCGCCTTCGACATAACCCCCCTCAAATACGTAACCGCGATAATCAGCGAAAAGGGCATCATTCAGCCAAGAGCGCTGAGAAAATACAAAGCCAACCGCTAATAGGAAGAAATCCTAATTCAATGCCAGTTGTGAAATTGAATGAGCAAGAAAGAAAGGGCAACGAACAACAATTCCGAACCTAGAATCGAAGGTTTATTCGTTGAGAAAGGAGTTCGAATTTCGAACGGGCAGTCAATAGACGACTTGGCTTCGAAAGGATACGGTGTCAAAGAAGGCAAGGAACTCCTGCTGACCTTTTACGAAGCACTCTATCTGTTAGAAAAGAAGATACTTGAAATCAAGCAGGCAAAGGGCACAAAACTGGATTTTCAGACACTCGCCCAACTCTCTGAAAAAACGAACGAAAATGGATGGGCAAACTATTTGGTCTACCGGGACCTGCGAAGCCGCGGATACGTTGTGAGAGAAGGTTTCGGCTCGAAGATTGATTTCCGTGTCTACGAACGAGGCGACTACAGCAAAGACACGGCGAAATACCTCATCATAAACGTTCAAGAAGGAAAACCCGTGCCAATTCAAGATCTGACAACTTCGCTGACCGACAGCCTGAGCCTCAAGAAGGAACTCGTCTTGGCAGTGATCAACCGCAGAGGAGAAACAGTTTATTATTCCGTTTCAGAATTGACGTTGAAATAATATCAGGGGAAAATGGAAAATGTCCGAGTTCAAAACCCTCCGCGGAATGAGAGACCTCCTGCCTGAAGATGCAGCGACGATGACATACATAGGCGACACGGCAAGAAAAGTCGCTCGTCTCTACGGATACAAGGAGATCATTACTCCAGTCGTTGAATCATACGAACTTTTGGCAGCCAAAGCCGGCGACGAAGTCAGATCGCGCATGTTCGCGTTCAAAGACCTCGGCGGACGAGAAGTCGCCCTGCGCCCAGAATTCACGGCTTCCGTAGCCAGACTCGTAGCGACAACATTGAGGAACGAACCCAAACCCTTCAGAATCTTCTGCACGGGCAGCACTTATCGTTACGACGAACCACAACGAGGACGATACAGAGAGTTCTGGCAGTCAGACTACGAACTCATCGGTTCAAACAGACCCGAAGCAGACGCTGAAATCCTGATGGCCACCAACAGCCTGATGCAAGACGCGGGACTGAAAAAGTTCGCGATGAAAACAGGTCATGTCGGAGTTTTAAGAGCAATACTCGCCGAGGAAAAAATCGACGAAAAACAGCAGAACGCAATCATGCAGTTGATGGACAAGAAAGAGTATGATGACGCGATCAGGATGGTTGAAAATGCCGGCGCAACCCAGAAATGCCTGACGACACTCCGCCAACTCGTCCAATGCAGAGGCAACGACATATTTGAGATCATAAATAGAATGAAAGAACTGGTCAAAGACTACGAAAAGTCTGTTGCAGCCGTGGAAAATCTTGAAGAAATTCTAACACTCGTCACTGAAAGCGGATGCAAAATCGACATGAGCGTCGACGCTGGTTTCGCTAGGGGTCTAGAGTACTATACCGGCATGGTTTTCGAAGTATACGTTCCAGACCTAGACATCGCGTTGGGAGGCGGCGGAAGATACGACAGGCTTGTCGAATTGTTCGGAGGCGAACCCACACCCGCGACAGGAGTCGCACATGGAATAGACCGCATAATGCTCGCAATGCAGGCACAGAAGACGGTTCCGGATAAGGAGAAAACGAAAACCGTATTCGTGGTTCCGATAAAGGACGAACAGAAAACAGAAGCGCTAAAGATCGCGCAGATGCTTCGAAACGCCGGAATATCAGTCGAGGTTGAGGTAATGGGAAGAAGGATGAGCAAAGCCTTAGAGGATGCTGACAGAAGGAAGCTGGATTATGCAGTAATCGTGGGGGAAAAAGAGCTTAAGGAAAAATCAGTTGTGCTCCGTGACCTGGCGAAAAGACAGCAAAACACTGTGAAAATCGAAAAAATAACAGACGCAATAAAAGCGTAAACGCTTCTACAGGCGTTTTTCTCTTCTCAAAAAGTCTCCTAAGTCCAATATGTTTTTGACCGCCACTCCCTTGTTGACCTCATCAAAGACGCATGTTACTCTACCATAACCCAGAGTCTCATTATTCTTGTTCAATACAAGCACGTAGTCGCCTCCTTTTGCAGACCCCTTCATTCCTGTTATGCCGCGTTTGAAGACGTCTCTTCCACAAATGAACAACCATTCAGTCTTCTCGTCGACAACAACGCAGTTCGCATCCTTTTGTGACAACACCCTCAAAAACTCGAAACCCGGATAGAAAACGCCGTTCTTGACCTTTCCCAGGTAGGAACCAACGTAGAAAAAGCCCTTTGCCATTGCCTTCTTCAAGTCTTCGGTGACAAGAAAATACTGGTCTCCCTTCTTAACTACGAGATTCTCATTCAGGTCGACATCCACGCCGAAAAGGTTCGCAAAATCTCTTATCGACTTCATCACGCAGGTCCCTCCTTTCTCAGCCTGCACACAAAAAAACCCTGGGTTTCGCCCGGCCAAATTCGCCTACAATTCCTCACAGAGCTGTCCAAGTGTTTGCCAAAAACGTCAGTGAGCCCCTCCTCTCCAAGGCAGTCAATCTTCTCCACCCTGAGCTGCAACTTCCTAATGGCCCAATCGATGTTCAACTCGTTTTCTTCAGGCTCCAGAGAACAGGTCGAATAGACTATTTCGCCGTTGTCTCTAAGCGCTTTGACTGCAGCCGCCAAAATTTCTCTCTGCAAAGCCGCGTTTCTCGCGACATCTTTGATCGTTCTTCTTCTGAACCATTCTGTGTCATTGGCAAAGTTGCCCGAACATGGCATGTCAAGAAGGATCATATCATAACTTTCTTCAAGCTCCGCCACCTTTCTCGCATCCAGACCGTAGACTATTGTGTTCTTGACACGGCACCGCTCCAACTGGTTGCACAATGCAATGAGTCGTCGTTCATCAACATCCAGAGCCGTGATCACGCCCGTGTCGAACATCAGATCAGCGAGCTGTGTTGTTTTTCCCCCAGGAGCCGCACAAGCATCCAACACCTTTTTCTCTCGAAGCTCTGTCAAAAGCGTTACCGGAATCTGCGCGGCTGCCTCTTGAACTGAATACAGACCCAAGAGATACTCAGATGTCGAGCCCACAGAGAACTCTGCTTTATTCACCCAATAGCCAAGTTCAAGGAAAGCGATCTTTGAAAGCGCTAATCCGCGATCCCGCAGTCTCTGTATGAGTTCCGCGGGTTTCTTGACGTTTACATGATTTATTCTGATGGCTTGCTTCAAATCGACATTTTTGTACTGCCACCCTAATTCACGGTAACGATTCACGAAAAACGCTTTGCCCGACATCACCGTTAGGTTGACCGACTGCTCATAAAAACTTGACGTAAACTGAAATATCAGCGTGCGCTTATTTTGAGAGTCTTCTGGCAACCAACTTCCTGATTTCCTCAGCGCGCGCGCTTCTGACGGTTCAGAGGGCATTTTTGTTGTAAGTCTTAAATGGATTGAAACGAGATAGTCCTTTCAGTGGTCAGATGAGCCAACATCATGCCTTTGTCATTATGGTTAAGGAAAAGTACTGGATCGAATACCGCGGTCGACACCATGAAGGGAAGAACATTCACGCGTACGTGGCCAGAGGCGCGGCTCCACCGAAGATGACCCGAATCTTGCTATTCTATGTGAGCAACCCAGTCAAGGCTCTCAGTGGTTATGCAGACTTTGTTGAGCACAAGTTTGGCTCTCCCACGGAACTTTGGAAAGAACACGGTCATGAATCGGTTCTTAAATCGAAGAAGGATTTCGAGGAATTCATTGGAACTGTTCAGAGCGTCTCTTTTGTCAGGTTCAAGAACTTGCATGAGGCCGCCGACCCAATTGCTTTGAGCAACTTGCGCATGCTTTTGGGAAATGGTAGGTTTTCGCGAAAAGGCTTCTATGTGGACAAAGATACCGCTGGCAAACTGGTTTCGCTGATGGAATAGGCTCCGAAGAACGCGGATGGAGCCGCAGACATTGTTGAAATGATCGGGAAAAGTTAATAGGTCGCCGTTTTTACTTGCATGTAGCTCGTATTTAGGCAGTTGAAACGAAGAATGTCGGGTCTAGTCAAGATACTCCTCTTGGTGAGGCATATTCGAGTCAGGCAGTCTCTTTCTAGGGCAAAGAAGGTTTGGCGATGGTAAAGTATAGGCAGACTGAAGAAATTCAGAAGTTGATGAGTTATACCGAAATGATTCGCAACACGAGCATTATCGCTCATGTTGACCATGGGAAGACTACTCTTTCGGACAGTCTTCTCGCTGCGGCAGGCATAATCAGCGAACAGAGAGCCGGGCAGCAGCTTGCTTTGGATTCGTGGGAGCTTGAGCAGAAGAGGCAGATGACGGTTTTTGCTTCGAACATCAGTTTGACTCACACGCTCAAGGGTCAGGATTACTTGATTAATCTGATTGACACGCCGGGTCACATCGACTTCAGCGGCGCGGTCACGAGGAGTCTGCGTGCCGTTGACGGTGCGTTGGTTGTGGTTGATGCTGTTGAGGGACCTATGACTCAGACCGAAACGGTGTTGATGCAGGCGCTGAGAGAACGGGTGAAGCCGATTCTTTTTATCAACAAGGTTGACAGGTTGATCAAGGAGATTAAGCTGACTTCGGAGGAGATTCAGAAGAAGTTTGCCAAGATAATTGCCAGGGTCAATAATCTGATCGAAAAGTATGCTCCTGCTGAGCACAAGAAGGATTGGCAGGTCAAAGCTGAAAATGGATCCGTAGCGTTTGGTTCGGCGCTTCATAAGTGGGGTTTGAATCTGCCTCACATGAAGATGAAGGAGGTCTCTTTCAAGGACATAATTGACGCGTATTCGGGCGAGAAGATTGATATTGATCAGAAGGTTGACGCTTTAAGTAAGAAGGCGCCGTTGGCTGAGCCTATTCTGGACATGTTTGTGGAGCATTTGCCTAACCCGTTGCAGGCGCAGCCGTACAGGCAGAGTCAGATTTGGCCAGGCGACGCGAACAGTGAAGTTGGCAAGGGCATGGCTAAAGTGGATCCGAAGGGACCGCTGCTGATGTGCGTCTCAACGATTGAAGTTGATACTCATAGTGGAGTTGTTGCCATTGGGCGAGTCTTTAGCGGCACGGTTGAGAAGGGTAAGGTGGTTCAGCTTATCACGGCAAGGGCGAAGGGGCCGATTCAGCAGGTTTACATGAGCATGGCTGCGGACAGGGTGATCATTGACAAGGTTCCTGCTGGAAACATTGCGGCACTTTCTGGGTTGCCGACCATGCATGTGGGTGAGACTGTTGCGGAGGACGGCGTTGAGACTCGGGCGTTTGAGGGCTTGAAGTATGTTTCTGACCCAGTGGTTACGGTGGCTGTTGAGCCCGCGGATGTTAAGGATTTGCCGCTTTTCGATAAGGTCATGCATAAGTTGACGACTGAGGATCCGAATTTGCATTTTCTGATCAACAAGGAAAGTGGGGAGTACTTGTTGAGCGGCATGGGTGAGTTACACTTGGAGATCACTGCTTATCGGATGCAGGAAGCGAACTTGAAGGTGAAGACCAGCAAGCCCATTGTGATTTACCGTGAGACGATTAGCCGTGACTATAAGGGTCCTCCGATTATGGGTAAGAGTCCTAACAAGCATAACAAGCTGTGGGTTACGATTGAGAAGTTGCCTGAAGACGTGATTGAGGCCATTAAGAATGGGAAAATTTCTGAGATGCAGTCGCGGGACGAACGGGTGAAGTTTCTCAAGACGCTCGGTTGGGAAACGGACGATGCCAAAAGCGTCGTGGCCATTGAGGGCAATTGTATTTTGGTCAACCGGATCAGGGGAAGGCAGTACGTCGAGGAGATCATGGATCACATCAAGTCTGGCTTCCGTGAGGCTACATTTACCTCGGTTTTGGCGAAGGAGCCGGCTTATGGGTTGAAGGTGAATTTGGAGGATGTTACGGTTCATGAAGACCCAGTGCATCGTGGTCCTGCGCAGATTTTGCCTATGACTTGGCGTCCGATTTGGTGTTGTTTCTTGTTGAGTGAGCCGAAGCTTTTGGAGCCGCTTATAAGTTTCGAATGTAAGGTGCCGAACCAGTTTGTGAGCAGCGTCATTGCGACGGTTCAGAAGCGGAGGGGCAAGATTTTGGACATGGTCAACGAGGAGGACATGATCATCGTGAAGGCTGAGATGCCTGTGTCTGAATCGTTCGGCTTGGCTGAGGAATTGCGTTCGTCGACGGAAGGCAGGGCTTTTTGGGCTACACAGTTCAGCAGGTGGGCTTTTGTTCCAGAGCAGCTGCAGGGCGATGTTGTCAAACAGATTCGCGAACGCAGGGGTTTGCCGCCGACTCCGCCGAGAGCAGAAGAGTTTTTCGAAGACGCCTAGAAGCTGCAGTTTTTTGGGGCTGCGCGTCCCTTTTTTCTTTTTGACAAGTATTAAATCTGAAATGGAAAATATATTTGACTTGATTGAGGGTGCTGTGTAGTGTTTGATTTTTCGGTGTTGGTTCTTGTTGTTCCGCTGGCTTTGGGCATGGTGTGTGGTTTTTTGTTGCGTGGGAGGAAGATTGCTAATCTTAGTAGGGTTACGTTTGGTGTGATTCTTGTTTTGATTTTTTCGTTGGGGTTCACTGTTGGTTCGAATGATGATTTGTTGGCTTCTCTTCCTTCGGTCGGCGTGAGCGCGTTTGTGATGGCTTTGTTGGCTATCGGTTTCAGTGTGTTTTTTGTGGTTTTGTTTAGGAGGAGGTTGAGGTTTTGATCAAGTATATTCTGCTTGTGCTTGCAATAGGTGTTGGGGCAGGTTATTTTGTGAGTAATTTTGTTGTTGGTTTTCCGTTGAGTTGGGTTACGTATTATTTGTTTGATGGTTCGCTTCTTGTTTTGTTGTTTGTTATGGGTTTGGCTTTCGGTGTTGACAGGGAGGCGGTGGCTAAGTTGAGGAGTACGGGTTTGAGGGTTTTGATTGTTCCTTTTTTGGTGGCGTTGGGAAGTATTTTGGGCGGTTTGGTGAGTGGTTTGATTTTTGGGTTGGACTTGTTTGGTTCGATGGCTGTTACTGCTGGGTTTGGATGGTATACGCTTGCGGGTCCTTTGTTGACGCAGGTTCTTGGGAGTCAATGGGGTGCGTTGGGGTTTGCTGCTAATTTTCTGAGGGAGTTGTTGACTATTGTTTCAGTTTCGCTGATGGTGAAGGTTGACAAGTATGCGCCTGTTGCCGCAGGTGGGGCCACGACGATGGACACGACTTTGCCGGTGATCGTGCGGTATTGCGGGAAAGACGTCCTGATAGTGGCCTTTTCAAGTGGTTTTGCATTGAGCATGGCTGCGCCGTTTGTGGTTATGGCAATCGCGTCCTTGAAATAGCCCTTACATAGGCCAAACAAGTTTCAGCAAAGTGGTGGAGGCCTATACTATGGACTGTTCAACATGGTTTTTCGCGTTTTTCAAGCCAAAAACACCCTACCCCCCTCCGCCCTAGTTTTTTTCGTGTGGAGTTCCATGTGCAGTATTTTTGTAATCCGTGCGTGAAGGGCTGCAGATAGTTTTAAGTGGTTTTCGTATGTAGTTTTTGCAGTGCAGAGGCTTGGTGTCGTTTGGGCTTTGATTTTAGGCGGAGGCTGCGTGGGCTTCAGGACAAGATGGCCGGTTTGGGTTTGGATTTGGTTGTTTATGGTTCTTGCCAGAACTTCCAGTATTTGACAGGGTTGCTCATTGACTGGCGTCGTTGGGTTGATTTGGGAAGTTCACTGAACAATTTTCTTGTGCCCAGAAATGGCGAGCCTGTTCTCATTTTGGGCGAGGAATGGGGGAAACAGGCGTCTCAGACATGGGTCAAAGATGTCCGAGTGCTTGGAGAAAAGGACAATTTTGAGAAGGTGATTACAAAGGTCTTGTCGGATTTTGATGTCAAGGTGAAGGATGTTGGTTTTGGGGATCATGTTTGGGGTTCAACCGTTGAGGTAGTCTTGAAGGCGTTGAAGAACCCGGTTTTTCACAGGGCTGAGCATCTTATGGATCAGGTTAGGATGATTAAGGATTCCGGTGAGGTTGAGAAACTCAGGAAAGTCGCGGAACTCACTGACAAAGCGGTTGAGGCGGTTGTGCCCAAAATCCAGAAGGGCGCGACTCAAAAAGAGCTCAGGCTTGAGCTTGAGTATGCGGGCAGAAGGCTCGGTGCGTCAGACGTGTCTTTTCCTCCGTGGATCGGTTTTGTCAAGTCAGGTTCGGAAGTTTCAACTAGCTTGGTTACGGTTCCAGTGGACGAGGGTTTGAAGGCTGGCACTTCGATTGCTTTTGACAACGGGTTCTTGCTTGATGGTTACTGTTCGGATTTTGGCAGAAGCTTCTATTTTGGATCAGCAGGCAGAGAAGTGAAGAAAGGGTATGAAGCTTTGCAGCAGTCGGTCGTTGAAACGGTGGATAAAATGCGAGAAGGCAGCATGCGAGTGTGCGAGGTTTTTCCTGTCATTGAAAAAACGTTGGATAAGTTTGGTTACGGGAATTATTTGCGTGCACGTTTGCCGATGAAGTCTGTCGGGCACAACATCGGTGTGGAAGTGCATGAACCTCCTTGGCTTGACCCTAACTATGACGAAGTGCTGCAGTCAAACATGGTTATGGCAATTGAACCGAAACTTTGGCATGCAGGCGAATATTACCTTCGAGTTGAGGACATCGTGCTGGTGGGAAAAAAGAAGACTGAGTTCCTCACGAACTTTGACAGAGCGCGTTTCCAGTTGTGAAGTTTCAACCTCGTTTCCTTCTGCAAGCGCTTGTTCAACAAGTTGTTTGCCAGTTCCACC
>CAYNQC010000028.1:14212-15592 GCA_964399235.1 uncultured Candidatus Bathyarchaeia archaeon | reverse complement strand
GCAGTTTCCATGTTGAAGTTCAGTGTGTTTTGACTTCGTCTTCGCGCGCTTCGGTTCGCCTTTCTGGATGGAACGGAACACTTTTAGGTCGGAGAAAGATGAAACCGCATGCGGATGAGGAGATTGAAAGGCGCAGAGAGCAAAAGCCGTGTCGCTGTGTTGTTTGATTTGGAGGACACGTTGGTTCAGACTCCTTGGTGCGATCATCAGCATGTGTTGGAATTCCGGCGCAGGACGCGAGAGAGGTTGTTGGCTCTTGGGATACCGTCAGAGGCGCTCAAAGGATTGGAACGTTCGACGCTGTTGCGAAACAAGGCGTCGGAGTATGTTGAGCGTCACTTCACCCAGGAAGTGGCTGATAGTTTTCGTAGGGAAATGGAGAGGTTTCTGAGTCGTTATGAACTTGATTCTGCGAAGAAGTCAAGGCTTTTTCCTGAGACTGTTTTGACGCTGGAGATTCTCAGGGAGTCTGGGGTCAAAATGGGTCTGGTCACCAATACTTCGAGGAAAGCCGTGGACGTCGCGTTTCAGGCTCATTGTTTAAAGAGCTATTTTGACGTTGTCGTGACCAGGGAAAGTGTTGCTAGGTTGAAACCAGATCCTGAAGGTGTATTGCTTGCCGTCAAGAAGCTGGGTGCAAGTCGTTTTTTGATGGTCGGAGATTTGATGTTCGACATTCTGGCAGCCAAGCGTGCTAATGGTTTAGCCATTATGGTCATGAGAGAACCCGAAAAGTCAGATTTCCAGAGTCTATCGAGAAGTTTGCCTGCAGAATCGTTGAAAAATGCCCAGAGAGCAGTGGAACAAACAGGGGATTTACAGCCGGACTTCATTGTTGAATCGCTGACAGAAGTTCCAAGAATTCTGCGGGACGAAGAAGCTAAGATCGGATGGAGTCATCAGAAAGGCGAACCTTAAAGCGTATTTTGTACGGTCGATGGGTCTTGAAAAAAAGTTTATATCGTAATTTGAGTGCTGAGATACTTCGAATTCGCAGGTTTCAATGATGAGTGTAGCAAAGCCGATCCTTGATTACATCAAGACAATCAGAACACAGGCTGAGCTATTCCGTTCAAACGGAACCTTCAAGAGAATTCTCAAATACTATCGACGTTACCTGCCTTTCATAATACTGACGCTTGGGCTAACGGTGTCAAGTGCCTACTTGTTCACGCTTGAGCCCCTGTACACGGCTCAGATAATCGATGTTGTGATTACGCAAGGAAAAACCGATGCTCTGACAGGTTTGGTCTACGCGATCGTCATTGCGGTTGTGTCTTTCGGAATAGTGAACTTCGCCTTGACCTATGTTCAAGGGTATCTGGCGCAATTGATCGTCAGGGATTTGAGATCTGATTACTATTCTTCTCTTCAAGGCAA
>CAYNQC010000028.1:10244-14112 GCA_964399235.1 uncultured Candidatus Bathyarchaeia archaeon | reverse complement strand
AGACTGGGCGCATACATTCAACAGAACATAATAGGCATGAAAATTGTCCGCATCTTCCAAAGAGAAGACGAGATGGATCAAGGCTTCAAACAAATTGAAGACGTATTTGTTGACACGGCAATCACCGCGGGCAAGATCCAGTCCAAATACATGCCTTCTGGACCCGCCATCCTGACGCTTGGTATCGCCATTGTCTATCTTTACGGCGGCAACCTGATAGCCATGCCTTTGGCTGTCCTGACAATAGGGCAACTTACGCTTTTTTCCAGATACATGATGCGGTTAAGCTTTCCACTGCGCGATCTGAGCATGCTTTCAGGCACATGGATAAACGCGGCTGCGGGACTTGAAAGAATCTACCACATCATGGACCTCCAGGTAGATGTCGAAGACTCTGCTGACGCGGTCGAACACGTCATAGAAAGAGGCGAGGTTGAATTTCAGAACGTGACCTTCGGTTATGCCAAAGACCGGCCTGTCCTCAACAACCTCAGTTTCAAAGCCAAACCCGGCGAGAAAATCGCAATTCTCGGCGCAACCGGTTCAGGCAAGACCTCACTCGTATATCTCATTCCAAGATTCTACGACGCTGGTTCTGGACGCATTCTCGTCGATGGCAAGGACGTGAAAAGCTACAAGCTCTCATCTCTGAGACGCCAGATCGGGCTCGTTTTGCAGGACGTGTTCATATTCACAGGCACAATCAAAGACAACATTGCCTTCAGTCGGCCCGACGCTTCGATGGAAGACATAGTCGCCACTGCAAAGTTGGCAAGAATACACGATTTCATAATGACGTTGCCCGAACGATATGACACGATCGTCGGAGAAAGAGGCGTAACGCTGTCTGGAGGGCAGAGACAGAGGGTAACTATTGCAAGAGCTCTTCTGGCACAGCCAAAGATTCTCATTCTTGACGATGCTCTGTCTTTTGTAGATGCCAAAACGGAGAAAGAAATCCAAGAAGCTCTTGAAGATGCAATGAGAGGGAAGACTTCATTCATAATTGCGCAGAGACTGTCCACGATAAAAAATGCTGACAGAATAATGGTTCTGGACAACGGGGAACTTGTCGAATTCGGAACACACAAGGAACTGATGGCTCGTAGCAGTCTGTACAGGCGCATTTACGAGACGCAATTTCTCGAGACTGTCCCGCTCAGGGCACGGGAGGTTGACGGCAAGTAGATGTCCAGCCCGCATGGCGCCTTCTCCACGCGTTACGAAGAGTCGAGGAAAAGGACGGTCCCAGACCGAACTCTCATTGCCCGACTTTACGAGTATGCAAGGCATTACCGCAGAAACCTTTCTATCGGCGTCGTTGCCATCGTCTTAGCCTCAGTGACTGGGCTGACATCTCCTTATCTTCATAAAATCGCCATTGACCAGATAATCGCGCCACCCAGCGGTGTTCCAAACCTCTCAGGGTTCATTTGGTGGATCCCGATCTTTGCTTTCGTGACGCTGATGAATTATCTGCTTCAATACGTCCAAGTTTTCCAAATGCGCATCGTGGGCGAGAAGGTTGTTGCAAAAATGCGCGATGACATGATCTCCAAGCTGCAGAAGATATCCCTGAGGTATTTTTCAGAGGGCGAAATAGGGAGAATAATGTCAAGGCCCACAAATGATGCCAATAACGTTAGGATATTTCTGAGGATGGGCTTGGCAAGCATCATTTTGGACACATCTTCGATTCTGGGCTCGTTCATTATCATATTTTTCCTGAACGTGAAGCTCGCGATAATAGCTGTATCGATTCTTCCCGTTGCATTGGCACTATCCTGGTTTCTGGGAAGATTTTCAAGATCGGCCTATCGAAAATCTCTTTCGACGCTCGCAGGTTTGACCGCAAAAATACAGGAAAACCTTGCTGGAATGAGAGTGATCAAATCTTTCGTGCGGGAAAAGAAGTCTTACGATGAATTCAGAGAGACACAAGGCAAGAATGTTGGAGCGAACATTCATGCCCTCCGAGTGTCTTCGGTATATATGCCTTTCATAATGTTGACGCGAATAATAGGCACTGCCTTGATTCTCTGGTTCGGCGCGTTAATGGTAGTGAGCGGAGAGATCACGATAGGCACCATCATCGCATTCATAGAATACCAATTTCAGTATTTCATGCCTCTGATGGACCTCGTGGTGGTTTACGACCAGTATCAGTCGGCAATGGCGGCTATTGAGAGAATGTTCGATGTAATAGACACAAATATCGAAGTAAAAGACCCACCCGAAAACAAGGCCATTGAGATAGGGACGATAAAAGACGTAACGTTTGAAAACGTCACATTCGGATATGACCCCCAAATCCCGGTGGTCAGAAACGTCAGTCTTTCTCTTGAAGGGTCAAAGAAACTCGCGATAGTTGGCCCCACTGGTGCGGGCAAGAGCACGATAATTAACCTCTTGGCAAGGTTCTATGATCCTCTTGATGGGAGAATACTCGTCAACGGTCATGATGTCAAAGACATCAGGATCGCTTCTCTGCGTAAACACATGGGAATTGTGCTGCAAGATTCATTTCTCTTTCCGATGAGTGTGAGAGATAACATCAGATTCGGAAAACCTGAAGCGACAGATGACGAGGTTGCTGCGGTAGCTAAGGCTGTGGGTGCACATGAATTCATAATGAAGCTCCCAGGCGGATACGAATATGTCATACAGGAAGGTTCATCTAACATTTCGATAGGACAAAGACAGTTGATAAGTTTCGCTAGAACGTTGCTGATGAATCCGAGACTTCTTGTTCTTGACGAAGCAACTTCCAGCATCGACCCCTACACTGAATTGGTCGTGCAGAATGCTTTGAAGAGGCTTCTTGAGAACCGGCTTGCAATCATCATTGCCCACAGACTCTCGACAATACGTCTTTGCGATGAGATAATCGTTGTTGATGAAGGCAAGACTGTAGAACAAGGAACCCATGAGCAGCTGATGAAGACAGATGGCCTTTACAGTGCGTTCTACAGGATGCAGTTCAGGGAAGAAGGTTTTGAAACGATGCCTATAGATACCTAACTGGATGCGGAGCTCATCAAAACTTATATAACTGCGATAGAAACTTCTGGCAAGTGTGGAAAAAATGAACAGCAAAGTCGGTGTAGCTGTCGTCGGCGTTGGTTTTGTAGGTGGACAGGCGCATGCCCCGAGTTTCAAGAAGATCGAGGAGTCCGATTTAGTTGCCTTGTGTGACACAGTTGAGAGCAGAGTGAAACCGCTTGCTGAACGCCTGCAAGTCAAGTATTTTCTGGATTACGACACCCTTCTTGAACAGTCAGATGTGCAGGCAGTTGTGTTGGCTGTTCCAACGCCTCTCCACTTCAGCATGTCGATGAAAGCAATTGCAAAAGGCAAGCACGTGTTGTGCGAGATGCCTTTGGCTCCCAAGGTCGAACAGATGACCGAGCTTGAGTCCGCGGCAAAAAACGCGGATGTACTTTTGATGCCTGACCTCAATTTCCGTTTCGCCCCGATATACAACAAGATCAAGGAACTCGTTGAATCTGGAAACATCGGAAAACCAATCGCCCTTCACTATCGAGAATTCATTCCCGCCGCGAGCCTGGCTGAACAATGGCCTCCAGGATCTTGGGCTTGGAACATCGAAAAGAGCGGCGGATACCCTGACTTCACACTCTCAGTCTGGTCTATCGACATGGTTAGATGGATGTTCAGAAACGAAATAACCGATGTCCAATGGATGACGAGCTATCCGAAGATAGAGAAACTTGGAATCCTTGGCTACAACACCATGGGTCTGATCAGACTTTCCGATGGCATGGTGGGTTCTCTGCACTACAGTGCTTCAGTTGCTTCGTCTGCATCTACGTCTAGGCTTGAAGTCTTCGGAGACAACACAAATGTC
>CAYNQC010000028.1:0-10144 GCA_964399235.1 uncultured Candidatus Bathyarchaeia archaeon | reverse complement strand
TGCTTCGTCTGCATCTACGTCTAGGCTTGAAGTCTTCGGAGACAACACAAATGTCTTGCATGCGATAGGCACAAACAAAATTGTCTCATATGGGCCTGATCAAACGCCGCGAGAATTGGATTTGGAGGTCAAAGGCGCCAGAGTGTGGGGGCATCGTCAAATAGATGAGCAGTTTATAGATTGCATTGCACACCACGAGCAGCCTCAAGCGACTGTTAGAGATGCAATAAGAGCCATTGAAATAGCCTCCAAAATGGTGCGGAACCCGGAGAAATAGATGCCGAGGATGTTAAGCGCGCGCGAACAGTTCCGACATGAACGCGGCAATTGTTTTTAGCAAGTTGAATGAACACGTTCAGGACTGTCTAACATGGATTTTGGTTGAAAAACAGCCGATTAGCACCCTCCCCCTCCCCCCTAGGTTTTTTCTTTACACAGTATCGTGGATGAACCTTTCAATGGTCTTGTGGTTAGTCCTTTGTGAGCGCACTTTGACGTCAGTATGTTGAATTGTGCAAGGCAAGTGGACCGTTTTCTGCGAAGAAGACGATAGATGTGGATTGAATGAGTAGGCTTTGCGTGCTCAATCAAGGACGATTGACTGAGGTGTTTGCTTATCTAGTGTTCATTGTGTTTCTTTGCGAATGCTTCTGTTACATTGAATAGCTTTTCGATGTCCGTTTTTGAGTGTGCAGTGGACAATGCTTGGGCATGGGTTGGTAGGAAGAAGATGCCGTTTGTTATCAATGCCATGTTGTAGTCAAAGAGTTTTTTCTTGTCAGCTCTGAATGCTGAAGAAGCATTTCGCATGGGCTCCTTTGTGAAGTGCGTGTTGAATATTGATCCCAGGCCTGTGGTTTGTACGTCAATCCTATGTTTGTCGAATATTTGTCCTATGTTGGCTCTTATTTTGTCGCCAAGTCTGTTAAGTCGAGAGATTGTTTTGCCGTCTTCTAGGATTTTCAACGTTGTTAATCCAGCGGTCATGGTTATCGGGTTTCCGGCAAACGTTCCACCGTGAAACGAATAATGCGGGCGTTTATAGACGGTCGTGTCCACTCTTTTCATTATGTCTCTCGATCCGCAGAAAGCACCTATGGGAAACCCTCCGCCTAGAATCTTGCCTAGCACCGTTATGTCTGGTTGGACGCCATAGTATTCTTGTCCGCCCCCAGGAGCTAGACGGAATCCTGTGATGACTTCGTCAAAGATCAGTAAGATGTCGCTCCTGTTGCAGTATTCTCGGAGCCCTTTCAAGAACTCTCTCTCGGCTGCGATTCCTCCCCCTGCACCAAGCATCGGTTCGACAATGATAGCTGCGGGATGCTCGTTTCTCAGTTTCTTTTCAACGCCTTCAAGATCGTTGAAGGGCAGAAGCAATGTGTCCTGCAGAGCTCCGTGCGTTAACCCAGCTGATTCTGGAAGGTCGAAGGGTTGTTTTACTCCGATGTGAAGTGCATCATAGCCTCCGTGCCATCCTCCCTCGAACTTGGCAATCTTGTTTCTGCTTGTGAATGCTCGTGCAAGTCTGGTGGCGTACATGTTTGCTTCTGTCCCGGAATTAGCGAAGCGCACCATTTCTGCGCTTGGAACCATCTTTGCGACCTGTTCAGCCAGAGCTACTTCAAGTTCATGTGAAACTCCGTATTGAGTTCCGTTTTCAAGCTGCTTTCTGACGGAGTTGACAACTTCTTTTGGACTGTGTCCAAGGATTAATGCCGTATGCCCAAGCCAGAAGTCGATGTATTCGTTTCCGTCAACATCGTACAGTTTGCTACCTGCAGCTCTGGCGACAAAAAAGGGGTATGGCTCAAAATAGCGTATTCCGTATGAGACGCCTGCCGGCAAGACCCTTTTCGCCCGATCATAGAGCTTTTTGGAAGTCGGCGTTTTTGAAGCATAATCATACATGTATGGTTCCCTTCCTCCTTCTGTTAGGGTTCTCGTTTCCATCATGCAGTCGTTCACTTAAATGATTTACCTCAGAAAGCGATGCTTCAAATACTTTTTATCTTCGATCTGCAGAAATAGGTCGATACAAAGAAGGTTAGAAAATATGGAGTTCAAAGGAAGTCACACCGAAAAGAATCTTCTAGCGGCTTTTGCCGGCGAATCGCAAGCCAGAACCAGATATACATTCTTTGCAGGCGTAGCAAGAAAGGAAGGCTTTGAACAGATCTCAGGCATTTTCCAAGAAACATCCGACAACGAAAAGGAACATGCGCAACTGTTTTTTGAACAACTCAAAGGTGGCGCCGTTGAAATCAAAGCATCTTATCCCGCTGGTGGGATCGGCTCTACTGGCCAGAACCTTAAGGCAGCAGCAGAAGGTGAGAAGTTCGAGTGGGGGACGCTTTACCCAGGCTTTGCTGATGTGGCAGATAAAGAGGGTTTCAAGGAAGCTGCCAGAGTTTTTCGCCAAGTTGCTAAGGTTGAAGCGTCTCATGAGAAGCGCTATCTGAAACTGTTGGCTAACGTCGAGCAAAACAAGGTGTTCAAGAAAGACATGCCCGTAAAATGGAAATGCAGAAACTGCGGTTATGTCTTCGAAGGCACTGAAGTTCCAGACAAGTGTCCAGTCTGTCAGCATCCAAGAAGCTACTATGAGGTCTGGTGCGAAAACTACTAGGATTTGAGACCTAGCTCCCAAAACCCCACGTTTTTGTTTTTCAGAGTCTTAGTCTACGACTCTTCGGTTTGACATTTTGGTCAAATTCTTTTGCTAATTGTTCAAGGAGGATTCTCTGTTGTTCTGTCAGTTTTTCAGGCACCGCTATGTAGACTCTCACTAGCATGTCGCCTCTTCCGTATCCCCTGAATCTTGGCATGCCTTTTCCTCTGAGTCTGATCACTTCTCCTGGTTGTGTTCCAGGGCGTATGTTTATGCTCGTGTTTTCATCAAGTGTTGGGATTGTAACTTCTGTGCCGAGTGCGGCTTGGGGAAAGCCTATCGACAGATTGTAGAGAAGGTCATCTTCGTCTCTTTTGAAATATCGATGAGGTGCAATGTGGATCATTACGTAGAGGTCTCCGGGGTACTCTGCTCCAGGAGTCATTTCTCCTTCTCCGGAAAGTCTGAGCTGGTACCCATCGTCTATTCCTGGCGGAATCTTGACGGTGATTCTTCGATCTTTTTGTATCACACTGCTGCCTCTGCATTGTGGGCAGGGTTTATCGATGATTTTGCCTCGTCCTCCACATGTTGGGCACGGTATGACTCGAACAAACATTCCGAAGGCGTTTCTGGTTGTGCTCTGGATTTTTCCGGCGCCATTGCATCGTGGACAAGACCTGGGAGACGTGTTCGGTGCGGCGCCGCTGCCACCGCAAACGTCACACTTTTCGATTCTCTCGATGTCAACTTCTTTTTCCGCGCCTCTTGCCGCGTCTTCCAAAGTGATTTGAAGGTCATAGCCGATGTCTCGACCTCTTACTTCTCTTTCCCTGAAGCCTCTGTCCCCTAAAAAAACGCTGAAAATATCTCTAAAGCCTGAGCCGAATCCTATGTCTCTGAAAATCGACTCGAAATCTGCTCCCCTAAATATGTCTTCAGAAGTGTAACGTTGGTCGAAGCCTGTGTGACCTAACTGATCATATTGAGTTCTCTTCTCGCCGTCTGACAGAACAGCATAAGCTTCGGATATTTCCTTGAATTTTTCCTCTGCATCTGGCGATTTGTTTCTGTCTGGGTGATACTGCAAAGCAAGCTTTCTGTAAGCGTCTTTTATTTCATCTTTTGAAGCGGTTCTGGGAACACCGAGAACCTCATAGTAGTCTCTCTTGTTGGCCATCTCTTAATCATCAAGTCAGTAATGTAGTGCGACATTGGGTTTGCTCAGTATTCTTATTTCACCTTATAGTCTTCTGAGTCAACAACTTTGTCTCCAGCAGGGCCAGGTTCGGGCTCAGGACCTACTGGTCCTGTGCCTGTTTGTTCCTTCTGCCTTGCTTGTTCAGCAGCTGCCTGTTGGTAGATGACTGTTCCGACTTCTTGAAGCACTTTCGTGAGCTCATCAGATTTTGCCTTGATCTTGTCGGTATCAGTACCTGCTAGGGCGTCTTTCAGTGCTGAAACAGCGGCGTCTATGTTGTTCTTCTGGTCTTGAGTGAGTTTTTCTCCGAGGTCTTTCTTCGTCTTCTCCGCCGTGTAGATCATGTTGTCAGCGTTGTTTCTCATGTCGGCTTCTTCACGTTTCTTTTTGTCTTGCTCAGCGAATTCTTCTGCTTGTTTGATCAGTCGCTCTTTCTCTTCCTTTGAGAGTTTGGTGGATGCTGTGATCGTGATCTTTGCTTCTTTGCCAGTGCCCAAGTCTTTTGCGGTCACGTTCAGTATTCCGTTTGCATCTATGTCAAAGGTGACTTCGATTTGCGGCACGCCTCTTGGAGCTGGCGGAATTCCTTCTAAGTTGAACATTCCGAGGGAAACGTTGTCAGTTGCCATTGGGCGTTCGCCTTGAAGCACGTGTATTGTCACGGCTGTTTGAAAGTCGACTGCTGTTGTGAATATCTGGCTTCTTCTTGTGGGAATAGTTGTGTTCTTTTCCAGAATCTTTGTGGCTACGTGACCCAGTGTTTCCACGCCAAGGGACAATGGTGTTACGTCTAGGAGCAGCAGGTCTTTGACTTCTCCCGTCAAAACTGCACCTTGTATCGCTGCGCCGATCGCAACACATTCCATAGGATCCACCCCTCTTTCTGCAGGTTTTCCCATGATCTTTTCGACGAACCTCTGAACATAGGGCATGCGCGTCATACCGCCGATGAGAATTATCTTGTCTATGTCTTTCGGGGTGAGCTTCGCGTCTTCGAGTGCTTTCACAAGCGTGCGCTCGGTTCTTTGGACCACAGGTTGTGCCAATGTCTCAAGTTTGGCTCTTGACAATGTCAAATGCAGATGTTTTGGTCCTGAGGCATCGTTGTACAGGAATGGCAAGTCGAGGTCTGTGGTCATCAACGTTGAAAGTTCGATCTTTGCCTTCTCAGAAGCTTCCTTCAGTCTTGAAATCGCCATTTTGTCGTTGCGGAGATCGATGCCTGTTTGTCTCTGAAACTCTTCTATCAGATAGTCCATCACCGCTCTGTCTAAGTCTGTCCCACCCGTTTGTGTGTCGCCGCTCGTTGACAGAACTTGGAAGACCCCCTTACCAAAATCCATCAGCGTCACATCATGTGTGCCACCGCCGAAACTGAAAACCAGTATTTTCATCTCTTTTTCTAGTTTGTCAATTCCGTAAGCCAAACAGGCTGCTGTCGGTTCATTGATTATCCTTGCAACTTCGAAGCCCGCTATTTCGCCTGCATCCTTCGTGGCTTGACGTTGGTTGTCGTTAAAGTGGGCTGGAACCGTGATGACAGCTTTTCTTGTAGTTGTTCCCAAATAGGTTTCAGTGTCCTTCTTTATTTTCTGCAGGATGAAGGCAGAGATCTGTTGGGGTGTATAGTCCTTGCCTGCAACGTTGACTTTGTAGTCCGTGCCCATTTTTCTCTTGATCTCGTAGACGGTGCCTTCGGGGTTTGCCGTCGCTTGTCTCTTTGCGGATTCGCCTACCAAAAGTGTGCCGTCCTTCGTAAAGGCGACAACTGATGGGAACATTTTGCCAGCCATCGTCGGTCCTTCGGCACTCGGGATCACGGTAGCTCTTCCGCCTTCGTAGATCGCGGCTGCAGAGTTGGTTGTTCCTAAATCTATTCCCAGAATTTTCTCTCCGGGTTTTACATTACTCATCTGAATTCATCTCCTCTTGTGACTTTGAAGGTTGCACGACAACCCTAACTATACTCGGTCTAATCACTTTTTCCCTCATGGTATAACCTTTCCTAACTTCTTCAACTATTGTGCACCCGTCAACACCCTTTTTTTCAGTCCTAGATACTGCATTGTGCTTTGCAGGGTCAAAGGGTTCACCTGTGCACTTTATAGACGAGACGCCTTCATTCTCCAAGATTTTCTTAAGCTTCTTAAGCGTCATTTCAACACCTTGGATAAGGGCTTCGGCAGAACCGGAAGAGCGCGATGAGTCTATTGCCAGCTCCAGCTCGTCAACAACGTCAAGCAATTCGATTACTATGCGTTCGTTGCCATATTTCCTCACGTCTTCGACCTGCCGGTCACATCTCTTCTTCAAGTTCTCAAGATCTGCCTTGGCATACTTCAGCTGCGTAAGGTACTCTTCTGCACGCTGCTTTTCGGTTTTCAAGTCTTTTTCAAGTACTTGGAGTTGTTCATCAGTATTCAGTTGCTCTTCCTTTTCTTCCGCCATTCGGTTAATCTCCGTGCAAGATGTTGGTTTTTTAGCTTGTACAAACAGAAATATAACCATTTACCACCTGAAAAAAGCTTCACAGTTTAAATCCTCCTTGATTGATAATTGCCTATTAGTGAGCTGCCGGTGACAGAAGAAGTTCTGATCTGTCCTTTCTGTGGAGCACCGCATGGCGAGACTATCCCAGCTGGAATTGTCCAGGTGAAATGTCGTTATTGCGGTGCTGAGGTTCTTGTTCCACCCCGGTTGGGCGGGGCTATTCAAAGATGTCCAAACCACCCTGACTTCCTGGCTCTAGGTCTCTGCAACGATTGTAGCAACAGTTTTTGTGACCAATGTCTGCTTGTTTTCGAGGCTAACCATTTGAGACTAAATTTGTGCGCCAAATGCTTTAAGAGCCGAAATGCAATGGGCACAATCGTTTCGGTCTTCGGCCTCGTGTCTTCGGGTGTTTTTCTCCTCATGTTTATCGTCGCGATAGCTACTCCTTTTCATTCTGATGGTAGCTCGGCAATTGGGTTACTTTTAATAGGTCTTATCACAATGGCAGCTTCCTTGGCGAGTATGCGGATCCGAAAAAAACCAGTTAGTGTCCGCGAGTATCGAGCTCGAACCGGATCGCAGGCGTTTATGAAAAAATGCGTGGAATGCGGTAAGGAGATTCCGATAGCATCCGAACAGTGTCAATATTGCCAGACAGCTCAGCCGGAGTATACGGGTTAGCTTTCGCTTGAAATGGGCAACCTTATTAGAGAACATGCGGGTTATGCCGCTCATGGAAACGGAACGAAGCGACCAAAAGTCAACATATCGGTGGGTCGTTTTAGGTGTCTCTTTGTTTGCCTTCGTAGCCTATGCATTTGCTTTTCAATCATTTCCACCCCTTATCCCTTCGGCCAAGGTCGAGTTTCATGTCAGCTCAGATGCTGTGATTGCTCTGGCGATGTCCGTAGTCTTGATACCGGGAATTCTATTGAGTCTACCTGCAGGCTTTCTCCTTGGAAAATACCGAGTTAGGACAGTTGGAACTCTGTCACTGTTAGGAGTAGTCCTTGGCTCTGTGGTTTCTGCTTTTGCAAACTCTTTTTCCATGCTTCTTATTGGTCGTTTCATACTCGGTCTAGGAGGCGCTTTTGTGACAACAGCAACGTCTACTCTAATCGCTCAGTGGTTCTCGAGAGAGGATCTGGGCAAGGCCATGGGTCTCTTCGGAATCAACATGCCATTGGCAACGGTGATAGCCTTGCCCACATCTAGCTTATTATCGACAAGTTTTGGCTGGCGCTTCCCATTTCATATTAGTTCAGTCGTTGGCGTTGTGTCAATGATTGTCTTTTTGACGATGGTCAAGGCAGGACCGTTAACAGGTCAAAAAAAGAAAGGACCTGCGCGGACAGCCCTCCTGAATAGAGAGATTTGGAAGGTTGGGTTTGCATGGCTGTTCTTCAACGCTGTCGGCTTATCCTTCACAACGTGGGCTCCAACTCTTTTTGAGGAGTTTAGGGGCATTCCCAGAGTGCAGGCAAGTTTCTTGGCCAGTCTCTTAATGTGGGCGGCGGTGTTTTGCGTTCCGATTTATGGTTACTTGTCAGACAGGACGGGAAGACGAAAGCCGTTCGCCCTGCTGGGTTTCATATTAATGGCTTGTGCCTTGGTCTTGACAGGTCTTTCCTCTGGGTTGATATTGGTTGCCTCAGTCTTGCTTCTAGGAATTTCCGCAGCAATGGTGCCTGCAATAATGTCCACGTTGCCTCCACAAATATTGGGCCCAGCCTTGGCAAGCATCGGATTCGGGATAACTAGTACTTGTATGAATATTGGGGCGGCAGTCGCGCAGCCCTCGATAGGTCTTGTGAAAGACTTAACTCAATCTTATGCGCCGTGTTTCCTTGCAATGGTCGTTTTTGCAGCAGCTGGGATAGCTATGGCATATACACTTAGGATCCGATGAATGTCAAAAAGCCCTGCACCCTTTCTGGTGGATCTCTTTCTAAGGCGTCTTCATATACGCAACTGTTTTTTCATAAAGTATCTGGAAATGTTCTCCGAAGGTCTTATCGCCTCTTTCCTTCTGCATAGCCTTTATCCAAGGCTCCAACCTTTTCCAGTTTGAGATTATGTAGGCTCCGAGACGGTCCACAATTACGTCTAGGTCTACAAACTTTTTGTTGACCAGAAAACCCACTTCTTCAAAGTAAGCTTCCACTTCGTAGGGGTAATCACTGACTTCGAAGCTCTTGTCTTCCCCTGCCTTGTATTTCTCGTAATTTTCGAATTGGAAATCCTCTTCGACCCATCTGAAGGCTTTGCGAAGTCTCTCTTCTCCTGCCCATTCGAAAAGCTTCATAGTAATCTCGAGGTTCCTGTGCTGCTCCATGTGCCTCAGCTGCAGAACGATAAATATCGTTGCAGACACTCCTGCCAACGCCGACAATATGGCAGTCCATTCAGTTAATGAGACCATCGTGAATTTCGACCTTTCTTATACTTGCGAAAGACGGCTATATTAGAATTACATTCTGTGAAATCTGATGTAGAAAATGGCGTGGAGGAACAAGGTCATGAATCTTGTTTCTCCAAAGCTGTCAAACAATATATAGGTGAAGCTCTAGAATCGAGAAGCAGCAGTTTGATGATCTGGAATATCAAGGGTTTGGCTGTGAATTTATGGGTAAGGCTGTTCTTTATCAGGAACCGGGTGGATTTTCATATGAAGTCGATTTGCCCCTGTCTTCTTTTGTAGATGTCAATGAGATCATGAAGGAACTTGGTCTGCCGTCGTATATCGACTTGGATTATTTTCCGATGCGATGTGCGATTGTGACAATTTGGGCTTGCCAAAAAGCGCCGGAGCTTCGCAGGTTATATCCTAATGTGTATGAGAAGGAGGTTGACAAGAAATCTATTCCTGCGTTGCTTTTTGGTGGTGCAGCGATGAAGGTTTGTTGCGAGCATTCTAACGGAAAGGGTGCTCTGTCTAGGTCAATAAAGGACGTTGACTTTATAGTTCCCAAGAACCAGGGTTCTAACTTTTCAAGGTTGCTTTTGGGTATGAGCAAAGCCTTCGGAACAGAGTTCACATATTTCAAGACTAAGGGGGATGCGCTTTTTATTGCGATGCGCCAAGGTCAAAGATACAGAGTTAGGACGATAAATGGAGTCACCTCAGAAGGGCTTCCGACTGTGACGGTTCTCGATATTTTCTGCGATTCCATAGATTTGCGTCACAAAATAGAAGTCAAGGATAGCTTCGAACACGCCAGGGAGAATCTGTTCACCATCGGTCTAGAATATCTCATTCTTTCGAAATCGCAGTTCATTATGGACGCTTCGAAAAGCGACGTTGCTGCCTTGCTTGAAAAACACGGGCAGGAGTTCAGGATCCTGCCATGTCCTTGGTATACATCCAACCGGGTTGTCCTTGGCATGGAAGAAAAGGATATCAAAGATGTCTGCTCGATATTCGTGGACCATGCTGTAGGGGACGGGAAAGGCGAAATCAGCCAGAACAAGATGCGTAGAATTTTGGACAAGGACAAGAAGCTGGCTTTGACGGTTATTCTCAATCTTCAAAACATGGCTGCGCGAACAGAACTCTTGGGAAAGTGGTTGAACGCTGCCGAGACCGCAAAGGTTGTGGGCAGGATCAATTCTCTCTTGGCAGCTTTGCCCAAGGTTGACAAGAAATGGGACAAGCCGTGGTGGAATACTGCGGTTGAGACTCCTCTAATTGGTTGACCCCTATTTTTTGTGGATCAGGTTTTGGATGGCATTGTAAATCTCTTTTCTAGAGATTCCTACTCTTGATATTGGGAGGTCAAACTTGTTTTCTTTTGATTGGAGTCTCAGAAACGTCTCATGGTTTGGAGCGATGTATATGC
>CAYNQC010000027.1:2432-16291 GCA_964399235.1 uncultured Candidatus Bathyarchaeia archaeon | reverse complement strand
ACCTTTTCTCTGTTGATGGTTTTCTAGCTGGGAAAAAAGTTTCCGCTCAAACAGATCGAATTTCCTTTTCCCAGTTAACGCTTTCGTTCCTATTGACTTTAAAGTGAGAGAAAAAAGGGGATTGCGCGGAGAAGTCTCCATCTTTGTGTCATTAAGTTTAATAGGTCGTCCGTGCATTAAAACCGAAAAGGGTGTTTCACGTGGAAAGACAAGCTCAAGGCGGTTACATGGCTATTCCAGGCGCCACAACCATCGGCGTTGTCTTCAAAGACGGCGTCATATTGGCTTCTGAAAAACGTGTTTCTTACGGTTACCTGGTTGTAAGCAAAACTGGAAAGAAGGTTTTCAAGATCACCGATCACATAGGGGCAGCATGTGCTGGACTTGTGTCAGACATGCAAGAGTTGATACGGGAAGTATCTGCCTATGGCAACTTGTTCAGCCTAGACGTTGGTAGACCAATGTCGGTTAGATCTGCCGCCAAACTCATGTCAAACCTGCTGTTCAGCCGCCGTCTAGCACCTCTCATCACACAGACGATTGTAGGCGGATTTGACGATGAAGGTCCCTCACTATACTCACTAGATCCTCTGGGTTCGGTGCTTCCCGACAAGTACACCGTCGTGGGGTCTGGAACAGAAATCGCAATGGGAGTCGTCGAAGACGGTTTCAAAGAAAACATGAATCAGGAAGAAACAAAAGAACTCGTAGTACGGGCAATGAAATCTGCAATAAGCAGAGACATCATGAGCGGCGACGGCATTGATTTTCTGATAATAAACAAAGACGGAATGACCGAAGAATCAATAAAGTTCTGAGCAATCGACGTTCCGCAAAAGGTTTAAACTTTAACCTTCTCAAACCCACTATTTCTGCAAAGTAGAGAGGACTGATGATTGTCGTTTCAACTCGACCAGAAAGAAGGCAAGTTCCTGGTTGAGCTCGCACGGAAAGCCGCAGAACAATACCTGAAGACTAAGAAATGCATAAAAGCTCCGGAGAACCTGCCTGAAAAGTTTCTCCAACGTTGCGGCGTCTTCGTCACCATAAACGCCTTTGAAGATGGAGAAAAATCTCTAAGAGGATGCATCGGCCTTCCGTACCCGACTACACCGCTTGCCGAAGCTGTCATAGAGGTAGCCATAAGCGCGGCAACCCAAGATCCGCGGTTTCCAAGTGTTTCCCTAGCTGAACTCGACCATGTTGTCTTTGAGGTGAGCGTGCTCACACCACCGCAGCCCGTAGAAGTCAAGAACCCAAAGGAATACGTCAAACAGGTCAAGGTTGGAGAAGACGGTTTAATCGTTGAAAAAGGCTACTACAAGGGACTTCTACTTCCACAGGTGCCCGTGGAATGGAAATGGGATGAGGAGACGTTTCTGTGCCAATGCTGCATTAAAGCCGGACTGCCGCCTGACTCATGGCTTGTCAAAGGCACTAAGATCTATAAGTTCAGTTCAATAATCGCGGAGGAACTTTCACCCAACGGCGACGCCAAGATAATTGACATGCGGGAACGAAAAGCCTCTGGCAAGTAGCTGTTCTTCGGCCTCGTGCATCCGTGCTCTGACTTCCAAAAAAGTTAAGAATTGCTCGATCTTCATTTGCGGTTAGTGGCGCATCTTGACGTCTTCAGTCTTCATTGAAGTCCTTGGACTCGTTTCTTGCGAAAATCAATTGCACGAGGCAAAACACGGTTTCTCTGGCGGGAATTAGCTGTATGAAGATTTATTTTGCTCCGTGCGGGATCGGTCTAGGACACGTCGGACGATGCGCGCCCATAGCAGAAAAACTTTTGGAAAAAGGCGCCCAAGTGATTTTTTCAACCTATCGGGAAGGGATAGGCTACGTTGAGCGTGAAGGGTTTCCATTGATCAAGGCTCCGCCTATCGGTTTTCAGGTCAAGCCGGACGGAAGCATTGATTTTAGACAGACAGCGATCAACCCGGGTCCATTTCTGTCTTCCTTCACACTTCTCAAGCAGATAGATGCAGAAGTTGCGGCGATTGAGGGGCACAAACCGGATGTTGTTGTTTCAGACTCTAGGGCCTCGTCACTGCTTGCTGCAAGACTGTTGAGGGTTCCTAGAATCTGCATACTCAACCAGTTTCAACCTATAGTTCCCAGGAGAACCCGCAACCTGAGGCTGGCAAAGTTTGCAGACGTAGTGACGTTGACCATAATTGGCAAGATTTGGACCAGCGGAAACATCGTGCTGATACCAGATTTCCCACATCCCTACACGATTTCGGTCGGAAACCTCACCATTCCAAAGCCTTACCGCAAGAATGTGAGATTGATTGGGCCAATATTGCCCACAAGGCCAGACTCTCTGCCTTCGAAAAAGGAACTAATCAAGAAACTGAACCTATCAACCGACAAGCCGATAATATTCGCGCCCCTAAGCGGGCCAACTTCTGAGAAAGCTTTCGTGACAAGAGTCTTGCGGAAGATACTGCTTGAATTTCCCGATGAATATGAAATCGTAATGTCCTATGGTTACCCGCGCGCGGATAACACGCCGATACGCCACGGAAACGTGACAATTTACAAGTGGGTTCCAAACCGCTTCGAATATCTGAAAGCATGCGACGTAGCCATAGCTCGCTCTGGACACGGAACTATAACTCAATGCATGTGCTATGGCAAACCAGTGATACTCATACCCACACCAGGGCACACCGAACAACTCAGCAACGCAAAACAGGCAGCGGACATCGGAGTTGCAAGAGTCATGCTGCAGGATCGCTTGAACAAGGAGCGACTGCTGGAACGGGTTCGAGAAATCTTGCGCGAAGGCATGGCTGAGAAGGCCGTAGCTGTCCAGAAAGAAGCATTGAAACATGACGGCTTGGAAAACGCCGTCAAAACAGTGATCGAAGCAGCTGCCAAATAGAGAACTGCAACAAGTCTTTTAAGCAGAATATTCATGAATTCTGAAACATGTTCTCACCGCCGAAGATTTTGGAAAAGAAACTGCTGCAAATTCTCGCCGAAGACATTGGACAGGGAGACGTGACGGTGTCAGCCCTTATTCCAGTGGGCATTGATGCTCGCGGCTCTGTTATCGCGAAGCAGGCAGGTGTCGTTGCAGGGGTTGAAGAGGCAAAGACATTGCTAGAAAGCTTAGGGCTCGAAGCGAAAGCGTTAGTCAACGATGGACAAGAAATTAAACCCAAACAGATTCTCCTCAAAATAACAGGAGACGCGCGCACCATGCTTGCTGCCGAGCGGACGATTCTTAATATTCTTTCACGGATGAGCGGCATTGCCACGGCAACACGAAATTTGGTTGAGAAGCTGCGCAAAGCCAAGTTGAAGACCAAGGTTGCATGTACGAGGAAAACCGCGCCAGGTCTAATGTATTTCGACAAGAAAGCTGTCTTGTTAGGCGGAGGAGACACGCATAGACTTCATCTTGATGATATGATCCTGATCAAAGACAATCACATAGCCCTGACCGGAAGCGTCGAAAAAGCTGTCAAAATGGCCAGAAAAAACGCGTCTTTGAGCAAGAAGGTCGAGGTTGAAGTGACGAAAGTTGAAGATGTCTCTGGAGCTGTTGAGGCAGGTGCAGACATCGTGATGTTGGACAACTTCTCTCCTCGGAAAATAGAAGAAACAATGGCACTGCTCAAGAAAAGCGGAGATTATGGGAAAGTCTTGTTGGAAGCCAGCGGAGGAATTACAGCGGGGAACATTATGGAATATGCTTCAACCGGAGTCGATTTGGTCAGTGTGGGCGAGATAACTCATAGCCCACGGGCACTTGACATAAGTCTAGAGATAACGAGCGAAAAGAAGGACTAAGTGTCAAGTGCCTTAGCCACTCTGTGCCAGTATCAAAGCCGTTTCTATTATTGCGGCAACCAGCAACATTATTGTGACGATTGTAATCAGCGTTGAGGCGTTTTTGAGTTCTCTCTTGAAGCTTATTCCTTTCTTGGCGAAACTCTGAATGGCTCTGATGGTTAACCAGAAGCTTTCTGCGAACCCTGCGGAGTAGGCGATGAACTCTAACCACGTGAACGGGAAAATGAACAGCAGGAAGAACAGCAGAAGTGGCGGTATGCCTTGGGCCGATGTGGTCATGCTTTGTGCTGCAATTACGACTCCTGTGTTGTAGAGCACCCAGAAACCGATGACCCATCCAACCACGGGGATGAACATCATGAGGCAGATGAAAAGGTTGTTTCCGAATATGTACTGTATAGAGATGTTGTTTCGCAGTTGTTCAAGGTCTGTGTTGATCTGGTTTGCTTCCTGTTGACTGAGTGTCTGCACCGCTCCAATACATGTTACAAGTATTGCGACCGCAAAGAAAACCAAAATTGTGATGATTCGCCTGGTTTTTGACGAAGACCAAATGAAGAAACTTGCCAATTATTTGTTCTCCTTTGGGCTTATTTTCAACGCCCTGAAACCTCTTGCCGAAGGATTCAACAGCTCTGCAATATTAACGTTTTTCAGAATGTCTTCTTTGTCTTCCGCGTGGCCCCTCACATCGTGTTCGGCAGGCATCAGCGAATAGAGATAAACGCCCTTTTCTGTAAGTCTGGGCTGGCATCTGGACGGTAAACCCAGCATGGTTGTTTGCTTCTCCTTGACGGCTTTTGCGCACGCGTATAGGATTGCGTGTGAGCCAGAGGTCAACTCAGCAATTCTTACCGGTATGCTTTCTTTGCCTATTGCCAACACCTCTACTCCATATTTCTGGGTTATTTCGTTGGCAATTTTTCTGAGGCGTGGCAAGACCTTCAATAAATGGTGTTTGGCTCTTGCCGAGATCTGCATGTTGGAAAACTGAATAGGACTCAATTGTTCAAGTGAAACGGCGCCCAAGGACATGTCAAGGTGGACGATGTCTGCTTTTGTTTTGGCAATCAGGTCCCGACACAACTCTGCTTCATGCACGATGACTTCGTGTCCGTCTTCGGCTCTCACGAAGATGGGCTCTGCTAGGAACGCGCTGGCTTCTCTGTATGGTGGGCTGACCAAGACTGAGGCAGTTGCGACGATTGACAGCACCTGAAACTTATCGTTGAGTATGGCTGCTGAGGAATCTGCCGCGATTACCTTCAACGTCTTCACCCTGGTATTAACAAGGACTGTGACATAATTTATGTCTGCTGTTTATGTGTCCTGCCCTTTGAGGCATCGCGCCAAGAGGAATATCTCTGCGCTCTTGGGTCTACTGGCTTTGGGTTTAACTAGAATTACGCTTTCAAAGTGCTGTTTGACCTTCTGAATGAAATCGTTGAGCATGTCTCCCTGGAAAACTTTGACGAACAAGTTACCACGAGGTCTCAGCGTCTGCAAAGCTATTTCCAAGGCTTGCCGCGACAAGTCTATTTGACGGGCATGGTCGACCTCCCATATCCCCGAAATGTTCGGTGAAGCATCAGAAATGACAACGTCAGCTTTCCTCGGAAGCATCTCTAAAATCTGCTGCGCCACATCTTCCGCTGTCAGGTCGCAGATGATAGTTCTGACGTAAGGTTGAGGAAAGGGTTCGATGGATTTCAGGTCGACTCCCAAGATGAAACCTTTGTTGCCAGCGGCTCTCCTTGCCGACTGCATCCAGCCGCCTGGAGCCGCACCAAGATCAACCACGACGTCTCCACATTCTATGAAATGGTATCTCTTGATTGCCTCAGACAATTTGTAGGCTGCCCGCGAACGATACAGTTCCTGCTTTGCTTTCTTGTAGTAGTAATCTCTCTTTCTATCCTGAATCCATGCCTTAGGCAAAACTAACTGTCACCAACAACGGCCGGCGGACCCTGAGAAATGATCCGAAGCCAATCCGTAAGCCTATCACAATTTTGCGGGGAAATCGCGCTTGACGGGTCACATCGAGGATTGTCTTGACACAGCAAACACGGGCAATCGGCTATGGAGTCAATTGAAGCCGGCAGCCTCTTCGGAAACAGCCTATAGGTCCATCTTCCCTCGCGAAGCTCCTTCTCTCGACGAATAAGCCCTTTAGTCTCAAGTTTCAGGGCTATCCGCGAACCCTCGCGGCTGCTAGCGTCAAGTTCATGCCAAAGATCAGATTGAAGCACGCCTTGAAAACCCGTGTTCATTATAAACTGCAGAGCTCTCTGCTCTAGGTCATTTCGTTTAGGCATCTTCTCCAGTTCCAGATGGTCCACTTTAATATGCGCACCTTCATAATAAAAAGGTGTATGTTTAAGAATGGAAAAAGCATCGTTGAAAGATGGGTAAAATGAAACCTCAAATGACTGAAGGTTACAGTCTCGGCATTGAATCATCAGCAGATGACTTCGGCGTTGGCATTTCATCCTTTGACGGGAAAATAGCATCCAACGTGATAGATGCCTATGTTCCCTCTGAAGGCGGGATACACCCGATGAAAGCGGCAAGGCACCACGCGGAAGTTGCCAGCAGAACCATTCAAGACGCCTTCAAAAAATCCGGGGTCAGGCCGAAAGACCTCGCGATAATTGCGTTCTCACAGGGTCCTGGTTTGGGTCCGTGTCTGCGTACAGGCGCAACCGTTGCCCGAGCATTGTCTTCCTACTTTGGCATTCCATTGGTCGGAGTCAATCATTGCATTGCTCATATTGAAATAGGAAAATTGAGGACAAGAACTGAGGACCCTGTGACGCTGTATGTTTCTGGTGGGAACACGCTCGTTGCGGCTTACGATGCTGGACGTTACAGAGTCTTCGGAGAGACCTTGGACATTGCTTTAGGGAATTGTCTTGACGTTTTTGCAAGAGAAGTCGGGTTATCTCAAAAACCCGGATTGCCTTTTGGCGCCGTGATCGAAAAACTTGCAGTGAACGGGAAAGAGCTGGTTCCTCTTCCTTATGCCGTAAAAGGTATGGATTTGTCTTTGAGTGGCTTGGTAACAGCTGCCACGGCTTTGGCGAGAAAGGGAGACCATAAGCTTGAAGACATATGTTACAGTCTTCAAGAAACCGCCTTTTCAATGGTCACTGAAGTGACTGAAAGGGCTCTCGCACACGTTGGAAAAAAGGAGCTTCTCCTGACCGGAGGCGTAGCAGCCAACAAACGGTTGCAATCGATGATTCGAGCGGTGGCGGAAGAGCATGGCGTCAAGTATGACGCCGTCGAAACCGAGTTTTCGATCGACAATGGCGCGATGATCGCTTGGACTGGCGTGTTGGCCTACAAGCACGGTTTGACCACTCCACTTGACAAGAGCTTCGTCAGAATGAAGTGGCGATTGGAAGAGGTTGAGGTTCCGTGGATGCGCTAGAGCCACCGCAGCTTATCAAGAAAGGGGCCGAAGCCAATCTATATCTGGCAGAGTGGCATGGCAGAAAAGCCATACTGAAAAAACGTTTGCCAAAAAAGTATAGACTAGCAAAACTCGACGCTCAGATACGTACCTACAGGACGATTCATGAGCCACAGTTGATGCATGAAGCGAAAAAGGCTGGCGTGCCTACCCCAAAGATTTTTCTGGTCAACGTCAAAGACACGACGGTGGTAATGGAGTATATTGAAGGAACGCAGGTCAAACTGTTGCTGAACCAGATTTCCGAGGAAGAGCGCAAGAACCTGTGCTTCAAGATCGGTCAAGAGATTGCCAAGCTGCACATGTTCGGTGTGATTCATGGCGACCTGACTACTTCAAACATGATCATGAGTCCAAAAGGAAAGGTGTTCTTTGTGGATTTTGGACTTGGCGAGAAGAACACGGAACTTGAGGCAAGAGGAGTTGACCTGCATCTTATGAAGAGGGCTCTTCAAAGTACACATTACCAGTTTGCCGAGAGCTGTTTTGAATCCGTGATAGATGGATACAAAGACATCGTGGGCGTTAAGGCCTTGAAAAGCGTTTTAGACAAAGTCAAGCAAATTGAGAGGAGGGGACGTTATGTCGCTGAAAGAAAAAGAGAAAACTCTTCAGCTTAAAGGCCGCGTCATATTCTTTGCGACAAATAACGTCAACAAGTTCAACGAAGCTCGAAAAGTTCTGAGTGAACACGGCATAGCCGTTGGCATGCTGAGGATAAAGTCTCTTGAAATCCAAAACGATAGCGTGGAAGAAATTGCGAAGGCAAGCGTTGTGGACGCTTTTGAAAGGTGTCACCTCCCGATGATAGTTGAGGATGCGGGATTGTTTATCGATGCGTTGAAAGGTTTTCCGGGACCTTACGCGGCTTACGTTTACAAAACGATCGGGAACCAAGGGCTGCTCAAACTCATGGAAAAAGAAAAGGCAAGAAAGGCACGCTTTGAGTCGGCTGTTGCATATCTGTCGGCAGGTTCGAGGTCACCAGTCTGTTTCCGCGGTGAAGTTCAGGGGAAAATAGCATTTGAAGAGAGAAGAGGCGACGGAAAATCTGGGTTCGGGTTTGATCCCATCTTCAAACCAGCCCACCGCCGCAAGACTTTCGCTGAGATGAGCATCACCGAAAAGAACCTTCATTCACATCGGGCAAATGCCTTCCGAAAATTCGCGAAATGGTATAAGACTTGAAGTCGCCGATCATTGATCTATATAGTCTATAGCTTCTGTAGTAGAAAGACCTTTGAGTATTGAGCGCCACTAGCATGCGGGGAGAGGACGATTGAAAAGGACGCAGCTGTTCGAATACGAAGTTCCTCATTACCGAAAGCCGACACTTGACTGGGCTGAGAGGAAGCGTTCCCGATAGCAAATTTCTGCTTTTCGCCCGGACCAAAACTAGGAAGTCTTTCTTGGAAAGAATGGCGGGCTGTCTTTCTTTTCTCCTTTGACCATATTTAGATTTCGTTTCTCTGCATTGCTGAAGCGTAATGTGGTTCAAGTCCAACGGCAGATGACTGTTTCAGCTCCTTTAGCCGTCTAGGATTGAGACTAACCTCTATCTGACCTACTATTTTGAGGCTTGCTTTCACCTGGTCGTTTCTTATCCGAACTATGTTGTACGAGTTCAGGTAGAAGCCTCTGAGTCTGTTGGTTGAGACTGCGCCTGAATAGAATATTCTAAGGTTGCCAGTTGACCATGACCAGGGACGGTGGCGGTGACCGCATAGAATCACATCTGCTTCGTGAGAGACCAAGGTCCAGAGAACGTCTCCAGAATCGGAGATCATGTTTTTCTCCATTCCAGTGTCAGGGATCGGCATCAGGTGGTGATGGAACGCCACGATCTTGAATTTGTCTTTGTATTTGTCCAGGCATTCTCTGAGCCATACTCTCTGGCGATAGCCGATCTCGCCTCCGTCTTGGTCTGGTCTAGACGAATTCAACGTGATGATTACCGTGTCCTTGATTTCTGTGACCTTTGTCGGTTCCCCGAAGAAGTCTGGGAAGAGACGGTAGCCTGTTGTTCTTGCGTCATGATTGCCGCTTCCTATGACGACGTTTCTGCATTGGAGAAGGCGCAGATATCTGTTGGCTTCCTGATATTCCTCGAACAGACCGTCCTCTGTCAAGTCTCCGGTGACCACTATCACATCTGGGGCAAGCGCATTTATTTCGTCAATTGCCTTTTGCAGTATTTTCCCTTGAAACTTTGGTCCACAGTGAACGTCGGAGAGATGAACCATCACCAAATTATTGTTTTCACCCATCGTAACATACTCCTATAATGGTCAGAAACGAACAACGAAACTCTGAGAATCTTCGTTTCTGCCCTTACACGCGGTGATACATAATGCCAGCATGCCTCAGAAGAACTTGTTTGGTCGTTTTCAATGAGCACATTATGTATCGAGCGCAGACATTCGTTGGAGCAGAATATAAATCTTGTGTCTCCATTGCACGACAGCGCTACACGTCAATTGGAGTAAACTGTAGCGTGCGCAAGAAACCGCGAGTCAAACGGATATTTAAGACCTGACAAAGAATATTTCTAGTGATCGAAAATGAGTAATGCTAGACCGTTAAGATGCCAAAAGTGCGGAAAGCCTCTCGGTTATGTGACGGTGCCTGCAAAGGGTATAATGTCCTTGCCGCAATCGCTTCAAGGAGTGAAGCTGGTTGCCATTTGCATGGAATGTTTTGAGAGAAGAAAGTGATACGTAATGATGGCGATCCATCAATATTTTTAAATATGCGTGCACCTTCGCTCATACAGAGTTTGAGTGATAACGAATGCCTAAACAAGAAAAAGGTAAATCCCATGCGACACGACCTGTCAGCAAACGGCCTCCAAACTGGTGCAAGTATCAACCTGAAGAAGTGGAGGCCCTCATCGTCAAACTGGGCAAAGAAGGCAACAGCCCCAGCCGAATAGGCACAATATTGAGAGACCAGCATTCCGTTCCACTGTCGAAGCCGATAACTGGAAAAAGAATCCTGATGGTGCTCAAAGAGAACAATCTGTCACCATCTATGCCTGAAGACTTGGCAAGCCTGCTGAAGAAGGCCCAGAGCTTGGGACTTCATCTTGAAAAGTACCATACAGACCTCTACAACAGACGCGCCATGCAGCTGATTGAGGCAAAAATCCACAAACTCTCAAGATACTACAAGCGTGTCGGCATTCTGCCTAAGCCTTGGAAATACGAACCCAAGATAGCTTCAATAACCTAGGATTATCTTCATTCAGTTTCTTTTTTGAGCAGTTGTTTTAAGAAATTCTAGCTTCTGGACCGTTTAAAATCTTTAAATAACTTGGGTTACAAGGCTAAGGTGGTTGTTATGGCTTCAGTTCCCGAAGACAAAGTAGCTGGCTTTCTCAACTGCGTCGAACAAGCGGCAGAAACTATACAACAAACCGCCCTGCAAGACGGTTTGATACAGGTTTTCTCACACTTAGACGCAGACGGCATTGCCGCAGCAGGAATAATCGGAAAAGCCCTCTTTAGACTGGACGCCAAGTTTCAAATTCACATAACCCAATGGATTGAAGACAGAATCGTAACTGAAGTTCTCTCAAACAAACCCCAACTAATAGTCTTCACCGACCTCGGAAGCGGCTACATTGACCTGCTCAACCAGAAACTTCCAGGCTTCAAAACCGTCATCCTGGATCATCATCAAATCGTCGGTCAACAATCCGCCAACTGCGTGCAAGTGAACCCACACATGCACGGAATAGACGGAGCTCGAGACGTAAGCGGCTCAGGCGTAGCATACTTCGTAGCCAAAGCAATGGACAAAATCAACATAGACTTGGCTCCCATCGCCATCGTTGGAGCTCTCGGAGACTTGCAAGACAAATATGATCAACGCATGCTGAAAGGACTGAACGAAAAAATCGTTGAAGACGCCACAACTTCTGGCCTTCTCACAGTTGAAAAAGACCTCATTTTCTTCGGCAGAGAGACACGACCAATTCTGAAGGCTTTGGCTTCGACAACAAGCCCATTCATCCCCGGCATCAGCGGAGAAGAAGAAAAAAGTCTTGCGTTCCTCAAAAGCTTGAACATTGAACCGCGAAACGGCGACAAATGGCGGGCATTAAGAGACCTATCAGAAGACGAGAAAAAGCGGTTATGCTCAAAACTTGCAGACCATCTCGTCTCAATTGGCTTACATTATGAGGTCAACAACCTGATCGGACATGTTTACACGTTGACGCATGAAGAACCCTGGACTCCGCTTAGAGACGCACGGGAATTTGCTGTTCTCTTGAACGGCACCGGGCGCATGGACAAAGCTGGCCTTGGCGTGGCAGTATGCATGGGAGACAGAGGCTCAGCGTTTGAAGAAGCCAACAGAGTCCTTGAAGACTACAGGCGCAACATCAACAAGTATCTAAGCTGGGTCATGGAAAGACCCGAACGAATGAAAGAGTTCCAAAACATCTACGTAGTCTACGGAGAAGACTTCATCAACGACAAAATGGTCGGCGCAGTCTCGTCTATCTTAACGTCAAGCCTTCCAAACCCCGAAAAACCCCTAATAGCCTACGCAAACCTTCAAGACGAAGGAATAGCCAAAATCTCCGCACGCACCATGGACACCGTCATCAACAAAGGCGTAAACCTCGGAGAAATTATGCAGATCGCAGCCGAAAAATTCCAAGGAAAAGGCGGCGGACACAATGTGGCAGCCGGAGCCCAGGTACCGATAGAAAGCATCAACGACTTTGTCACTCTCGTAGACGAGCTTGTTGGCAAACAGCTGAAAGGCGAAAAGATTGCAAGCTGAAATAACACTTGAATATGCCAACGCAAGAATGGCAGAAGCCATCGCCAAGGCCGTATCGCCTGACAACTTCAAAACGCCCAAAGGCCTATCGATAAAAACCACACGAGAAACCAAAAAAGTCATCACCATCGTGAAGTGGAACGGAAAGCTGCCGACGTTAATCGCTACAATCGATGACCTTCTTTTCTGCGTTTCAACCGCCGAGAAGACCGTTCAAACGGCACGCAAGCTTGAATGAGAAACGTTCATGCTCTTCCATTCAGTTTCCTGGCATGTTGACCATAGTAAGGTTAAATAGATAATTGAAAGCTAACTTTAGAGGCTGCAAGTGAGAAAATGCTTGATATCAAACTGATCAGGGAAACCTCCGACGTAGTACGGAATAACCTCAAGAAAAGAGGGGTTCCTTCAAACCTGAAGATGCTTGAGGACCTGATTGACCGCGACAAAAAATGGCGGCTTGGACTGACAAAGCTCAATGATCTTCGACACGACAGACGGAAGATCACTGCCGAAATAGCAATAGCGAAGAAGAACGGAGGAGATGCGAACGGCGAAATAGCGAAGGCAAAGGGCGCCGACACGGAAATCACCACGCTTGAAAAACAAGTAGCCGAGGCCGAAGAGAAGGTCCGTGACCTCTTGATGAGGCTTCCAAACCTGCTGCACGAGACAGTTCCCTTCGGCAAAGACGAGAAAGACAACGAAGAAACAAGAAAATGGGGAAACATACCCAAGTTCGCCTTCAAAGTCAAAGACCACCTGGACATAGGTCTCAAACTCGACATATTCGACATCGAAAGAGCAAGCAAAATCACCGGAGCAAGGTTCTTCTTTCTCAAAAACGAAGCCGTCCTACTCGACAATGCACTGATCAACTTCGCATTAGAAGAAATAGCCAAGAAAGGCTATACACCAGTAGAACCGCCGTTTCTAATGAGACGCAAAGCCTACGAAGGCGTCACAGCTTTAGGCGACTTCGAAGACGTGCTCTACAAGGTTGAAAACGAAGACCTCTACCTGATCGCGACATCGGAACATCCCATGGCGGCGATGTACATGGACGAAGTGTTGATGGGGCAGGACTTGCCGCTGAAACTCTGCGGCTGCAGCACCAACTTCAGAAAAGAGGCAGGCGCACACGGCAAAGACACCCGCGGAGTGTTTCGTACTCACCAGTTCAACAAAGTGGAACAATTCATTTTCACCAGGCCCGAAGATTCGTGGAAGATGCATGAAGAGCTCATACACAACGCAGAGGAGCTTGTCCAGAAACTCGGATTAGCCTACCGTGTTGTAAACGTCTGCACAGGCGACATCGGAACAGTTGCCGCTAAAAAATACGACATAGAAGCCTGGATGCCGGCGCAAAACGCATACCGAGAAATCATCTCATGCAGCAACTGCACCGATTATCAAGCCAGAAGGCTCAACGTAAAATACAGGGAAAAAGAAGGCGAGGCACCGAAAGGCTTCGTTCACACCTTGAACTCGACAGCCATCGCCACTGGCAGAACCATAGTCGCATTGATCGAGAACTATCAACAGGAAGACGGCTCCGTGACTGTGCCGGAAGCCTTGAGAAAATACATGGGCGGCATCAAAAAAATAACAGGCAAACGGTAAAACCTTTAATACTATGATGTGAACTGTCAAGCTGCATTCGGAGGATAAGCGTGTCATCAAAGACCAAGCGCGTTCGCGATAAATGGCGTGGCAAAGCATGGTACATGGTAATGTCCCCACCGTACTTTGGAAACGTCGAATTAGGCTC
>CAYNQC010000027.1:0-2332 GCA_964399235.1 uncultured Candidatus Bathyarchaeia archaeon | reverse complement strand
CCGCCTCTCGATTCTGGCCCGTAAGATTGGGTCTGCACGGAGTTTTTTCCGCCGTATATGCTGGCTGCCGCGGCAACTATGATTCCTGACTTGATTATTCCTTGACCGCCGAAACCTGCAAACCTGACTTCAACCCGCATTATCAGCTCACCTTCTCCATGGCTTTCTCGTTTATCTTGGAAATTTTCTCGTGAAGCATCCTTTCATAACTCAGCTTTTCAATGTCCACAAACTCGCCTACCACTATTTTGTCAGCCGTGATCTCTGCCTTCGAGGGATCTGAAAAGTTGTCGATGACCGAAGCTTTCTTGAACCAACTCATCATCTCAAGCCCCGAACGCATCTTGTTGTGACGACCGAAAATTTCAGGACAAGGCGAAAGCACCTCGACAAACGAGAAACCCTTCTTGTGCATCATTTTCTTCAGAGACATAGTCAACCTTCGCACATGCAACGTGGTCCACCTCGCAACATAAGTTGCTCCTGACGCTGCGCCCAAATGCACAAGGTTGAACGGATGCTCAATATTGCCATAAGGACTCGTGGTCGTCAACGATTCAATCGGCGTCGTCGGACCCTGCTGCCCACCGGTCATTCCATAGTTCAAGTTATTCACACAGAGAACCTTCATTCCAATGTTTCTCCGAGCCGCATGAATGAAATGGTTTCCGCCTATGGCGAAAAGGTCACCGTCTCCACTAATTACGACGACTTCCAAATCTGGATTTGCGAGTTTAACGCCCGTGGCAAAAGCCAAGGCGCGCCCATGAGTCGTGTGGAAAGAATCTGCGTTTATGTATCCAGCCGTCCTTCCGATGCAGCCAATTCCTGAAACAACGACAAGCTTGTCCAAATCCATCTTCAACTCATCGAGCGCATGAGTGAAACAGTTCAGAACTATGCCGTTGCCGCAGCCTGGACACCAGATGTGCGGCATCATTTCGTCTCTCAGATACTTCGAGAATGGATGAATAACTTCAGTTTCTTGCACCATCATTTCACTCTCCTTATCGCCTCAAGAATCTCCATCGGAGTATGAGGTTCTTCTCCAAGCTTTGAAAGAAACGTAACCGGCGTCTCTTTCGCTGCTCTTTCTACCTCTCTTACTAGTTGCCCACGGTTCATTTCAGCAACGACTATGCCACGCACGTGTCTGGCAGCTTTTGCAACACGTTCCTCAGGAAACGGCCACAACGTTATCAAACGAAGCAGCCCTGCCTTGATGCCTTTTTCCCGTGCTTTTCTGATTGCGCTTAACGCTGCGCGGGCAACTATGCCGTAAGCTACAACCGCCACGTCAGCATCATCCAGCATTATCTCTTCAACCTTGATTATCTTGTCAGCGTTCTTCTGAATCTTGTCACACAGTCTGTTAACAAGTTGGGACTGAATTTCTGAACTCGAAGTCCTCGGATAACCGCTCTCGTTATGCGTCAACCCGGTGGCGTGGAAATGATATCCCTCTCCGAAGCTTGCCATCGGCGGAACCAAATCATCATCAGGCTTAAACGGTTTATATTCTTGAGGCTTCACGTGTGGTTTCTTGCGGTTGACAATCTTTATCTTTTCCATCGGAGGAATGACCACTTTTTCCCACATGTGACCCACAATCTCATCCGCCATCAACAACGTCGGAACCCTGTAAGTCTCAGACAAGTTGAAAGCCTCTATCGTGAGGTCAAACATCTCTTGCACAGAAGAAGGCGTCAACGCAATTATTCCGTAGTCGCCGTGAGAACCCCACTTAGCCTGCATGACATCCTGCTGTCCTGGCAACGTCGGCTGCCCCGTGCTGGGTCCGCCACGCATGACATCGACTATTACGCACGGGGCCTCTGTCATGACGGCGAGGCCGATGTTTTCCTGCATCAGACTGAAACCAGGTCCCGAAGTAGCCGTCATGGCCTTCAAACCTGAATACGACGCGCCGATGACAGCCGCCAGCGAAGCAATCTCATCTTCCATCTGAATGTAAATTCCACCGAGGTCAGGCATCCTCAATGAAAGGTGTTCAGCAATTTCCGTGGCCGGCGTGATCGGATAACCCGCGAAAAACCTGCAGCCGGCAATCAATGCGCCTTCTGCGCTTGCCAAGTCCCCGTTCAGAAAATGGGCGCCTGAAAGTATGTTCTTTGTCTTAGGCATGCTTCTTTTCTTCTCCTTTCTGTTTTTCAGTCACAAAAATCGCGAAATCTGGGCACACGGCAGTGCAGAAGCCGCAGTTCATGCATTTGTCTCCGTCCACGATTCTCGGAGGATGAACGCCCCTTGCGTTTATCTCGTCAGATTCCTCCAGAACCTTTCGCGGACAATATTCAATGCAGTAGCCGCA
>CAYNQC010000026.1:11644-16961 GCA_964399235.1 uncultured Candidatus Bathyarchaeia archaeon | reverse complement strand
AACCATGAATCTAGAAGAAATGAAGAAACAAATAGAAACACTCGTCAAGGAAAAAGGGTTCTACAACAAGCCAGAAGACATCCCCAAAAAGCTGCTCTTCGCCTTCATAGAGCTCGGCGAGGCAAGCGACGCCTGGAAAAAGGGCGAAACCGAAGAGAAAATCGCCGAAGAACTCATCGACGTCATCTTCTACGTCCTCGACGCGAGCAGGCTTGCCTGTCCATCTGTCAACATGGACGAAATGTTCAGGAAAAAACTGCAGAAAAACAGAAGCCGGCAATACCAATACGGCGAAGGACACAGACACAAACCAGCCTAACTGCCAAGAGAAAGCATGCGAGCATACGCACGTTTCCATACACAAGTCATAAAAATTGACAAATACATATCGCGGTGCCATCTGCATCGGTCGGATTGACTCATGAAAAGAATCACATGTTGCATGATCATCCTATCATTACTCTTGCCCGTCGCATTTCTCATACAAAAAAGAAACACAGTGACAGAGGCTTCTCCAGACATTTTCCAAGGAGACCTGATCCTCACAAACGACAACGTGACCACGTTGACGGGATACTGGGAAATAAACGGAAGCATAATCATCAAAGACAACGCAACGCTCGTGTTGAATGACGCCATGATAAACTTCACCCAAACTTTTCCTAAACAATTCAACCTGACACTTGAGGAACCAAACAACGGAAAACCCAGACTTCATGCATCAAACGCCACCTTGAGCTCCAATCACAGCCTCGACGTCCACCTGTACGGAAACGGCACTATGGACGCAAACAGCCTAACAGTAAATGGAGACATCCATTTTTACGATGCAACTTCTGGAGAAATAGCGAACTCGAACCAGCTTAACACCATAAACTGCTATGATGCTTCCAACATCACGGTATCTGACTGTGATATCGCATCTGTGAACGCTCATGATGCATCGTCTGTGACGCTGAAAGACTCCGGTGTTGGTTATCTTACGGACCAAGGTGAAAAAACTTCTTCGCTCACTGTTTCAAACTGCACAATAACCAACGCTTTCAACAGCCTGGGCGGAAGCCAAGCACACTTTGACAAATGCAGCATCAGCCTTTCAGAGATAGACTCATCCTCAGCGATCACATTCTCAGACTGCTGGCTCAACGGAACCCGACTGCGCTCTTCTCCCACGGTGACGCTGACGAGACAGTGCAGCATAAATGGCAGTTTGACCGTCGAAGAAAACGCCACTCTCATTCTGAAAGACGCAAACCTAAGCGTGACACAGACAAAGAACTGGGAATGTGCAATAGCCTTCAAAAACCCCGTTGACGGCAACCCGCGGTTCCAAACTATAAATTCGGCAGTGACTTCGTCCTTCAATTATCTTCTGACTCTTCACCAGAACGCTTCGGCCACACTCTCAGATTCAACTTTCAACGCGGTACCCGGCAAGCTCGGTATGCTGTCGCTCCAAGACTCGGCCAGAGCTTCGTTAGACAACTTTACGGTTTACGGATTGAGCTCGATGGACAGCTCGAGCCTCACTGTTTTCGGCTCCAACATAGAGGATTTCGATGTTCACGACTCGGGCAACGCGTCAGTTGACAACTGCAAAATCTTGACTTCAAGTAGTTCCGAGAATGGAACGATCGTTCTGCGTGGTGCAACGATAGACACTGTGCAGGCTTACGACGGTTCAATTCAGAGATTTTCAGACTCCATAGTTGACTGGATTTTCACGCGTAACACGGGGGCAGTCTGGCTCACCAACTCCAGCTACAACAGCTCGCTTGTGCGCGACCAATCTAACATTTCCACGTACTGGCATCTCAACGTTCATGCAATAGACTCGATACAGCAGGATGTTCCTTCAGCGAACGTGTCGATCATGTACCCGAGCGCAACGTTAGCTGATTCCAAGATGACCAATTCCACAGGTTGGGCAAGCTTCATGCTGATAACGACTGTGAAGAATGCGACTGGAGCATATGATACCGGCAACTACAGCGTTGCAGTGACCTACGGGGCTTATTCGAACGGCTCAACCGTTAATATGACCGGAAACCAAGAAATCACACTTACTTTGGGGCAGCTTGTCATACCGGAATACCCGTTGTTCACGATCATCTCACTACTGGGAGCCACAGCTTTGCTTGCAGTCTTGATTCGCAGATACGAGAAGTATAAACTCCCGCCTCATCTGCAAACCATATAGCCGCACTTGTGGTTAAACCCAAGATTTGGGTATTTGGAAGCATGCTTCAGAATACGTTGTGTCTGCCCTAATTTGAGATTCATAATTCTTTATACTCTGAAAAACTGTCACTTCTGCATCACGAATACTCTAGAAGACTTGAGGATGACGACTACGCAATGAAGATGCGAACAAAAACGCTCATAGCGATCTTGGCACTGACGATAACCATATTTGTAATCCTCTATTGGGTAGCCAACTTTGTTGTGCTTAGAAGCTTTGCGGTGCTGGAGGAACAGGAAACTCGAAAAAGCGTCATGCGAACAACAAACGCCTTGCTTAACGAGTTTTCCGACCTAGACGGCAAAGTTGCGGACTTGGCATTCTGGGATGACACATATGTTTTCGTGCAAAACGCAAACGAAGATTACATTAACCTTAACCTTGGGGACTCAACTTTCATAAACCTGAGACTGAACCTGATCCTATTCGTCAATTCCGGGGGCCAAATTGTTTATGCCAAGGCCTTTGATCTGAGCAACCGCACAGAAGTTCCAGTCTACCCAAGCATGATAGACGAAGTGGCTTCTCATGACCTTCTTTGGAAACACTCTTCGACAGTCAGCGAGATACTGGGCACGCTTTCTCTTCCTGAAACGCCCGTTTTGATAGTCTCTAAGCCTATACTGACGAGTCAAGAAGAAGGCCCAATTATGGGAGCTCTGATCTTCGGCAGATGCCTTGATTCGAGAGAAATCGGGTTTCTGTCACAGACCGTGGGTCTTCAACTCTCAATGAGCAGTCTCAACAGCCCTCAAATCCCAGCGGGTTTTCAGCAGGCATATTCGCAGTTGTCTGGCAGTTCTTCGGTTTATGTACAGACCTTGAGTGACAATGTGGTAGCAGGCTATTCTCTGGTAAGAGACGTTTATGAAAAACCAGCGTTTCTATTCCGAGTAGACAATGCAAGAGAGGTCTATCAGCAAGGCGTCGTCACCGTCAATTACTTCATGATCTCATCTGTCGTCGTCTGCCTGATATTTGGCGGAACAGTCATGGTTCTGCTTGAATTTGGCGTGGTCTCTCCGTTATCCAGACTCACGACCTCTGTCAAGAAAATTGGAAGAAGCTTCGGCGATCTGACTTTGGTTTCGCGCTTGAGAACAGACGAAATGTCAATACTATCACAGGCAATCAAGGACGCTATGTCCCAAAGACTGGCGGCAATAGAGGAACTCGCAGGCATGATAGGCCATGACTTGCGCAATCCTTTGACAGGAATTTCGACCGCAACATACTACCTTAAGGCAAAATATGCGTCTGCAATGGACGAAAAAGGAAAGGAGATGTTGAAGATAATCGAAGGCGATATCGCGTATTCAAACAAGATCGTCAACGACCTGTTGGAATACTCAAGAAAAGTCGACCTCGAACTCCAAGACTCAACCCCCAAGTCGCTGGTTGAGAAATCACTAACGATGCTCTCAGTTCCTGAGAACGTTCAATTGGTGAACCTGACTGAAGAAGAACCGGAAATGCGAGTTGACTTAATAAAAATGACCAGAGCCTTCACCAACTTGATCAAGAACGCTTTTGACGCAATGCCGAGCGGCGGTTCACTGACGATAAAAAGCAGAAAACTGGATGACTACGTGAAGTTCACGTTAGCGGACACGGGAGTTGGCATGTCGAAAGAGACATTGGAGAAAATGTGGACGCCTTTGTACACGACGAAAGCAAAAGGCATGGGCTTCGGATTGCCGATCACCAAACGTTTCATAGAAGCACACGGAGGCAGCATATCTGTCACAAGCATCCTGAACAAGGGAACCACCTTCAAAATCACCATACCATTAGACATAAAGGATGAGAATGAGACAGAAGTCTGGACTCGACCTGAGCAGATTATGGTACCTGCCGAGCATTTTAACAAGCCTCTGCCTGTCTAGCTCAGACAAAACTGTTTTTGAGTTGTTCTGATTAGCGACGCGAAAATTGTGCTGACGACGCTTGCTTGATGCTGATTTGTCTGAAAGAGTTCCTTCTGGACTGAGGCTTATGTTTTCATGCTAACAGTTGAATAAGGCTGGAAAAAGCTTAAAACAACACATATCGTTCTAAGGTTGAACGATGTTGAAATGAGTGTTTATGCAATCATGTAGATTTGAGGAAAAGGGATGAACTCTTGGAAAAGATATTGATCACTGGCGGTAACGGCTTTATCGGAAGTCACTTGGCGAGATATTTGCTTGGGAAAGGCAACTTCGTGAGAGTTGCCGACATAAATGCCAACGATTACATTACGGAAAAATACTGCAACGAAGACCTGCGATTAGATCTGCGAAAATGGAGAAACTGTCTAACCGCAACAAAAGGAATGGACAAGGTATACAATCTCGCAGCCAACATGGGCGGAATAGGCTTCATCACGGAAGTAGGCGCGGAAGTAATGCATGATAACATTCTGATAAACACTCATATGCTGGAAGCCTCCAGACTCAACAAGGTGAAACGATATTTCTACAGTTCATCAGCCTGCGTTTACCCGACGTACAGGCAGACCGATCCAAACATCAAGGGTCTGACAGAAGAAGACGCCTACCCAGCCGACCCCGACAATTTCTATGGCTGGGAAAAACTCATGACGGAAAAAATGTGTGAAGCCTACCAGAGAGACTATGGCTTTATTGTACGAATGGCAAGATACCACAACATCTACGGGCCCGAGGGCACTTACAAGGGTGGAAGGGAAAAGTCGCCCGCAGCCCTGTGTAGAAAGGTTGCTGAAGCCACAAACCCCGGAACAATGACTATCTGGGGGGATGGGAAGCAGACGCGATCATACTGCTACATCGATGACTGTGTAAGCGGGACAGTTGCGCTCATGGAGTCGGACTATGATAAACCGATGAACATAGGATCCGAAAGGCTTGTCACGATTGACGAGTTGGCTGACATCATAATAAAGGGTTCCTGCAAGAAGATAACGAAGAAATATGATTTGGCCGCGCCGCAAGGAGTGCGAGGACGCAATGCAGATATCAGTTTGGCAAGGAAAGTGCTCAAATGGGAACCGAAGGTAAGTTTGGAAGAGGGGCTTGCCAAGACTTACAAGTGGATCGAAGCCCAATGCAAGAA
>CAYNQC010000026.1:0-11544 GCA_964399235.1 uncultured Candidatus Bathyarchaeia archaeon | reverse complement strand
GTTTGGAAGAGGGGCTTGCCAAGACTTACAAGTGGATCGAAGCCCAATGCAAGAAGAAATAGAGTTAAAAAGACATTAGGAGCTTCTGAGGCAAGAGCTCTTGTCAAAGAAGGAATAGTAGGACTTGAAAAGGGCGCGCGCAAGAGCGAGAGGCGTCAAACCAGACCCTGAAGGCTACTATAATATCTGTGATATGTGCCTGGACATCCGCAGAAGAGTAGAACTTCTAGATGTTTTTCCTGACCAGTCGTCCTAGGCACGGGAGGTTTCACATCGCGGATGATGCTTCTTCGACTTTCTTGGCAAATGGTGTACGTAAGAGCTTATCTGCGTTGCCAATGGCTTCTTCTACTTTCGGGTCATAGGGAATTTCCTCCAGAAACTTCAGACCAAGCTTCTCTGTTTGCTTCTTTATCGTGTCTGACTTTTCCATCTTCATGTTCTCTATGACGCCTATGACTTGGATCTTCAGCTCCGCGAGCAGGCTGACTAATTTCTTAACGGTTTCGAAGGCCAGTTGTGAAGAAGTTGTCACGATAAGAAACCTTGTGTTCCGAATCAGCCGAATCAAGTCCAGAGTCACGTCACCGATTCCAGGAGGCATGTCTAATATGAGATAGTCCAATTTTTCCCATCTTGTTATTGAGAGCAATTCTATGAGTATGTTGGAGACATCGTTGCCTCGCAATGGGGCGGCAAGATCGCCCGAGTAGTATGTGATTGACATATACTTCAGCCCGTTGACTTCGGGTGGGATGATGCCTTTTTCCTCTTTAGGCTGCACGCCTTCTATGCCCAGAATTACGTGGGTAGACGGGCTTGTGAAATCCAAATCAAAAAGCCCAACTTTGCGACCTTCTCGTGTCAGGATCAAGGCAAGTGTCGATGCGACTAAGCTTTTTCCCACGCCGCCTTTCCCGCTGGATACTGCGATTATTCTCTTTATGCCTTTCATCCTGTCGGCAATCACAGCAATGCGCGGGTCAACCATGCTTACTTCACTCCCTTGATGCTTTGAAGCACGACGCCGCGTCCTTCTTGCGTCTCGAAATCGGGGCTGCCGCATTTTGGGCACCTAATGTAAGTGTGGGCGATTTCGGGCACAAAATGGATTGCTTCCGACTCGTTTTTTCCAAGGTCTTTCTTGTTGAAAACCCATGTGTGACCGCACATTCGACACTTGAACCGTGCTTTCTCAGTTTCTATCGCGAAAACAGTGTTCTTGAATTTTGCAGTTTTGAGTTGTGAAAAAGCAAATTCCAGCATTTCTGGCTCCACCTGCTGTAGCTCACCGGTCCTTACTGTTACCTTAGTAATTTGTTTCAGTCCCTCTTTCTCAGCGATTTCAGAGGCTGCGTTTATTACCGCTTCAGCCAATGCCCATTCATGCATGGGAGAGCTTTCTCTGAAAGCTTGATTTAAAAGTGTTGCACCCCCAAGATCAAAACCAATAATGTCAAACGATTTTGGATGGCAGATCAGATTATATAGTCCGCAATTTGGTAAGTTCATATGAGAAGGAAAAGCGCCGGCTCAGATGACTTTTCAGAATTGGAATTCAAGTCAACTATTGTTTCCTCTGTCGCAGAAGGAAAGACTGAGCAGGCTTTGGAGTTGCTCGCGAAACATTACAGGGCTGATCTGCCAAGAATGAAGGTTGGATTGCCCAAGAGCCACGGCAAGAACGTTTTGGGCTGCTATACGGCCAAGAATAAGACTATTTACTTGCTCAACAGCGACGTCATGAAACAACCGTTTGTGATATTACACGAGTTTTATCATCACCTACGCACGTCTGTGGACAAGAAGCATAGGGGAACGGAAAATTATGCCAATGAGTTCGCGAACGGATTCATTGAGGCCTACAAGACAATCAATGCTCGCAGGGCCTCGGGATCGTAGGTTCTTGACTCTATTGTCCAGCTGTGTATCTGCTTGGGTTTTTGTCGAAAGTAACCTTGCATCCTTGTGCACAGAAGTAGTAGGTTTTGCCTTTGTATTGAGACTTGAACTCGGCGGTTTTCTCGTCCACCATCATTCCGCAGACAGGGTCTCTAGCCATGAACCTTCCACCTCCTTTGCGGATGTTTTTAGGGTTTGAACCTTCTCAGCAACATTGAGTTGCCTACAACCGTTATGTCGCTGAGTATCATAGAAGTTGCTGCGGCTTCGGGCGGTATGAGCACGCCTAGGAATGGTTGCAGCACGCCCGCGGCCAGAGGAATCATTATGAGATTGTAGAAGAATGCCCAGAATAGGTTCTGTTTTATTTTGCTGAGTGTCTTTCTGCTCAGCTTTATACTGGTTGCAACGTCTCGTGGGTCGTCTTTGAGCAATACGATGTCTCCGGAGTCTACGGCCACATCTGTTCCGCTGCCGATGGCTATGCCGACGTTTGCCTGTGTGATGGCGGGCGCGTCGTTTATTCCGTCGCCTACCATGGCCACGAAATGGCCCTTGCTCTGCAGCTTCTTGATTTCTTCGACTTTTTGAGCTGGCACGACTTCTGCCAATACTTCGTTGATGCCCAACTGCTTGGCTATTGCTTCTGCAGTTGTTTTCGTGTCGCCACTGAGCATTATTACGTTTAGTCCCATTTTTCGAAGTGTTTCTACTGCTTCTTTTGAATGTTCCTTGGCAGTGTCAGATACGGCTACAGCTCCAATTGCTTTTCCTTCCGAGGCGACTATGAGGACAGTCTTGCCTTCGGTCTCCAGTTTTTCCGCTTCTCTTTCGAGATGTTCAATTGAAATGCCATTGTTTCGCATCAAAGCTCGATTTCCTATGAGAACGTTCTTACCTTCGACTTTGGCACTGACTCCGAAGCCCGGCAACGCTTCGAAAGCTTCGGGTTCGGCAACGTCGTTCCCTTCGCCTTCAACTTTACGGACTATGGCCTGTCCTATTGGGTGTTCGGACCATTTTTCGGCGACAGCGGCAATGTCGAGGACGCTTTTCTCGTCGTCGGCGACTATGTCTGTAACGTCGAGTTTTCCTCGTGTCAACGTGCCTGTCTTGTCAAATACGACGGTGTCAAGGTTCTGCACTACTTCAAGCACTGCGCTGTTCTTTATCAGAACCCCGTTCTCTGCTCCTTTGCCTACGCCAATCATTATGGCGGCTGGGGTCGCGATGCCTAGTGCGCAGGGGCATGAAATTGCTAGGACAGCTACCATGGTGGTCAATGCCAGACCTTGATTGTTGAAGACGAAGAACCAGACGACGAAGGTCAAAATCGATATGGACACGACAAGCGGGACGAAGATGTTTACGACTTTGTCTGCGAGTCTCTGTATGGGAGCCTTGCTCGCTTGCACTTCTCGAGCCAAACGCACAATCTGGGCCAGAGTAGTTTCTAAACCTACTTTTTCTGCTTGAAACTTCAGGGACCCCGTCTTGTTGATGGTCCCGCCGAAAACTGTGTCACCCACTTTCTTTTCGACAGGAACGGACTCGCCAGTAATCATGGATTCATCGACAAACGTTCGGCCTTCCATGACGGTTCCGTCAACGGGGATTCTTTCTCCTGGCTTGACGATAACTGTGTCGCCGATTTGAACTGCGTCGATCGATATTGCGGTTTCCTGGCCTTCTTGTATCACAGTGGCTGTGTTGGGCTGAAGGCTCATGAGCTTCTTTATCGCGTCGCCTGTTCGTTCAACAGCCATATCCTCAAGGAGCATGCCTAACGTTATTGTGGTTATGACGACGGCTGAAGCATCAAAGAAACCCATGCCGTCAGGCATGAAGAAGGTCACGATGGCCGAATAGAAATATGCAACTGAAGAGCTCAGTGCAACGAGAACGTTCATGTCTGCGAAGCGATTCCTGATCGATCCGTAGGCGCCTTTGTAAAAGTGCCAACCGACTACGAATTGTACCGGTGTTGCAAGAGCTAGAAGTACATAGTTTTTCTCTGGAAACATCAGTAGAAAACTGATTATTGCTATTGGAACCGTGAGGATTAGACCGAAGAAGAAAAGCAGCATTCTGCTCCTCACTTCTTTTCTTCGTTTCTCGCTTACGTCCTCGATTCGCTCAACCGCTTCGTACCCGCCTCTTTTGACAGTGGCCTTGATTTTGTTCAGGGTGACTTTGTCCTCATCATACTTGACCATGGCTTCTTTTGTGGCGAAGTTGACTGCAGCCTCCATTACACCGTCGAGTCTCTTTAGTCCAGATTCGATTCCAGTTGCACACGCAGTGCAATGCATTCCAAGAATCTGAAGCACGACTTCTTTTTCTTTCAATAATCAAGCCTCTGTTTACATTCCTAGTTCATTGTTCACCGAGCTCCAAGGAGCACGTGCTCCAAGAACATGTTTTCAGGCACTGCCCCCACAAACTCGATCTTTTCGTTCACCACTATTTTGGGAACACCCATCACACCATACTTGATTGCCAGTTGCGGAAACTCGTTCGCATCGATCACGTCAGCCGTTATCAAGTCGTTTTCAATTGCAAATTTGTGAGCCATCGCTGCTGCAGTGGGACAATGTGGGCAAGTTAGTGTGACGAAGACCTGAATGTGAACTGGAACGTTTAACGCGTGAAGCTTTGCTTTTGTCTCTTCTGACAGGTCCGTTTTCCCTTGGGAAACCGCTCCTAACGCTGACATTAGTGTTTGAAATTCATAACCATATGGAAGTCCGTAAAGCCTGATTCCATAGTCCTTTTGTCCCAAAATGACCATCGCGGGGACTTTGTCCACGCCGAATTGCTTGGCGAGTTCCGTGTCCGCTACGAAATCATGGACCTCGGCCAGTATCTTGTCATTCAATCCAGCCAACTCAGTAACGAGCTGTTTGGTTTGCACGCAAAATTGGCACTCTAATTCTTGGGTGAACATGATTAACCGTACAGGGTTCACCAGCATCTCGGCCAACTGGTTTTTTACCTGTTCCTTGTTTTCATCGGGTATCAAACTCATTTCTGCGACCCACTCCTGCTCGATTTCAGTCTTTCATTTTTTCCAAAATCAACGCGGGACAAATTTCTTTTATGCCCTCGATTTTGCCTATTTTTTCTGATATTAGCTTGTTCAGTTCATTTCCGTTTCTTGTCCAGATTTCTAGCATTATCATATGGTCGCCGGTGGAAGTTGCCACGCATTTCACTTCTCTTAGGTCGCATAGTCTTTGCGCAATTTCGAGCATTTTCGTGGAGTCGACGTCGACACCTACTATGGCCACGGTGTTCAGACCAAGCTTAACATTGTCAACTTTGATCGTAAATCGCTTGATCACGCCTTTGTTTTGAAGACCCAAGACTCTCTTTCGAATCGCGGACTCGCTTACTTTCAGTCTTTCAGCCATCTCTGTGAAGGATCTCCGTGCGTCCTCTTCTAGTAGCTCAAGTATTCTTTTGTCAGTTTCATCGAGTGCCAACATTTTCTCATTCCGTTTTCTGCACAAATTGGTGCGTTTTTCGTTTGATTTTGGACGAAAACTATATAAGATTGTCCGAAATAAAAGCCTTTCGCATTAGACAAGTGAAAAGCAAGGTTTGGAAAAGAGCTTCTAGGTGATGAAGTTGGCAAAACTACATGCAAAAGCAACGATGGTTGAGAACTACAGAATTGACGTTGATGATCAGAGAACGCATGCGATGGCATTAGACTTGTCCCCTCCAGATGGGACTGACATGGGTCCATCCGCACTCGAACTGTGTCTTATGAGTTACGCAGGCTGCTACGCTACCATTTTCGTCATGACTGCAAAGAAAATGAGGTTCTCGCCGAGGAAATTAGAAGTCAAAGTGGACGGAGTGAAATCTGAAGAAGCGGGCACCATTACTGAAGCCAACGTTGACATATTGGTTGATGCCGACATGCCTAGGGACAGACTTCTTAGAGCGCATGAGCTTACAGTGAAGGGCTGCCCTGTCGGAAAACTTTTCGAGAAAGCAAATGTGAAAATGAAGTACACTGTACGAGCAGCGAAGGAACGATAGTCTCTAATTCTCTTTCTTTTTCCGTTCGTTCAACTGGGGAATGGACAATTCTGTGTCGGGCACCCGCCTGCGTATTCGGATGCGAGAGATACGAATTTTCCTTTTTCAGTTTCTATTTGGCCGATGTAGAGCACTTGTTCCGGTTTGCTTCCGTATCTGAAAACAGTCACACCTTTGCACTTGAGTTGCCATGCCAGTTCGTATATTTTTCTCACGTCGTCAACAGTTGCTTCCGTCGGTAGATTGACAGTTTTTGAGACTGCGTTGTCAGTGTACTTCTGGAAGACAGCTTGCATTCGTATGTGCCATTCGGGTTTGATGTCAAGCGCTGTAACAAAGAGTCTTTTCACGTCTTCGGGAACACCGTCGATTTTCTGAACAGAACCCGTCTTGGCTATTTCCTCAAGCAATTTTGCGCTGTAGAAGCCTCTTTCCTTTGACATCGCCTCGAACAATGGGTTTGTTTCAAACAGTCTAGTTCCGCTGAGCACGTTTCTTATGAAAGAGATCGCGAACATTGGTTCAATGCCTGAAGAGCAACCTGCAACGATGCTTATGGTTCCCGTAGGTGCAACAGTTGTGACAGTGGCATTCCTAAATGCTGGATACTTGTCTTTCCATATACTCCCTTCAAAATTGATGAATGAACCTCTTTCTTCTGCCAATTCCACGGATTTCTTGTGCGCTTCTTCTTTGATGAACTTCATAACGTTCTCGCCGACGTTCAAAGCCTCTTCAGAATCATAGGGCACTTTGAGCATGATGAGCAGGTCAGCAAACCCCATGACGCCTAATCCGATTTTCCTGTTTGCCCTGGTTATCTTATCGGTCTCTTTCAGAGGATACTTGTTTGCGTCAACGACATTATCAAGGAAATGAACCGCATTCCTCACGATTTCCCGAAGTTTTTGCCAGTTGATCTTCCCCTCTTCGACCATCTTTGAAAGATTGATTGAACCCAAGTTGCAAGACTCATAAGGGAGCAGCGGCTGTTCGCCGCAGTTGTGCACGCAGAAGCCGTTAGCATCAAACATGTTTATTCCAGGAACTACGGCGTCAAAGACTTCTTCCGTGCCTTCTGGTTTCACTTCTGACACCGTGGCCACGAAACGCTCCCTGTTCGGTCTTCTTTCATAAGAATTCAAGGCTTTTTTGAGGAGGTCTGTTTTTTCCGAGTCGCCGAAGCCCACTCGATCATGGAATTCCTTCAAGTTGTCTCTGGAGATCACGAGTTCATGCTGAGGCTTGTGGACATAGCTCTTCCTGCCGCCTTTTCCATTTGGCAGCATGACGGAACCTCTGCCTCTGCGATTTGCGTATATTGTTGAGTTTATTCCGAGTCTGAGTAGCATGCGTTGGACCGCTTTCAGTGTTTCTAGGTTACTTTGCGCCAGTCTGATGCTCACTCCTTTTGATTGGCTTCCTTGAACTGAACTGTCAGCGTCGAACAGTCCCTTGAGAAAGCCTCTATAGAAATCTGAGGAAGTTCTCTCCACGAGTCCCGAGACATTCTTGGAACCTGTCTTCATGCCGAGTTCATGTGCGATCGTCTTCAAGTGTCCCGTTGCCATTCGATATTCTTCTCTGTTCTTCACTTTCCACCAGCCGGCAAAGTCCGAGCGATGAGGCATTTTTCTTGCGTATTCATACGCCAGTGTTCTGATGCTTTTCGCGCCTTTGCTATCGCCCCAGGAAGAAAGAACCGCCTTGTCTTCCTTGATTGACCCATCCCCCAAAAGCAGGCCGACCAAGTAGCCCTCGCTTTCATCGTGGTTTCCTTTCCAAGAGCGAAGTTCCCGATGGTTGTTCAAGACTAATTTGTCACCGGACTTCACCTTGCCAACCTTGGCCCACTCTGACTCCAGCACGTATCTCGTCATTTTCTTTACTTTCATGACTGGATGATTATCTGTGAGTCTGAGTTCAAAGCCCTCTGTGGTTTTAAGTCGGTAGACTGGCTTGGTCCCTGTGGAGAGGAAGCCGTTTTTCGAACCGTTCCATCTCTTGCCATGTACGATCGCGGTGAAAGCTGTGCCGATTATATCTTCAACTTTTCTTGGACCCGACTCTGTCATGACCCACGTGTCTTTGGTGACGCAGGGGTTGGTAGACTCTATTTTTCCGATTTGAGGCGTGGGGTTGTGTCTGTTGATTTCGTCGATGAAAACTACGCCAGGGTCTCCGCTTGCCCAGGCGGATCTTGCCATCAGGTTCCATACTTCTTTTGCGTTGAGTTTTTTGGTTTTTTCTTGATTTCGGGGGTTCACTAGCCAGTAATCTTCGTTTGTCTCAATGGCTTTCATGAATTCGTCTGTTGCGGCGACGGAGATGTTGAAGTTGGAAAGAAAGCCGGGTGTTTGTTTGGAGGCTATGAATTCGAGGACGTCGGGGTGATCGGCTCTCAAGATTGCCATCATTGCCCCGCGTCGTTTTCCTCCAGCCTTTATGACCTCTGTGCTTGTGTCGAAAATTCTCATGAAGCTGACCGGGCCAGACGCTACTCCTTTGGTTGATCTGACGATGTCTCCTTTTGGTCTTAGCTTGGAAAAATCGAAGCCGACTCCGCCTCCGCTTTTCTCGATTATCGCCATGTTCTTGGCGGCTCCGAATATGCCTTCGAGCGAGTCCTCAACGGGCAAGACAAAGCATGCAGAGAGCTGTCCCAGCTTTGTCCCAGCGTTAAATAGAGTTGGTGTGTTGGGGGCAAACTCGAGTTTAGCCATCATTTCATGGAAAATGCTTTCACTCTGTTTCGGGTTCTGCCCGTATTTCCTGTCTGGTTTGGCTACCGCTCTTGCGACTCTGGAAAAAAGCTGCGAGGGCGTTTCTATGATTCTCTCATTTTCGTCTCTCAGCAGGTACCTTTGTCTGAGGACTTCCAAGGCGTTGACGGTCAGTTTGGGCTCTTTGATGCCCAACTTTTCTCTGAGTTTCCTGATTTCCGATTTTTTCTGCCTGTATGCCTCATATTCTTGAGCAACCTTATCGTAGCCCCATTTCTTCAGAACACGTACTACGAGGTCTTGGGCGTCTTCGACAGAAGGTATTTTTTCCTTGAACTTGTCCTCGAGAAGTCTGACAACTTCCTGAGTCACACTTTCAGCTTTTGTGCCGTCTCCAAGTTCAACTGCAATGAAAGCCTTGTAGATCGCATCCCTTATCCTTGAGGGATCAAAATCAACTACTCTGCCATCCCTCTTGGTTATCTTCTTGATGATCATGATTGACCAACTGGAATCTGTTCTGGTAGGGGTATTAAGTTTTTTGAAACCCGAAGAAGACCTGACGAAATCGGTCGAGAAACTCTTTTATAACGTCGTGGCATGCCCTTCAGTGTCACCTAAAGGTTGGATTGAAGGTTGATCGACTCCATCGAGCATATTGGAATTGCCGTGAAGAACCTGGAAGAGGCAATCACTGTTTACCGCGATGTTTTGGGTTTCAAACTGGAAGGCGTCCACATATTGAACGAGCGGAAGGTGAAAGTCGCGTTCTTTTCAGTTGGTGAAAGTCGCATCGAATTGTTAGAGCCACTCGGCAGTGATAGTGCGGTTGCCAAGTTTCTCGAAGCGAGAGGCGAAGGCATTCAACATCTTGCTGTGAAAGTCAAGAACATCGAAACCGTTCTTGAGGAATTAAAAAGCAAAGGCGTTACGTTGGTAGATGAGAGCCCGAGAGCCGGCGCCGAGGGAACAAAGATTGCGTTTGTTCATCCGAAAAGTACTCGTGGCGTTCTACTGGAGCTTGTTGAAAAACCATAGAAACAACGAAAAAGGCCTGCAGGCTCCCCGCATGTTCTAAATACCTGTGTACTGCAATAAGGCAAAATGTGGAGAGGCAAATTGAACCCGAAAAAAGAGCTAACAGTCAATGAGAAGATCAATCGTTTGCGAACACTCAACGATCAAGCCAAGCTGGGCGGTGGGCCGAAACGCATCGAAGAACAACATGCCAAGGGCAAGATTACTGCCAGAGAGCGCATCGATCTTCTGCTGGACTCAGGAAGCTTCAACGAATTGGACCGTTTTGTGGTTCATCAATGCACAGAATTCGGCATTGGCGACAAGAAAATACCCGGCGACGGCGTTGTAACCGGCTACGGAACCATTGAGGGACGGTTGGTCTACGTGTTTTCACAGGATTTCACGGTCTTCGGCGGCTCATTAGGGGAGATGTTTGCAAAAAAAGTGTGTAAACTCATGGATCTAGCTATGAAGACAGGCGCACCAGTGATAGGTCTTAATGACAGCGGTGGCGCACGCATACAAGAAGGCGTCGCTAGCTTAGCTGGCTATGGCGACATTTTCTTTCGAAACGTGATAAGCTCTGGTGTCGTTCCGCAAATATCCGCAATTCTGGGTCCATGCGCAGGTGGAGCAGTCTACTCGCCTGCTCTGACCGACTTCATAATAATGGTAGACAAGACAAGCCACATGTTTATTACTGGTCCAGACGTCGTCAAGACCGTTCTTGGACAAGAGGTAAGCTTCGAGGAATTGGGCGGAGCAATGATACACAGCACGACCAGTGGAGTGACACATTTCATCGCCAAAGACGAAGCACATTGCATGCAAATAGTCAAGAAACTCCTGAGCTATCTTCCAAGCAACTACCTGGAAGATCCGCCAGTCGTTGACACGGGAGACGACCCGAACCGTACCGACGGCGATTTGGCGAAAGTCTTGCCAGATGATTCAGACAAGCCTTATGACGTTAAGGAAATCGTTCATCGAATAGTAGACAACGCGGATTTCTTCGAAATCCAACCTCTCTGGGCGCAGAATATCGTTGTAGGATTTGCACGTTTGAATGGAAAAACCGTTGGTGTCGTGGCCAACCAGCCTGCACACTACTCGGGAGCGCTGGACATAAACAGCTCGATGAAAGCTGGAAGGTTCGTCAGGTTCTGTGACGCCTTCAACATTCCAATCATCACTTTCGTGGATGTTCCAGGTTTCTTGCCAGGCATAGAACAGGAGCATGGTGGAATAATCAAACATGGTTCAAAACTACTCTATGCTTATTGCGAAGCAACGGTTCCAAAGATCACTGTGATTGTTAGAAAGGATTACGGCGGAGCCTATGACGTAATGGGTTCAAAACACAGCGGAGCAGACATAAACTATGCTTGGCCAACAGCCGAGATCGCTGTCATGGGACCCCAGGGAGCCATAAACATAATCTTTAGAAAAGAAATAGCCGAAGCCGGAGATCAAAAGCAGAAACACAGCGAACTCGTCAGCGAATATCGCCAGAGATTCGCAAGTCCCTACATAGCCGCACAGAAAGGGTACATAGATGAAGTAATCGAGCCCGCGGAGACCCGACCTAAACTCATAAGCGCACTCGAAAGCTTAGCAACTAAACGTGAGCCTAGACCGTCAAGAAAACACTCGAACTTACCATTATAGATTAATACACCTTCAAGCCATTCTTCAAGTTCTTGATCTTAGGACGCTGTTGAGGTCAATTCAAGTTGGGTTCCAAACGGGTAAAGATAACCGATACTACCTTCAGAGATGCACATCAAAGTCTTATCGCAACTAGAATGCGAACGGACACCATGCTTCCTATAGCCGAGAAAATGGATCA
>CAYNQC010000025.1:0-17256 GCA_964399235.1 uncultured Candidatus Bathyarchaeia archaeon | reverse complement strand
CCCAAAGCACACGTGTGAATCGGACTCAAAGTAAACTCGGCACCCAAAACCTCGATGACAACAACAGGCTCAAACCACACATCGGCCTCAAGCAAAGAATCAACCCGAGGCTGCTTATGCGCGACAACATGTTTCTCAAGCATTCTCGGAAGTTTCGCCAAATCTTCATCAGTAAAACCCGTTCCACACTTAGTCACCGTCTCAAACGCGTCTTTCTCAGAATCATAAGCCGCAAGCAACAAAGCCCCATAAGCCCCAGCCCTCTTCCCCCTGCCATGAAAAGCCCCCACAACAACCAAATCAACAGTATCAATCATCTCACTCTTGTAATCACGCTTGTATTTTATCCACAACCACCCACGAGCACCAGCCTGATACACCGAATCCTTAGCAACAGACTTACAGACCAAACCCTCACAACCCTCCGCAATGGCTTCCTCAAAAAACTTCTCAAGCTCCAGCGGACTCCTCGTCACCAAGCTCTTCGTAAGACTGACGTGTTCACCCTCAACAACCACTTTTTCAAGCAGCCTCCTTCTCACGGGATAAGGCTCCAACGTCAAGTCTCTACCATCGACATAAAGCAAATCGAAAATGAAAAGAGAAACCGGATAATCCTCTATAGCCTTGCTAATCTCATACTTGCGCCTGCGATGCATAAGCTCCTGAAAAGGCCGCATTTCACCAGTATCCGAATCAACAGCCACACACTCACACTCAACAATAGCCTCTTCAGCCTTAACGTACTTTTCGAGCAGTCCAACGGCATCAGGATACTGATCCGAAATGTTTTCAAGCCGACGAGAAAAAAGCCTAACATCCTTGCCCTGTTTATGAGCTTGAAAACGTTCACCATCATACTTGTACTCAGCCGCACATTTCCCACCCAGTTTTTCAAGAATCTCCTCAGGAGAACTAAGCCTCTCCGCCAACATAGGCCTAATCGGCTCCCCCGCAGAAACCCTGAAACCCTTGACACCCTCAATACCCTCTTCAACAACGATCTTCGCAACCCTCCCAAGATCAGAACAAATATTGTACGCACGCTCAACATACTCGCGCGCTTCTTTCCCGCCCCCATAGGCCACGGCCAAGGCATCAAGAACCGTCATGTCAGCTATGCCCAATCGAAGATTACCAGTAACCGTTCGCAAAATGTATTTGGCTTCAAGAGGAGATGCCGCTGCCAGCAACCCAGCCAACAGAGCCATCTTCGTATCGACCGCACCGGACCCTGACGTCTTAGCCATCTTGTCTAGGGTCTCGTACACCTTTTGAACCGTCAACGGTTGCTGAAAAAAAGTGACTTGCTTCTTACTAGCCATAAACGTGCGTCCGGTCTCGCCTATGTCACCAGTTTTGTTCAGATCCTCTTCAATCGAATTCTCCTTGTTCCCTGTAGCTCTTGCAAGAGCCCTGATTGCCAACTTCTCGGCCACGCCAATCTCTATGCCGACAAAATCGGGGTATATTTTCCCCTGCGTCAGATATGCAACCTTGTCAATAATGTCCTTCGGCGTGTTCCTCAAAAGATCAACCAACAGATCTGTCATCTCCAACCTTTTCGTCGTTGCCTCAATCCTCTCATAAGCTTCAGCAATCAGAGCGTACTTCAAAGACAAAACCACCAAGTAAACATGTGAAGCACGGAATATTAAGACTTGAGCTCATCAACGCCCTTGAGACACAAAAAGACTTAAGTCTTCTCAGCCAATCATTTCCGCTCGGATGATGAAACAGAGAGTCAATAGAGCGCAAGCAGTGATATGACTCGACGGGCAAACTGACAAAATCTTATACAGAAAACTTATGAACAAAATTCACAAGTGAAGAAAGGACAACCAGATTCGGAAATAGTAATTGGAAAAACGATGGATAGAATCAAATTGAACAAACGCAAGATCTTAGCAACATTAGACAGCCTTTCTTCAAAAAAAAGCATCAAGTTTGCAGTCTACCTGACAGCAACAGCGCTGTTTTTCGCATTAATTCTTTTGCCGCCAATTCTTGGAATATTCCTGAAATGGGGCACAATGCAACAGGCTCTCGGTCAACCAAACCTAGTGTCAAGAGCCCTCACTGCTATTCAGAACTCTTTCACCGTAGCCTTGCTCGTCTCAGCAATAGACCTCATAACAGGCATCCCCATGGCATGGCTCATCGCACGCCAAAGGTCCAGATGGATCGGCATCTTAGACACCCTCTCTGACATCCCATTCATCGTTCCAACTGCCGTACTCGGATATTCCTTGCTATTGTTCTGGAGCAAACCCGAAGGGATTTCAGCTCTCTTCGGAGGTTCAATAATATCCCCCGGATGGCTTCTCGTTTTGCTTCTACACTTTGCGTTTTCATATCCAGTCGTCGTGAGAGTCATCGTTGGAGCATTGCTGGATTACAAGCGGGAATTTGAAAACGCTTCAAGAACTCTCGGAGCCCCGCCTTTCACGGCATCAAGAACCGTGACGTTCCCCATCATAAGACCATCATTAATAGCCGCCTTCATTCTCGCATTCGCAAGGTCAATATCAGAAACGGGCGCCACGTTCATAGTCGCCGGGCTATTCGAAAACGGACCCGTCTTCATACAAAACCTAAAAAACGACTATACAGCCGGAACGGTTTCTCAGAACGTATACGAAGGATCGACAGTTTTTGCAAGTTTCATACTGATAACAGTGGCAATAGCAATCTTTTTTGTAATCAGAACTCTCGGACCAAGACTGAAGCTGCCAGTGAAAAGAGTCTGGCCGACATTCGAACGAAAAATAAGCTATTCAAAAGCAGAAGTGTCCAGAAACAGCGTAACGCTTCTCGTTTTCCTGCTGATCGTCCTGATTCCATCGCTGTTTGTGGCGCTTCCAGCGTTCGGAGCAATCTTTACCGATACCTTTCCAAAGTCTCTGACTGGCGCCGGCAATTGGGGAGAATTTTGGCAGAGCCTGATCACATCATATGCCTTGGGCGCGATTGTCACCGTGTTGAACGTCATGATGGGCTTGCCAATGGCAATCATAATAGCTCGGAGAAAGTTCGGAAAGCTGTTTTCTCCAATACTTGATGTTCTTGTCAACATACCATTGGTAGTTCCCTCTATAGCCCTGGGAGTATCGCTTTCCATCTTTTGGAAGACCAACTTTGCTTTCATCCCTGAAATCGTGCTGCTGATCTTTGCTCATGTAGCCATCACTTATCCTTACTTTGTCAGATCTATGTCTGCAGCCGTCGAAAGAATAAGTTTCGACTTGGAAGAAGCCTCAAGAACGCTTGGAGCAAAGCCGCTTGCGGTGTTCAGAACCATAGTCTTGCCATTGACCAAGTACTCAATAATCTCAGGCGCCATAATCGTTTTCACGCGAAGCATGAGTGAGACAGGCGCAACCGTAGCAGTAGTCACCACGTTGAAAACAGCACCCGTTGTCCTAGTAGACTGGGTCAGACATCCTGCACAGTTCACATCTTTTGAAACCGGCCTTGGCAGCGGTTATCTAATTCTGTTCTCGTTCCTCATACTGCTTGCATTGAGACTGGTCGTGAAAGGAAAGGGAAAATACTGACATGCTTAATAAACGACAAACAATTTATCAATACGGCAAAACGATGAAGGCAAATGTGGAGGAAAAACTAGGCGATGCCTGACGTCCGAATAGAAAACGTTACGAAGAAGTTCGGGAAACTCGTCGCCGTGGATAATGCGACCCTCCACATCAACGACAAAGAATACTTCGCGTTGCTCGGGCCGAGTGGCTGTGGGAAGACAACTCTTCTGAGGCTCATTGCAGGCCTGATCAAACCTGACGCCGGAGAGATCTTCATCGGAGACAAACTGGTAAACGATGTCCCCCCCGAAGACAGAGACGTCGGATTTGTCTTCCAGACTTTCGCGCTTTTTCCGCACTTGAACGTTTGGAACAACGTGATCTATGGTCCAAGAGTCAAAGGCTACGACATGAAGAAAGCAAGCACCATCGGAGACGAAGTCCTGGAAATGGTCAGGCTTCACGAACGCTTGGATGCTTTCACAAACGAGCTCAGCGGAGGAATGATGCAGAGAATAGCCGTGGCACGAGCCTTAGCAGCAGGAGCCAGACTGCTGCTCTTAGATGAACCACTAGGTCAATTGGACGCAAAAGTACGAAACGACCTGAGATATGAAATAAGAAGGATGACAAAAGACCTTGGGCTAACCGCCATACATGTGACTCATGATCAAGCCGAGGCAATGGCAATATCTGACAGAATTGCCGTGATGAAAAAAGGCGGAATCAAGCAGGTTGGCACTCCAAACGAGCTTTACATGTCGCCTGAAAACGTTTTCGTTGCCAACTTCATAGGAGAGTCAAACTTTCTAGAAGGCTATGTTTTTGAAAGAAATGAAAAAGAAGTTACTGTAGAGCTTCGTGGAGGAATAAGGGTACAATCTTCCAGCAATGGTTTGAACAAGGGCGAAAGGGTGGTCTTAGCGGTCAGGCCAGAAGCATTATTTGTCCAAGAGGAAAAGAAAGATGCAAATTCGATTGCTGGGACTGTGGAAAGAGTGACTTTTGAGGGAACAAACATACGCTACGAGATTGTGCTTGAAAATCAAGACTCTATCGTAATAGTAAAGCCCTCGACAGTGGGAAAGTGGCTGAAAACGGACGAAAGGGTTTATGTCAGTTTCCCTTCAGAGAAAGCCCGCATGTTCGCATACCCGCAAACAGGGCTGAAGGAGGAGTTGGCTGTTGAGTGATTTGGTAAAATGGTTCGCAAAACGGAAAGAAACCAAAGCGCTAAGTGCTATTCAACGCCACCTGGCGTTGACAACTGGCATAGTTGAGGATCTTGAGAAAGCCATAGGAGCAGCGACAAAAGGCGACTTGAAAGAAATGCAAAGATGCATCGAAAGAGTCGCAAGCAGCGAAAGAGAGGCAGATCGGTTGCGAAGAAGCGTCATGGACGAGATATCGAGAGGAGAACTTTCACCGACAGACAGGGAGGATCTAATGGGTTTAGTCAAGAGAGTGGACATGGTCGCTGACTGGAGCAGAGAATCCACACGCATACTGGGCGCGATTCCAATGGAATATGTTCCTGCTTCGATAAAGGACGCGGTGATGAATATGGCAGCAGGCGTTAGACAATGCACCGTTTCTCTTCAAAAATGTGTCAACAAGATGATGACCAAACCCGAGGAAGCACTCCAGGCCGCCGACGTTGTAGAACGAGAGGAAGAGAAAGTCGATGACCTTCATGAAAGAGCCAGAACCTTGCTGGGAAAAGAAGACTTGCCAAGGGCCGGCGTGGCCGTACTGATGGGTCAACTGTTCGACGCAATAGAGGAGATCGCAGATGCATGTGAAGATGTCTGTGATCAAATCAGAGTCATAATAGTGAGGAAATGAGGTGATTGAAATGGTGGAGATCAAGATAGAAATATCAGAATTGAAGGACGAAGGAAGCGATATGATCAAAGAATTGACCGCGTACCTGAAAGAAAGGACCAATGCCAAAGTCGACACGGAAACAAATAACGTAGTCGTCAAGGACGAAGAAGGAAAACTATCGAGGACATATTTACGCGTCTTGTTGCGAAAATTCTTGCATAAGAAAGAACTGAAGGACTATTTTAGAGTCATAGGCGGCAAAGAGAATACTCTGGTAGTCAAGGCCAAGAAGGTAGAAGAAGAGGAATAACGCGGATAACCGCCGCGTTACCTGCTGAAGTCGAGCGCGCGGGAAAAATCTAGCTGCAAAACATTTAATTGAAGGGTTGACAGTGTTTTAGACCGCTCCTTACGCAAGAGTGATCCCAATGGATACCAGGCATTTTGAGAAACATGAGTACAACAGACGAAAGACCCAGACTGGTCAGTCTTTCCAGTACCCTGATCTGTGCCATCCAACTGGGAGGGTCATGGCATGTGTTGAGCGGAATCAAAACGCAACACCAGAGATTTTTCCTTTTCGCGCAGTATCGGTGACGAGGAGCTGCAAGGAAACTGAAGGGCAGCCGACAGTCATTCGTCGGGCAAAAATGCTGGAGAGAATCCTGATCGAACAGCCTATATCCATACAGGAGGGAGAATTAATCATCGGCATGAAAGCTGCAAAGCCTCACGGCTCTCCTGTTTATCCGGAGGTAAACTGTAGCTGGTTGGAACGTGATCTCGATACGGTATCAACTCGTAGCAACACACCTTTCCATGTCAGTGAAGAAACAAAAAAAGTCCTTCGTGAGGAGGTTTTCCCATATTGGCGTGGTCGCCAAATATACGATCGACTAATGGAATCTGTACCCGACGAGATATGGCAAGCAGACAAATTGGGAGTGCTTTACAACTACTTCACATCCCGCACCCTCGGTCACATTACAGTGGCTTATGACAAAGTCCTCAAGAAAGGAATGAATGGCATCAAAGAAGAAGTCAAAGAAAGGCTCTCAAGACTTCAGTTCGAAGAACCCAGGTACATCCACAAAAAACAATTACTTGAAGCCATGCTTTTAACGTTGGATGCAGCAATCAACTTCGCAAGACGTCATTCGAAAGAGGCACTTCGTTTGGCATCGGAGGAGAAAGATCCGGAACGAAAAGCGGAATTGGAGAAAATCGCCAAGATTTGCGAACAAGTACCAGCAGACCCGGCGCGGACCTTTCACGAAGCTTTGCAGTCCTTCTGGTTCACGCATTTGGTCCTCAACTTGGAAACGAACGGGCATTCTATGTGTCCTGGCAGATTTGACCAGTACATGTATCCCTTCTACCGTCACAACGTCGACTCGGGACAGCTTGTCCAAACCGAGGCGCAGGAACTACTCGATCTGCTATGGGTGAAATTTGACGAGATAACCCTCGCCAAGGACTCAGGTGAATCCAACACAAGCAGCAGCTACCCAGACTTTCAAAACTTGACTATAGGGGGTCTCACACCCGAAGGACTCGACGCCACGAACGAACTCTCGTACATGTGCCTCACAGCCTTGGAACACGTGAAACTCCCGCAACCCCAACTCTCAGCCCAAATCAGCACAAAAACTCCACACAAATTCCTCATCCGTTGCTGCGAACTCCTCAAATACGGAATGGGCTTACCCGCCATGTTCAACAGTGACATCATGATCCTTGGAATGGTAAACCGAGGCCGAACGTTATACGACTCGCGCGCAGGAAACATAAACGGTTGTGTTTCCCCTAATAGCGGCGGTAAAGACCGCATGGCCTCATCGGGATACTTAAACCTCGCCAAATGCCTCGAATTGGCAGTGAATAATGGAATAGATCCCTTGACCAACACACGGCTAGGCCCAGGGACAGGCGATCCAATCGTGTTCTCATCGTTCGACCAACTCGTAGAAAGCTTCAGGCAGCAAGTTGCTCATTTCGTCGACGTAAAAGTCAAATATGACAACATAGTGCGTGACATTTACGGCACGTACTGCCCAGTCCCCTTTACGTCAGTGCTCATGGAGGATTGCATCGAAAAAGGCTTAGATTGGCACAACGGGGGTGCCCATTACAATCAATGCGTTATCTCTGGCGTCGGCCTGGGAACAGTGACAGATGCATTGGCGGTCATGAAGAAACATGTTTTCGATGGCAAAGACTTTACAATGGCAGACCTGAAGAAGGCTTTAGCAGAAGACTTCAAAGGACATGAATCGTTGCTCCGGACTATTGTCAACAAGACTCCTCATTACGGGAACGACGACGACTACGCCGACGCGCTTGCACTGCTTGTCCAGAAAATCGTCTGCGATGAAGTTGAGAAGCATAGGGACACACAAGGTTCCAAGTATTATGTCGACCTGTTACCGACGACCGCTCACATAGCATTGGGCAAACTGACCGGTGCCACGCCCGACGGCCGTCACAGTCACCACTGGCTCTCTGAAGGTGTCTCACCAGTTCAAGGTCACGATAAGAACGGACCCACCGCCGAAGCCAAGTCAGTGGCTAAAATCGACCACGCTCGCTGCAACGGCACACTTTTGAACATGAAGATAAGCCCGCAATGTCTTAAGACAACGGAAGATCTGCATAAATTTGCTGGGCTGATCCGGGGCTACTTCGACCAAGGAGGATTCCACGTCCAATTCAACGTCATCGGCGCAGACACTCTGCGAGACGCACAAGAACACCCTGAAAACTATCGAAACCTCATCGTTCGGGTCGCTGGATACTCAGACTACTTCGTGCTGCTCAGCCGAGAAATCCAAGAAGAAATAGTCTCCCGAAGCGAACACGGTCTGTGAACGGTTGCAAAGGCAAACGGCTTCACGAGAATCTGTCATCGGATCAATCGGCAAAATAACCAAGTACGCCATACACGACGGTCCAGGCATACGTACAGCCATTTTCTTCAAAGGCTGCCCATTAAGATGCCTGTGGTGTTGTAATCCCGAACTACAGACCTTCCAACCTCAGATTCTCTGGCTGCAAGAAAGCTGCATCAACTGCAGCCTCTGTGTCAGAACCTGCGCATCCAAGGCAATCTCTGAGGAGGAAGAAGGCAGGAAACACATCAGCCACGACCTCTGTGACTTCTGCCGTCTTTGCGTGGACCGTTGCCCTGGCGAAGCTCTTCAATTGTCAGGCAGATATGTCACTGTGGACGAGATTCTTCGAGAAATCGGTCAAGACGCGATCTTCTATCAAAGATCTGCAGGTGGCATCACACTTACTGGAGGTGAGCCCTTGTCACAACCAGATTTTGCCTACGAATTGCTTCGTCGATACAAAACCGAAGAAAAAGGGTTGCACGCCTCGATCGAAACCTGCGGACACGCCGAATGGTCTATTTTGTCTCATGTTCTGAAATACGTAGACCTAGTTCTCCTTGATGTGAAACACATGAACTCCCAGATTCATCAGCAACTGACTGGCGTAGGCAACGAGTTGATTCTAGACAACGCTTCAAGAATGGCGAAGTTGCCTAAGAAAATCGTCATTCGCGTACCGGTGGTAGTAGGTTATAATGACGACGAAGAAAACATCGAGAAAACAGCGGCGTTCGCTAGGAGTCTGACCGGTGTTGAAGAACTCGACATCTTGCCCTACCATCGACTGGGAGAGCCAAAGTACAAACGCCTAGGCAAGGAATACCCTCTTCAAGGAACAGTCTCTTGTTCTCCCGAACAAGTTGATTCACTCCGAAAAATAGTGGAACGCTACGGACTACGTGTGAAAATCGGAGGATAGGGTCTTGAACAGAGTACAGCCTCATGAATTTTGGTCCGTAATCCTCACAGGCGGGTAGGCGCACGCTGATAATGAAGCTTAATCAAACCCGCCTGGGAGCTTGACTGGACTTTCTTCTCAGTTTGCGATTGTAAACGACAATGACGGCGACAACAACCGCAAACACTGTCATTGCAGCTGCGATTAGATACCAGAAAAGATCTTGCCCTCGCGACCGTGGTGTGCCTTCAATCAGCACTATGTGGGGCGAACGCTGATAAGCGAAGTAAATCCATTGGCTGTCTCCATCGTCGCGGAGCGTGTAATTCCAGTACAATGGGTTGGCTCCGTCAACAAACGCGTTGAAAGGTTCCGTCATCAGGGCATGAGGAATTCGCATTCTGCAGAAACCGTAGTCTCCAGGCTTTGCCGGATCTGAGATGTCCATTCTAAGTGTGCCATTTGTATCAAAGCAATCGAAAGCTGCGATAGACGAGTTGGATATGACGTCCACATCGAAGCCAAGGGGCGTCGAAAAGACATGCATAGGCCCCATGAGAGGCTTGTTGTCTGTGTTGTTGTCAGCTATCGCCAGGGGAACATCTGCTATTCCATTATGATCCGCGTCAACACCGCTGTAATCACTCCAGAAGTTGCCTTCAAACCCGTTGTCCCAACGGTTTGCCAGATAAACTGAAGCTTGTTTGCTATTGCGGACTATATTATTGCCATAGATCAGATTACCGGTGGAATCCGAATCAAGCCATAAACCGTACAGCTGATTGTCGCTCACATTGTTCATGGCGATCGTGCAGTTCTGGCAACCTTCGCCAAGTCCGATTCCATCGTACGAATTGTTGGAAACATCGTTCTGTCTTATGAGTCCACCCATAGAAGCATTGGCATTCAGTCCGTAGCCTTCATTTCCATGAACATAATTGCCAGAAACCTCAAAGTTCAAAGAATTGGTCACCAGAATTCCAGCGCCCAAATTCGGACCGACGAGATTCTTTTCGATCCTGCAATTGTCGGAGTGGCTGGCATACACCGCGTAGAAATCCCTTATACCTGTTACGTTGTTTTCAAGTAATGAACTGTTGTATGAATGGTCAAGGAATATTCCGAGCAATCCGTTTGAAATTGAAAACCCTTTGATGAAAACGTCATCAGCCACCACGGTGACAACAGCCGCCGTTCCGCCTCCGTCGATCGTGGTCGTGGAACTTCCGTTGCCTAACAACCTCAAGGATTTGCTGAGGACTAAATGCTCGCTGTAAATTCCTGCATCAACAAGAACCGTGTGCCCATTCACAGTTTCAGCGGCATCCACAGCCGCCTGAATAGTCGCGTAATTCAGGCCGGTATTCGCGTTGTGAACAGGCAAAGTATCAGAACCCTCTGCTTTTAGACAGATCAACTCTGCTGCGAAACCGAAATTCAACAGAATTGCTAACGTCAACACAAAGATCACCTTTCTCTTCATCCAGTCGCCACCACACTTGATTTCATGGGTCAATTTGTCGGCAAGAAACGTTTGACGCGTTTCATACGTGATGTTTCAGGGTCTGCACCTATTGGATACATGTGTCTAGTTATTCCTTTTGGTTTAAGTGCTCGCGGCAGACGACCCGGTGTGTTCTTACTTTTCGATTGTGATCTTGCTGATTCCGGCCTCTTTCTCTAAGCGTACTACGTGCTCGGCTTTTTCGGCGAAGGCTTCACTGTGAGTCACCGCTATCGTCTGTTCAATGGCTTTAAAACGTGAAATAGCATCGGCCAAACGATCTATGGAACCATCTTCTCTTCCGAGGCTTTCAGTAGGCTCGTCAAGCAATAGCATGCTCAGCCCATGTCCAGTTCGTGACTGCATGATCAACTGGCCGAGTCCAAGGCGGTATGCGAAGGCAAGCAGAGTTCTTTCTCCGCCCGAAAGGTTCGAAGCTTCTCGTTCAACGCCGCCTTCACTGATGACATACGGTGTGTACGTCTCATCTATCGAAAGGTTCAACAAGGAGCCCTCGCCACCAACAAGTGTGTCAAGCACTTGTTGAACATAGTTTCTCAGGATTTTGACAAATTCGCTCCGCAGCTTAGGCTGAATGCTGCGGTAGGCATCGCGCATCACACTTATGACTTCGAAGGCTTTCACGATTTTCTGCATGCGTTCGATTTTCTGTTGAGCTTGATCGATTCTTTCCTTTATTTCATCCAGGCGTTTCGTCAGATCTTTCTTTCTGTGCTCCTTTAATCGCAGATCAGATTCAAGAATGTGATATTGTCTGAAAGATTCATCTCTTTGCATTTTGGCAGTTTCAAGTCTGGACACGTCGAACCTTTCCAGTTCCTTCTGCACCTCCGCTAACTGCCTGATCATTTCCTGTTCTCGTGTCCGTCTCTGTTCAATGTTGTCAGAAATCTGAGCGAGTTGGGTCTTTTCCTCTTTTATGCGCGTCTTGAGATCGTCGATTCGGGGAAGTAGTGATTGAAGGTTAGTTAAGGCCAAGTTAGCTTTGTCGCGGGTCTTCTGCAGTTCAAGTATGTCAATCGTCAACTGGGCGATTGTTGATCGGCGCTTGCCGTTTTCCTCTTGAATGCGCTGCACTAGACCGTTTTTGTATTCTTCGGTCAGGTTCTGCAGGCACAGGGGGCAGAGGTTTTCTTGAGCAAGTGAGGTAACCCGTTTTTCATCTATTTCCATGCCTTTCCGGGTTGCTTCCTGTTCACCTTTAAGACTGGAAATCTTGTCATCGATGGCTGTTACACTTCGTCTCAGGGCTTCTGCAGGCTGGTCAGTTGGCATACCGACCTCCTTGAGCTCAGCGTAACAGGAGTTTGCCTGTGTTTCCATTGTGCTCAAACGTTTCTCGAGGTTCTGGACACTGTTTTGTTCGCTGTCAAGGTCCTCGGACAAAGAAGCCAGTGTGTCTCGGATGTTTGCAAGCTTGGTGCGCATTTCTGTTTCTTTCTGTCTGAGTTTTTCGTTCTGTGTCTTGACTTCTTCAAGTTTTTTCAGTTTTGATTCGGCTTCTTCCAAGGCCTTGTTTGCTGTTGCCGTCTTTCTTGCCGTTTCTTGCAGTCCTAGTTCTATGAGTGAGAATTCCTCAGCCACTCTGTCATAGTCTAATCCGAGTTTGTCCATTCCTGCGACATCTGGGTCTCTCTCGTATGCGCGTTTCTCGCCTTCGTACTCTTTCTGGTAACCTGCCAGAGTGGACCACGCTGTTTCATAGTCTGAGAGGCCGAAAAGGTCGTCGAGACGTTTCTGCCTTTCACGAGGGGCAACGTCTAAAAACTCTTTCAAGTGCTCCTGTCTGACCCATACGATCTCGCGGAAAAGCTCTTTGTCTAAACCTGTTACCGTCTTGAGTTGTTCGGCAACTGCCTCACTCTTGACACTGGATATCAGACTTTCTTCTTCGAAAAGCTTCAATTCGTCTGAATCTTGGTTTATGCCCTTGCCTCGTCTCTTGAGCCCTCGGGAGATGGTGTAGGTCTTGCCATTATGCGTGAACTGAACCGTGACTTTCCCCGTGTTTGAACCTTCTCGCAAGAGGTATTCGAAGCTTCTGCCAATGGGTTCTCCGAACAACGCGAAATCTATCGAATACAGTATGCTCGATTTTCCACAGCCCAAGCCCCCTACGAGACAGTTGAAGCCACGTGCAAAAGGCACTGTTGACTTCACGTGTGACCGAATGGTTTCAAGCTGCACGAGGTCGATTTTCATTTGAGCAGTTCCTCGATCGTCTCTTTCACTTTGTCTTCCTGTTTCTTGGTCAACGGTTCAATCAGCTTCACAGCGGCACGGGCTACTATTTCAGCCTCCGCTGCACTGTAGCGTTCAGAGAATATTTGCCTGAAATATTCGAAGGCCTTCGCTTTCAAATCTGTGATTTTGCTTTCGAAGATCGATCGAACTAACTCTTCTGACACTTCACTTTCACGCAATTGTACGATTGGGTGGACGAGCAGAGCCTTTTCTGCAGCTGCGCGGATCTTGGCAACGTCCACGTCGGCGCGGTTGGCTTCAGCCGGCAATGTTCCTTTGAGAACAGGCACAATGACGAAACCTTCTCCGTCTGCGCCTTTCACAAGTTGGGCAGCTTGCTCAGTGATTTTAGATGGGTTGATACCAGTGAAATCCTGCTCAAGAACGGCGAATTTGCGCACCGAATCTAGCCTCATGAAGTCCGAGGTTGCAGTCTTGTTCGCCTCTACTTTCACGTGAAAGAAGCCTTTTTCCATGTTGGCTTCAACGTAGTCTGTAGTTTCGGTGCAGCCGCTGTATGCCAGAAGGCCCGTTTTGAACCTCTCCCTATAGGCTTTGTGTACATGACCAGCGGCATAATAATCGAATCCATCAGGTATCAACTCCGGTGATGCTTCAGCTTCGATATATGCAGGAGTAACGCTTGGAAGATCCAAGGCCATATGGAAAACGAATATGTTGAAAACCGAAGAGTCCGGCACTGGTTGGTTTTCTTGCATGAACACTGGAAGTGATTCATCTGTCCTGTGCCTCGTTCGGTAGTTGGGCACACCAAAGACGTAGCAGCAATCTGGCAACTTCCAACAAGCACCCGCATGCCGCGGAAGATGATAGATCAGTCCAGCACTATCGAGAGGATTCAAAATCGTGCCGGTAACGTTGTTGGGCGCCGAATCATGGGATCCGTCAACAGTTAGAACTGGAATTCCCGCCTGACGGAGGCGGCTGAAGCTTCTAATCGCATTCTCCAATGTCACGTTTGACGGACGCGGCTGATGAAAAAGATCTCCGGCGATAATCATGAAATTCGGCCCCAACGCGATGGTTCTATCAACCAATTCTTGAAACGCCTTGTCGAAATCTTCGCGTCTAGCTTCAAGTCCATACTGTGAATACCCAAAGTGCAGGTCTGCAGCATGGATGAAGCTGAAGGCTTTCACATTTTCCTCCCCAAGTATCTATGTCGTATGATGAAGCAGGATTCTCGCTACTACCGCTAAATGGTCCGCTCCGTTACTTGTAGCTTTTGCTGCTTGATGCCGAACGATACGCATGCTAGGCATAAAGGCTATAACTTGAGACGTATCTGGTCTATTGTCTTCATGAAGAAGGAAAGCAAATGTCCACAAGATCTCTCTACAAAGTCTTCTTGATTGCTGGGCTAATTGTCTTAGCGGGTATTCTCGGCGGTTTCCTGGGCGTTTATGTGCTTTTCCAAGCAGTCAGCGCATACGGGGTTTGGTTCTACCTTGTGGCGGGCGGTGCATTCGTCTTCGTCATCGTTGTCTTGTACGTTTATGATATACGCAAGGAAAAGAAGAGTGAAATTGCTTCTGAGACTGAAATGCCCGGACAGGCTGATGACTCAGAAATGGAGACGCATTAGCAAGACGATCGCAACGATTAGACACTCTGTGGCGTGCTCATGAAATGTGAAAGATGCGGACAAGACACCTTCTTGCCGTTCAAATGCCCCTATTGCGGGCTCTATTTCTGCACAGAACACCGGCTTCCTGAAAACCATCAATGCGAAGCGATAGACAAAGCGCAAACGCCAAAAGACGAACAACCACCTGGATTTGAAGGGCAGAAGCCTGTTGGCTACCGGAATGTCTATCCGTTCTTCAGGATAAGCACCCGACGCTTCGTTTTCAGTCGCAAGGAAATCATGCATCTGGCCGTAGCCGCTTTGCTTGTTATCGGAGTAGGATTCTCCTTTCCAAACATGAATTACAATGATTATCCAATGCTTGCCCTGCTTTCGGTGCTGTTTGCACTGTCCTTTCTTGTCCATGAGTTGGCTCACAAGTTGTTGGCACAGAAATATAGACTCTGGGCGGAATTCAGGCTCACGTTGATGGGGGTCATTTTGACTGCCCTTTCAATGATCCCATCATTCATAAAAATAATCGGTCCAGGCGCAGTCGTCGTGAACGGTCCTGCCGACAAGAAAACAATAGGAATGACCGCAATCATAGGACCGACAATAAACATCATACTTGCCTCTGTACTTTGTGCTGCCGCGGTTTTTGTTCGCGGCTGGATTTTCGAGGTCGTGGCTTTCTACAATGTCTGGATCGCCATTTTCAACCTGATTCCCATAGGAGTGCTTGACGGTTACAAGGTCTTCAAATGGAACAAGACGATCTGGATCCTTGCTTTCGCCGCAAGCGTAGTCCTCGGATTAATCACTTACCGATTTTTCTGGTTCACTTAGCGAAAGATCACGCTGCCAGATTTCGTGAAGACCAAAAAAGGATGCATGGCGCGTTCATTACATGAGCTCTATGGTCACGTGGACCTCTTCAGGAACGCGAATTCTCATGATTCGCCGCATGACACGTTCTTCAGCGTCAATGTCAATCAGCCGTTTATGAATCCGCATTTCCCATCGGTCCCATGTGGACGTTCCTTCACCGCAGGGCGACTTCAGAACCGGCACTCTCAAACGTTTTGTAGGCAATGGAACGGGTCCGTTTATTTTGACGCCTGTCTTCTCGGCGATGACTTTCAGTTCGTTACATACTTCTTCGAGCTTCGAATAGTCGGTGCTTGTTAAGCGTATCCTCGCTTTTCTAACCATCGCCCTTCATTCCTGAGTCTGTTCGCCCAAACAGATTTATCGGGTGTTTACCTTAGACAAGAGACCGCAAATAAAAACCTATCGAACAAAAAGCATGGAACAAACATGACGCGAGCAGGAAAAAATCATGCAGAACAATAAGATTGAGGCCAAAGCAATAATCTTCGATTTAGATGGTACCATAGTAGATTCGAAAGAGGCATATGTAGAAGCCGCAAGAGTAGCCTTCTCCGCATTCACGAAAGTGACAGTTGACTTGAGAACGGCCATGGAGATACCCAGAAGGTTCGAACAAGACCTCCCGCTTATTGATCTGATAGAAGGAATCGATGAGAGAGACTTCCGGTCCAAATACCTCAAAGCTTACTACGAAGCAACGCGCACCAAGACAAAGCCGTTCCCCGAAATCGGAATCACTCTTCAAACGCTTTCTAATAAGAGAAAGCTCGCGCTGACGACAAAACGGCGGGTCCCCAAAACCGAGATCATGAGCCAACTGAAAGAGTTACATTTAGCAGGCTACTTTCTGACAGTCGTAACAGGAATCGACACGGCCAACCCGAAACCCTCACCGGAAGCACTAATACAATGCAGCAAAACGCTGAACGTACAACCGCATGAGTGTGTCGCCGTGGGAGACTCCGTAGTAGATGTTCGAGCTGGAAAAAACGCTGGAGCCAAAACTGTCGCGGTTTTGTCTGGAATATTCTCTTTTAAGGAACTTGAAAGGGAAAATCCTGACCTGATCCTGGAAAGCGTCGAAAAACTGCCAAATTTTCTGAAATAACTCTGAATTTGCCGCTAAGAATATTTCTAGAACCGAAATATAGCTGAAAACTAGTGAACAGAGTTATAGAAGCGACTACGAATAAAGCTTATTAAAAGCTCAAAGGTCTAGTGTACGGTGGAGAAGGCTTCGGGAAGGGAGTACCTGTGAATTTCATAGAGACGTTGATGTCTGAAAAGCTGATTGAAAAGAACCCACTCATCGACGTTTTGGGCGCGGATCGCAAGGTACTCCAAATCGCATGTCAAGACCTGACAAACTACCTGAAGGTTCATTGGGGCCTCGTTGGAAAGGACGCGGATCAATGTGAAATCGTGGAAAGACTTGAGAAACTTTACGAGCAGGACCCGCAAGAACTGACGGAATTCGTCACAGTGTGGAGCGGGATGTGGCTGAAGAAATGGGGAGAAAGAGTAAAACTTCTCATAGGCAAAGAAAACTCGAAGAAGTGGAACAACGTCACGAAAATCCTCAACAACGCCGAACCAATATGGGCAAAACTGTCCAACCGTCATCAAATGGAGGACGTTGTAATCCTGACTTTGATAAGGAACGGAGAAATTTGCGGAACATCAATCCTCGCGGAAAACCTTCTGAAAATGGAGTTAGGCGACGAAAAGAAGAAGTATCCAACCGAACAAGCACAGACTTTGAACGTTATCAATAATGCCTTGAGAAAGGCAAGAGACTTGACTCAGAGCAAAGGTCCACTCATTTTTGTAAAAGTTGACAAAGGCTA
>CAYNQC010000024.1:0-17355 GCA_964399235.1 uncultured Candidatus Bathyarchaeia archaeon | reverse complement strand
TGCATTTTGTCATGAAGCTTTCTGAGCTGATTTTTGAGCCGCCAAGTCTTACATTCCGTTACACAGGCAATTGCGCTCAAGGGTTTGCAACCCCTGCATTTTTCGTCCAATTCCTTTCCTATGTCCACCAGACTGGTTTCCCTTTCCGTTTCAGTGGAGGAACCTTGATAGTTTGCCATATCTGTCATGCTTTTCACCTTGAGGCGTAGGTCATGGCAGGTTTAGGAGAAAGGAGTCTGACTTGTGCTCAAAACTTGATTTTGGGAATGTTATTCCTGTCATGACATACGTCATATAGTATATGACATACGTCATCTTTATATACCTTTCCACACACCCTTAATTGAACGGTGAGGCATTTTTGATACTTCCATGCGAGGTTGCCGTGAAAGCAGTAGTTCCAGCAGTGAAGGCTTTGATTGCTCAAAAAATGGTTGAACAACATGGTTTGAAACAGGACCAAGTGGCAGAAATACTTGGAATATCACAGTCGGCAGTAAGCAAGTATTCCAAGAAAGTAAGAGGATACGTAATAGAAATCGAGAGAGTTGAGCCTATCCAACCACTCATCTCCAGCATGATACTCATGCTCATGAAAGGAGAGACCCAAAGGGCCGAGTTTCTGCAATTGTTCTGCCAGATTTGTGCAATTATCCGACAAACAGGCATGGTTTGTCAATTTTGCAGGAAAGCCGAAACCAAGATAGAGATAAAGGAATGTGGTTTTTGCATTCAAGTGTAGTCAGGAATTGAAGAGTGACGTTATGTCTTCATTCGATGAAAAAACTGTTCTTGACATTTTGGAAAAAGTGAGCAAGAGCGTTGTTAACATCAGCGCAGTGAAGCTTGTCAACCGCATGTTTTATCAAGCTATACCTGTCGAAGGAATGGGCTCTGGAACCATAATTGATGCAAAAGGCTTTGTTTTGACCAATAATCATGTCGTTGGTGGTGCCGAGAAAATAATCGTGACATTGTGGAGTGGGGAGGCTGTGGAAGGAACCATAGTTGGAGCCTGCTCGGTCCACGACACGGCCATAGTGAAAGTTAAGAAAGAAGACCTGTCAGCAGCGGCTCTTGGCGACTCAGATAACCTGAGGGTCGGACAGAGAGTGTATGCAATCGGAAACCCTTTTGGACTTGCTGGCGGACCTACCATAACCTCTGGCGTGATAAGCGCAACGAAGAGGACCATAGAATCACAAAGAGAACTAGTTGAAAACCTAGTTCAGACTGACGCGGCAATAAATCCAGGCAATAGTGGTGGCCCTCTTGTTGATCTTGAAGGCAAAGTTGTCGCGATAAACACAGCAGTTATCCCGTATGCTCAGGGCATAGGGTTCGCGATTCCCATAAACACGGCCAAGACATGCACAGGCGACATGGTAAGAAATGGAATTTCCGTGAGACCTTTCCTCGGCATTGTGGGCTTGACCCTTAATGAAGAGATATCTCGCTACTATACCTTACCGATTGAACGCGGAGTACTGGTGACCAAGGTCACAGATGGAAGTCCGGCACAGACGGCAGGCATGATAATGGGTGATATAATCCTGAAAATGGACAAAGTAGCAATCGGCACGATCGAGGACCTCTTGAGCGAGATTCACAAAAGGAAGGTCGGAGACAGAGTAAGGATAACGGTCTTTCGCAGAGGTTTTGAACAGTATTTCGACGTTACTCTGAATAAGATGACCTAGAAATGAAGTCTGTTTTTCCTTTCTAAGATAGTTCACTCTAGGGAATGGAAAGTTATAAGACTGATGAGTCTTTTATCAAGTTTAAGTGGAAGGCACGGAGACTGTGACAAGACCACTCCGCTGATCGGTATGGAACCTTGCCATCATTATAATGTTGGTGGAGAGTCCTGATAGAGCCAAGAAAAATCGAAAGAAGGCCAAACCTCTCATTACTGGCCCTAATATCCTTTATTTCTTCGTTTGCATTGGCCCGAACCTTTACTATTCTGAGTCCGCGAACGGTTTTCATCACATCGGGTTACCATATACACCATTTCTGGTATGGAATCATAATGTTAGCTTTAGGTGGATGGATCGGAATCAGTTACAATGAACCTCGAATCGACAAACTCGCGGCTGTGATTTTTGGAGCGGGAGGCGGATTGATAGCAGACGAAGTTGGTATCTTGCTCACCTTTCAAGGCGAGTACTATTGGACGGGAATAAGTTATACGTTCACAATGATACTGTTGGCTTTTGCCTCCGTACTTGTGTTGTTGAACAAATATTCGAAGGGGATTCTGCGCGATTTCATTGGATTTTCAGGTAATCGCTGGGGATTCTATCTGGCCGCTTTCGTTGCTGCGATTTCAATTGCCTTTCTAATCGACACCGAAAACTCCGTGATAATCGGCGTATCAGGAACTCTGACTATTGTTGCGTGCATCATCATTCTTTCGTTTTTCATTCAGGCGATCCGCAGAAAGCTTCGAAGAAAATAAAACGACGGCGCGTCGTTGTGAAAACAAGTTGCTTAGAGAAGTCTATTTTCTGAGTGAAATCTTAATATTCTCACCTGGAGCTATCCAGAATGTGAGTTGCCATGGAAGCTCGAGATGTGGATGCACGTAACTGGGAACAAGAAATCACGAAGTCTTCAATCCTGAGTGTTGTCTATTTCTGGCATGAACAATGTCCATGGTGTCTAAGGTTCACCCCGATACTCGACGAAGTCGCACGAGAATATGAAGGCAGAATAAAATTCGCAAAGCTCAATATACTCGCAGATCCGCTGAACAAAGAGATTGCCGACAACTTCGGCATAATGAGCACCCCCACTCTCTTGTTCCTGTGCAAAGGAAGACCAGTCGGTCAGGTAGTTGGTCTCCAATCCAAAGAGGACCTAGAGCGAGGATTAAACGATATTCTCGCCAGACACATGGCTTGTTTGACTCAGAGTACGGAGCTGAGGCCTGCCTACGTTGTGTGACATCAGTTTTTCGGCAATTAGCTAGTGCCGCGCAATCGTTTAGTCCTTAACCGACCCGTGTTTCATCCTGCATGAATCGTTTCACTGATTCTTGAATTAAAGTCCTAGAGAATCTGCAACGTTCTTTATGATTGCTGCCGACTCTTGAAAATCCTTAATTTCTTTCTGGTCGAGCGGGATTTCTAAGGTTTCTCTCACTCCATTTCGGTTGAGAACAGTCGGGACGCTTAGGCAGATGTTGCTCACGCCATGATATTCGTGCAGATAGGATGACACTGTTAGAACAGCGTTCTCGTTTCGAAGTATGCTTTCGACTATTTTGGTCATAGCCAAAGCAACTGCGTAGAATGTTCTTCCCTTACGTTTAATTATGTCGTATCCGGCGTTTCTGACTTTCAAGAACAGCCTGTTAAAGTCCTCAACGTTGTAAGGCACTTTGCATATTGGACAGTAGTCTCTAAGTTTGATCCCCGCAACGTTTGCCAGACTCCAGACGGGAACTTCGCTGTCCCCATGCTCGCCGATAATATATGCATGAACATTCCGGGGATCGACCTGAAGATATTCCCCCAACAAGTAACGAAGACGCGCGGTGTCCAAGGCGGTTCCTGACCCAATCACACGGCTTTTTGGGAACCCAGATAATTTCAGAGCCGCATAGGTCATGACGTCTAGTGGGTTGGTGACCACAAGCAAAATGCAGTCCTTGTTGTATTCAGTAATGTTTGGGATGAGTTCTTTCATAATCTGAAAATTGCCTTGCGCCAGCTCTAGGCGTGACTGTTCAATTTTCTGTCCTTTGTCAACTGCTATGACCACTATGTCAGCGTCTTTGCAGTCTGAATAGTCACCTGCCCAAATTCTTGTCGGATAGGCAAAAGACAGGCCATGGTTCAAATCCATGGCTTCTCCTTCAGCTCTGTCTTTGTTTATGTCTACTATTGCGATCTGAGCGGCAAGTCCTCGAATCAAGAGTGAATAGGCAAACGTAGAACCTACTGCACCGGCGCCGACGATGACGATTTTCGGACCGTCGTTACTCTGTTTGGTCAAACTTTACTTCCTCCCCTGATTAACGCCAAATCCAGTGAGACCCTGTTAGGATATCGTTTCTTTCCATATAAAATGGCGCCGGGTCTCAGTCGAAAGTGAAGACTGAGGGGCAAATCTTGTTCAAGACGCAGATATCGCATTTTGGCTTCCTAGCTTTGCATACTCTTCTGCCCAGATGAATCAGCAGATCGGTTATCCGCTTCCATTTGTCTCTGGGCACGATCTTCATCAGATCCTGCTCTATCTTGTCCTGATCTTCGTTTGCTGTGAGCCCCAACCTTGCAGTGACTCTGCGCACATGTGTGTCGACAGCGATTCCCTCAACAACGCCGTATACATTTTGCAACACGATGTTGGCCGTTTTCCTGGCAACGCCGGGGAGCTCAAGAATTTCGTCCATGGTCTTCGGGACTTGCGAGTGGAATCTCTTGACGAGCATTTCTCCTGTATTTTTGAGGTTTCTTGCTTTGTTTCTGTAAAAACCAGTTGGTCTTATTTCTTGTTCAAGGTCGGCGATGTTCGCGTTGGCGTAATCCTCTGCTTTTTTGTACTTCATGAAGAGCTGCTTAGTGACCATGTTCACTCTTTCATCGGTGCATTGTGCCGAAAGTATCGTGGCTACTAGAAGTTCCAATGGGTTTCTGTGGTTCAAAGCTATCTTTGCATTTGGAAACTCCTTTTCCAAGAAGTCAATTATCTTTGATACTCTTTTCTTGTTCTCAGCTTCAGTGTATTTGGCTTTCTTTTCCACGGGCTTTGCCAAGCTTCAGTAGTTCCATAATGCTAAAAAAGGTTTGTAAACGCTAATACCATTTAGATTGGCAATTTTGCATGGAGGTGATTGGTCTTGGGAACTAAACTTGTGATCGATGGAAAAGAAATACCGCTAAACGAATTTGTTGACAAGATACTCGGCGGAACGGTCGTTGGAGCGGTCACGTCCTTACGAGGCATTAAAGAAGACTGGGAAAAAATCGAAATAAAGGTGACTCGTTAGTCGCTTGTTTCGCCTCGTCTCTATCCCTTGGCAGTTAGCTCTATCGGCGCAAACATTTCTCGCTTTGCTTTGCAGATTGGGCAAATGTAAGGTGGATCTTCGCGGAAAACAACGTAACCACACTGTTTGCAATACCACAACTGCTTTTTCAATTCAGCAGGTTGCTCCCCAGTCTTCAACTTTGCACCCTCCCCGGCTGTCGCCGAAGTGGTAGCTTCAGGGCTGACAGCATATGCTCGTGCCTGCTTCTCAGGTGGTCGCCTTTCGGGAATGGGCACGATAGGCGTTTTCCCCTCGTACAGGTCTTTTCGCATGTAAAGTGCACAGTAGCAGGTTCCATATTCTGCTACGTCTGGGTCTCTGTAGTCACATGGGCATATTATGTCTCGGTCGAGTTCTAATTTGCCGCTCGCTATTCTGCAGGGGCATGACGGATATCCGTATCTCTCTTCATTTCGCTGCAATCCTTCCAGCAAGTCCTTGAGAAACTCTGGATCAGGGTTGAGGAAGTAACCGTAGGTTCTTGCGTCAGCTTCGGCTCTCTGTCGTACCTTCTCTATGGGTATCAAAGCTCCAGAGCCTCTTTTATCAGGTCTTTGCGGAAGCCAGTGATGACAGTTTTACTGTCAACGATTAATGTTGGAAAGCTGGGTTCGCCACCTTTGTTGATGATGTCCTGCCTGATTTTCTCATGATCCTCATCGGTTGTCAAGTCAACGTCAACGTATTCATATTCGATTTTGTGGTCGTTCAAGAATCTCTTGGTCATTTTGCACCAAGCGCATGTGCTCAAAGCATACACCAAGACTTTGTGCTTGTTGTTATTGCCTGGGACTTTTATTTTGTTCATGTTTCTGCACCTAGCATCTATATTGAGCGTAATCTTTGCTCTTCCATATAATTATTTAGTCTCCATATGCCTTGGTTCTTCCAAATTGCCGAATGCGTTCTGAACGACTTCTGACATTGAAGGATGAATGTGCATTCCTCGGATGATCGGTACGAAAGTGCCGTCTCCCGTGGCCATTGCATTGATGATTTCCTGTATCAGCATGGAGGCATAGGGTCCGATTAGGTGTCCGCCTAATATTTTTCCAGTCTTTTGTTCAACTATGACTTTCACAAATCCTTGAGTTTCAGCCATTGCCGATCCCTGCGCAGTGTCTTTGTAAAATGCTCTTCCGATCAATATCTTCGCACCTGACTGCAATGCTTCAGCTTCCTTCATGCCAACAGAGGCGATCTGCGGGTGAGTGAATACTGCGTGAGGTGCCGCTGAATAATCCATTTTCACCTTATGATCGTGATTGGCGTTGTGCCAGACCACCTGTGCTTCGTAGTTGGCTACGTGTTTGAACATTTGCTTTCCGATGGCATCTCCGAAGGCGAATATGTTTTTCTTTCGTGTTTCAAGGAATTCGTTGACTTTCACGTATCCTCTCTTGTCCAGTTCGACTCCGGTTTTTTCTGGCTTCAGAATGTCCGAGTTAGGAACGCGTCCCGTAGCGACCAACAAGGCATCGCCCGAGAACTCTTTAAGCTGGCCGTCGATCCGGCTCTTTGCAACCACGGTTTTCACGTTTGGCTTTTCCGATAACTCCAAGGCCTCAAAGTTGGTGAATACCTTCATTCTTTTTCCCATTGATTCAGTAATGAGTTCAGATATCTCGGGTTCTTCATCGACCAACAATCTCGGCCCTCTTTGAATTATAGTAACGTCCGTTCCAATCGCGGAAAAAAAGTGGCCATACTCAGCAGCGATGTATCCCCCTCCGATAATGACCATGCTTTGAGGAGGCGATTCAAGGTCAAGAACAGTGTCACTCGTTAAGTAATGCACGTTTTCGATACCTCGGATGGGAGGGATGTCAGGTCGGGCTCCCGAAACGATGAAAGTCTTATCGGCTTTGATCACTGTGTCTCCTGTTCTCAAGGTGTAGTCTGAAATGAATTCACCTCTTTCTTTGAACCATCTGATCTTGCTGTCAGTCTCAACTGCTTTCGCCTGTCGTTCAACGTCTTCGTTCACCAGTCTGTGCATTCGAGTCATGATCTTTCCAAAGTCAACAGAGTCGGCGCTTGCTTGCACACCTATTTTCTCGGCTTCGCGAATCATGATAGCAACATCTGCAGGGTGAATGAGCATTTTCGAGGGTACACATCCTCGATTTATACAGGTTCCACCCATGGGACCGGATTCGACTAACGCCGTTTTCATGCCGCTTCCAACGGCGCTGGCAGCAACAATCATTCCGGAACCCGAACCGATGACAAGAACATCGAATTTCTCCAATGAGCAGCCCCCAATTTCTCACATGAGACTGTGGTATTTGAGGGGCGTTCTTAAAGCTTGTCCAGTTTCAGATCTTTATGGTCGCCGTCATTTTCTTATATTTCCAAAAAGACTTAATAAACCGTTGAGCATTAGACAAAAATTCAGGTGAGACAGGCTTGGGAAATGAAGCGGCTTTCAAGAAAATACTCTTTCTTGCAGATGGTTCTGCTCCTTCTCTTTTAGCCCAGGAATTGACCATTCAACTGGCCAAAAAACTGGGATCTGAAGTGACCATACTTCACGTTGTGACACATGAGCTCATGAGACCGCAAATGCATGATTTCCTCGTTCAAGGCAGGGCAATTCCAGAATCTGCCGATATAGCGCCTGGAACTGTAGTGAGCAGGGAAATATCTTGGACGGGGCAAGGTCCGTCGGCTCCTGGCGCCCATTACGGCGAACGCGTTGAAGACGAACTGACAAGCATCTTTCGTCAAGAAGGAGAAGATATTGTAGCAGACGCTGCGTTTGCATTCAAAGAAGAAGGCTTGAAGGTCGAAAAGAAAGTCGTCACACACAAGAACGTCGTCGAAGCCGTGATGGATGAAACTGAACGAGAAAATCATGACGCCATAATCATGGGACGGAGTGGACGAAAGGAAAAAGAAGCCCGCCTGGGAGGACTTGCAGAAAAAGTGTCACGTCGCTCAGAAGTGCCAGTTTTGATCGCTGGCGAAAAGAGGACTATTTCAAAATTGCTCGTTCCGATAGATGGTTCGGCAAGTTCTGAGAAGGCCGTCAAATGCGCCGCGTCGTTAGCTAGCAGACTCGGAGCGAAACTCACTTTACTGCACATTTTGGAACCTCGCCTCTTTGGGCGCCGCCCAGAGTTGAGCAAGGCAGTCGGAAAAGGAATCCTTTCCGCCGCAGCCGAGAAGCTCAATGGAGTGACTTTCGATCAGAAACTGGAATCAGGAGAACCTGCTAGAAAAATCACCGAGATCGCTGAGAAAGAAGATTATGACGTGATAGTCATGGGATGCAAAGGGCATGGAGCAGTCGAGAGGCTCCTGCTTGGCAGCGTGGCTGACCACGTTCTACATTATACGAAACATCCAGTGCTCGTCGTAAGGTAAGCCTGGAAAGAACCTGCGTCAGAAAGCGGAAAAATAATCGTTCTGTTCAGCGTGAAAGTGCTGCGCTGAACAAGCAATTCAATTAGGGAAAATGGGGATATTGTTACGCTCCAAGGCGGCCTAGAACCCAGAATAGCACGACAACAGCGGCGATGTATGCAGTCACGAAACCGAAGAACACCACGAGTATAGGAGAAAACGACTGAGAATAAACAGTCACCCCAGTCATTGCTGCAACTAAGATTATGCCCAAGATGTAGTTTAACTGCGAACGCAACCCTTTCCTCATGTCAACAGCCTCTTTTTATGGTATATCCATTTCACTTCAATTAATATTCCTGACGGTTTTGTTCGTGCATGAGTTGATGACTCGTCGATGTATTTAGAGCCTTCGCAAATGACATTCCCTGGTGCGCTGATTTCTTACTTGAGAGCCGTCTCAAGCCTATTGCTGACTTCTTTCCAGTTGACGATGTTCCAAAACGCTTCGACGAATTTGGCTCTGTCGTTCTTATAGTCGATGTAATACGCGTGTTCAAACACGTCCAAGACCATCAATATTCTGAATGCAGGATACACGTTTGTGTTGTGTTTCTCAACTTGCATTATCACGGGTCTGCCAGTCTGTGCGCAGCGTGTCAGTGCCGCCCACCCTGAGCCTTCAACGCTAGTTGCCGCTGTCGTGAACTCCTTCTTGAACCGTTCGAACCCTCCGAACTCTTTTTCAAGCCATTCACCGAGCAAACCTTCGGGTTTTCCTCCGGCTTTTGCTGCTGGGGCGAGATTTCCCCAGTAGAGTGAATGTAGAAGGTGTCCTCCTATGTTCCATGAAAGCTCTTTAAGCGTCGATTTCACGTCTAGGTCAACGTTTTCCTTTCTTGCTTTGTCAAGTTTCTGAAGTATTGCATTTGCGCCGTTAACATATGCCTGATGATGCTTATCATGGTGAATCGTCAACTGCTCTTTAGACATGTAAGGTTCCAGATCTGCGTAATCGTAAGGCAGTTTCGGCAGAGTGTAGAATTTGTTCTGTTCCATACGTTTTCCTCCTCTTCAGAACACTGTTGTTCCTGAAAATTAAGTTTTCGCAAATATCTCATCCCATCGAGCTTTGAGTTCCAGCAAAGAGTTAATATTTCAATTGGCAAATCAAGATTAGGTGAAATTGAATTGCCAATAGATCCTGAATTCCAGAAGAAATGCAAAGTAGTCGGTCAACATCAAGGCCACAATGTCTGGGGACCAATTGAACCACCGACTAAACAAGGCATACATGGAACCACTGTTGCAGTTGACTGGGACGCCTGCACTGGAGACGGAGTCTGCATAGAGGTCTGCCCCGTTACTCTTTTTGACTGGGCGGATGCTCCGGGACACCCGACTTCTGAGAAGAAATCTGACCCTGCAAGAGAACAGGATTGCATAAAATGCTTGGCATGCGAAACTCAGTGCCCAACGCAAGCGATAAAAATCACACAGTAAACCATAGATGACGACAGAACCGCTCCGCCATCTTGTTTTTCTTTTCTTGTATCCATACGAAAGGTTTTTTATTCCATTCATTACGCTCTAACTCCTGAGGAATGATGATGAAATCTAAACCTAACAAAACCTTGGATTGTCTCGGTTTGTATTGCCCTGAGCCAGTTTTCAAGACGAGACTTGAACTGGACGACATGAAGGCGGGCGAAATACTTGAAGTCTTGGCAGATGACCCAGCAGCAGAATCCGACATAAGAAGCCTTGTCAAGAACTTGGGTCAAGAATTACTCAGCGTCACCAAGAAGGGAGACACTGTTCAAATGCTAATTAAGAAGGTTAAATAAAACAAAAAGGAAGTGAAAAAATATGGGTACCAAAAAGAAAATACTATATGTCCAAACAAGCGGTGTTGACAACCCTGAAAGAGCATACGCCCCGTTCATTCTGGCAACCACGGCTGCAATGATGAACATAGACGCAACCGTCTACTTTGTGATAAAAGGCGTCACGCTCGTCAAGAAAGGAGAAGCTGAGAAAATAAAGATGGGCAGCTTCCCCACGCTGAAGGAAGTAATGGACCAGGCAATAAAAGCCGGAGTGAAACTGGTCGTCTGTGAACAAAGCTGCGGCTTGTTGGGAATACCTCGCGGTGACTTCACAAAAGCAGCCAACGTCGTGGGTGCAGCCACACTTAACGACCTTGCCCTCGAAGCCGATGCAGTGCTGTGCTTCTAAGAGAATCGCGCATGTCGACAACTCGCCGCATTAATCTGGACCATACCGCGGGTAAACAGGTGGACCCTCGTGTCACAGAGGCAATGCTGCCCTACGTGAATGCATATTGCGGCAATCCGTCGTCTCTGCACACACTGGGTCAAGAAGCCAAAAGGGCGCTCGAAGATGCGAGGGCAAAAGTTGCGGCATTAATCGGTGCCGAGAAAAAAGAGTCCATAATCTTTACGTCAGGAGCGACGGAAAGTAACAACTTGGCAGTCAAAGGGATAGCCTATCGTTACAAAGACCGTGGCACTCGACTGATAACATCGAATGTTGAACACATGTCAGTGGTCAACCCTATGAAGTACCTGAGCACCAAAGGTTTCGAAACAGTGTTTCTTCCAGTTGACAAGTATGGTTTTGTTATTCTTGAAAAACTGGAGAAAGAACTAACCGACAAAACGACTTTGGTGTCCATAGTGTATGCCAACGGAGAAATAGGAACAGTCGAACCCATACAAGAAATCAGCAAGATCGCCCACAGCAAAGGCGCTTATTTGCATGTGGACGGGACCGCCGCCTGTGGACAAGTTCCAATAGACGTGAAGAAAGAAGGCATAGACCTGCTGACCGTTTCTTCCAACGACATGTATGGCCCAAAGGGCGTAGGCGCGCTTTATGTCAAAGAAGGAATACGTCTCGAACCGCAACTTCACGGCGGAGGACAGGAACGAGGCATAAGATCAGGAACCGAAAACCTGCCTGGAATAGTTGGATTCGGGAAAGCAGCCGAAATCGCCAAAAAAGAAATGTCGACGGAAAGCACACGACTGGTGAAGTTGAGGGACCGACTTATCGATGGTTTGCTCAAACCGATTCCGTACTCATTCCTGAATGGACATCCGAGCAAGAGACTCCCTGACAACGTCTCCGTCAGGTACAGTTTCATTGAAGGAGAGTCGATGCTTCTGAGCTTGGACCTTGAAGGCGTCTTCGCTTCTTCAGGTTCTGCCTGCACGGCAAAGACCTTAGAACCGTCACACGTGCTTCTGGCAATCGGATTGAAGCATGAAGAAGCCCACGGCTCGTTGATGTTCACGCTCGGCAGGGAAAACACCGAGGAAGAAGTCGATTACGCCGCGAGCTTGATGCCTAACATAGTAAAAAGGTTAAGAGCAATGTCGCCATTAACCCCGAAGGAGCTGAATGAGTGATGTATACTCAAAAGGTAATGGAACACTTCAAGAACCCACGCAACATGGGAGAAATTCCTGATGCTGACGGCGTTGGCACAGTCGGCAATCCAGTTTGCGGCGACCTCATGACAATATACATAAAAGTGAAAGACGATCGGCTCGAAGACATCAAGTTCAAGACCTTCGGATGCGGCTCGGCGATAGCCACAAGCAGCATGATAACCGAGCTGGCAAAAGGAAAAACCCTTGAAGAAGGCTTAAAGATTACGCGTGGAAACGTCGCAGACGAACTCGGGGGTTTACCGTCCGTGAAAATGCACTGCTCAAACTTGGCTGCAGACGCATTGCACGCCGCTATTGAGGACTACTACAAGAGGGAGAAGGCCAAAGAGGTGAACAAATGAAACCTGAATTCGTAAAGTGCGAATACTGCAAGACTGAAATTCCTTCAGAAACATGTCAGTTTGCAGCCTTGACAACAACCATCGAGGGTAAGAAATACACTTTCTGCTGCGTCAAATGCGCTAAGAGATATGAACAGAAGAAAGGAACGAAAAAGTAACCATCATTCTTTTTCCCAACACTCGCTTTTCTGTTTCTATTCTACCAAGGGCTTTCACAGATTCTCAGAAACAGGTCTCCCGCGAAAATGCGCCTTAAGCTGCCATCCTCAGACCTGAGTACCAAAGCTCCGTCTTCAGCTACGTCGTAAGCTGTTCCTTTGATCTTGTTTTCTTGGTCAACTACCTCGACTTCCTCACCTAGGAAGAATGCATACTTTTTCCACTCTGAAAGAACAGGCATGAAACCTTCATTAACGTAAAGGTCAAGTGTCTTTTCAAGCCTCTCGAGCAAAGCTTTCAGCATGGTCTCCAAATCAACTTTCCGTCCCAGCTCTTTCTGTATCGAAGTGGTTGTCAGTCGAATTGACTGTGGAAAAATCTTTTCAGTGTCGAAGTTGACGTTCACTCCGACTCCCAGTATGACAAAGGTGGCTTTTTCCCCAGTTGAACTCGTTTCTCCAAGGATTCCGCAAATCTTGCGCCCTCCTATGGTAACGTCATTGGGCCATTTCGTTTCGACTTTTAAGCCGTACAAATCCTTCAAACACTCTGCAACCGCTAAGCTTGTTACAAAGGTGAGGTGGGCGATCTTTGCCACATTGACCTCGGGCTTCAAAATGACTGAGAACCAGAGTCCTCCCATCGGAGAAATCCATTTTCGATCGAGTCTTCCTCGTCCGTGAGTCTGTGTTGCTGCTATGACCACTGTGCCTTCAGGAGTTCCCTGAGCTGCAAGTTGTTTGGCCCAATCGTTCGTGGAGCTTACTTTTCTTGAGAAGAAAATGGTTCTTCCAATGAATTGGGTTCGCATCTTTTTCTGTAGCTTCGTTATGCTAACTCGGTTCAACATCGTTTCCACATTGTACAGTCTGTCATTTACCGCTTAGAAGGCAGTCGCTTCAATATTTCGAACGCCAAGGATTTAAGTTTGCTAGGTTTATGTTATTTCATACGTTGGTGGATGCTTGTTCGATATCCTCCACATGGAACCTTCGCTTATCTTATCGTCTGCAGTTCTTATTGGCATGGGTTGCGCGGCGCTTGTCTTCTCGCTGACCTCAAGTCTGAGATCTAAAGCATTGCGAAGACTGCCTCAAGATTTGCTTCCTAGAGTTTTCAGCAAGACTTTCAACGTGTTTGAGCCCTACCTTGAATCCCGAAAGACGATCGGAAGTCACGCTGGGTTGGCTGTTTTCATGGCAATTTACGGCAGTTGGATCGCGGTTACGTTTTCAGTGTTCAAAGCTTTTGAGCTTGGAGGCATATTGAGTTGCATCATCTTCGTTCTGTGTGCTGGCTTGCTCATGATCGACGAAACTTTCGAGCTGAACAAGAACGCTGCTTTACTTGCCAAGGCTGTAAGAGGTAGGAGAGGTTTGGCAAAGGGTGACATGGAAGTTTTGAAACTTGTCAAATCCTCGCTGCCGCGGCTCAGCATCTATCACATGTTTCTGGCAGTCGTTTTTTTTGCTTCTGCAATTGCCATTCAAGAAATCGTGGAAACAGTTTTCCTTGCGTCCGCGTGGATAGCTTCAGTGGTTGTTGCACTGAGTGCTTCCATGAAAGCCGTTCCGATGCTTTCGCTTCTTGTCGTTGCCGGATTGTCTGGAACGGTTCTCGTTCTTCTTCAACTGCTGGGCAACAGGACCAAGAAACGGATTTTTGGCTTTCCCCCTCCCATACCCGTGGACATATTAGGTCGACAATTCTTCCGGATGAAAATGTATGTAGGTATTCAACATCATCATCCTTTTCTGCACGAACCCTCACCCGAAGAAACTGAGAAGGCTAACAAGAGAGACATCGAAGAACATATCGAATCCTGATTTCAAACCTCGTGCATGCCCGTACACTTCAATGGAAGGCAATCACCCTGCTTTGATCAAGACAGATCAATAAGACAAGGCACAGAAGAAGGAAGCATTATAAACGCAACAATTGAATCACTAAGTAATGCCAGACAAAATTCATTGCGCTCACATTCTTGTAAAAACAGAACAAGAAGCCAAAACCGTCTTGGACCGCCTTAACAAAGGCGAAAAATTCGCAAACATAGCCAAAGAAATCTCTCTCTGCCCATCCGCAAAGCGCGGCGGAGACCTAGGAACCTTTACAAGAGGAAAAATGGTCAAGGAATTCGATACAGCAGCCTTCGCTCTTCAAAAAGGCCAAATCTCATCTACCGTGAGAACCAAATTCGGATGTCACATAATAAAAAGGCTTTAAGTTCGTTATATTTGTTTCAGCTATGGGCTCTTTTTGTTTTCCGTTTCGGCCTTCAGATAATCCGCGATTATCTAACGCGCGACGTCTTGCACTCACAAAGTTAACATGAACCATGCAAAAAGGTTACAACACTTATGGGCTCTTTTTGACTATCATCTAGTTGTTGTCTGACCCGAGATGAGTTCATATGTCCTCTCGTCTTCGCTGGAATTTCTCCCCACATGAAAGTAGTTCGTGCATCTCGTTCTCGACAAGGAATTTGTATGCTTGGGCATTTCCAACTTTTCTTGTTGGAACAACCAATCTCAGTTTTTGGAGTCTTTCCAAAGCCACTTTGATTGTCTTATAAGAGAGATTTGTGGAACTTGCCAAGATTGATGTCGTTTGTTCCATGCTTCCAACGATTAGGGCTTGATCAAACAGGCGCGCAACTGGCCCACCGAAAAGGCTAGAGAACGGTCCTCTCGTTGCATACTCTTCGGAATCTTCGCGGTTTGTCCTCAACTTGGGCATTCTTCCACCTAGTTCTACGTATATCTATTATACCACTACTACTACTATCGTACGTTCCTATTAAATGTTCCTGTTTTCCAATGTCTTAGGAATTTTTTCCAAAGCATCAAAATACTTAATACGCGAACATCAACATTGATGCGTATGCCAGAAGAACGTATTGCATCGTTAGACCAAACAGACAGACTACTCGCCGGTTTCATCCTTCATAAACTATGGTTCTATAGATATTGGTGTGCCAGCGGAGGAGCACATCACTTGGGTCATACGGCACTATCTAATTTACCAAAAGGTCGAGCACGCAGTGACGCGGGCAGAATATATTCAGTGGCAAAGAAACTCCACAGGTGGGGATTCATAAGCGTCTTCCCATCGACAGGTGAAAAACATGTTTGTGCTTGCAGATCAGAGGATATAATTGATCAAGGTCTGATTTTAGTCAATGAATATTGTTCTTCTGTTCAACTCCCACCTGTACGCAGAACCGAAATATAGTCACAGAATCATGAGACTGTATTAAGACACATTAGCGCGCGCTTTGCTTTTTGCCCGTTTTCTGAAACGAAGATTCATTTTGCCAATTCATAACTCATATTAGATGCCAAACTGAGACACCATTGAGGGTTAAGTGTGAGTGAAACCATTTCTGAGGAAATAATTGTACCAGCAGCAGAGATAGCACCTCCATGTGAAAAGATAGTTGAAAGGAAGACTATCGTCTACGAGACCCGCACGGATCCAACCGTGATTAAGCTGGCTGGGGAAAAAATCAAGGACCAGCTGTTTACCAGATTTGGGTTCCTGAAGCCTAAACCAGGAGAAGTCCAATTCGTTTCCATCGATCAGTACTATGAACCGTACATGCTGATTACTGGAAACTATATGATTGACTACTATCGCAAATGCGTTCACGTAGTTGAGATCGACAAGGAAGTGTTGGAGGTCATTCTCCTGGATCACAAACTCGAGCCTGAACAACCGGTGGGTTCTTCTGCTGAAGATTACAGCATTGTCAGACTCGAAGGAGAGGAACGGCTGATGAATGAGCTCAAGGCCTCTCTGATTCTGGACAGATCTGGACAGGATGTCACACTTGAAGGACTTCCATCCGCTCCGTCGGAGCGAAACCCCAAGAAGATACTGGCCGAATTCGGCGTCGAAGAGATTGCTCAGAACTCGGATTTAGACATTATCCGGGCTATGATAGTCAAACGTCCAGGAGACGTAAACCGCGTTGTAAGCGAACTCTTTGAAGTCAGCGAAAGAGCTGTAATCTACACTCCAAGGTTCAAAGTCCTATACAGAAACACAAAAACAGGTGAGGAAAAAGTCATGGAATTTGACGGTGTAACGGCTCAGAAGATCCAGCAGAGCAAGCACGCAGGCTCACAGAGTGCTGACCCTCTTCCTCCACCACCCCCTCCACCATAAGAAACCGAAGAGTCGCAAGTCCTTTTTTCAAGCACATTAGAAGCGCCTTCAATTTCACATTCTCCAAGTAGTTTTCCTCTTTGTGGAGCTAAAGACATCAAGGACCATTTCAAGGCTCGCGGGCGCTTCACGCTCATTCTTATGTTAGCCTGCGCTAGGTTACAACATACAAACCAGGCAAAAACTGCAAGAAGATCTAGGTCAGATATCAGTCAAAGACCCACCCGTAATTCCTCATGCGGACAAAGACTAGGGGGAGAGTGTTTTTGGCTTATAAAACGCGAAAAACCATGTTGAACAGCCCACAATGCGGGCCCACAATTCGCGAGCGTTACGGAGAATGAACATCTACCACTCTTGCCGACACATAGGCTAACTGTCCCATCCAATTAGCCAAATTCGCACTTATGTACTTGATATTAGCCTGCAACCCTTCAGCAGTAACCTCCGCAACAGTCAGGTTTCCCGGAGAGAAACGAAAACCCCAAAGATTATCATATGCTTCAACAAAACTCCCAACCCAAAGCCTACTCCCATTCTGCCTCAAACGAACCAATTCAGCCCACGTCTCATTCCGAACAGTCTCAACGGCGATCTGATCACCATTAATGTCCTCTATCACTGCCCAACGGTTGGTTTCATGCTTCAAAGCCCTCGGGTCAACATTCTTACCTGAAAAGAAAAACGCTGCAGCCGCCAAAACCGCCACAATGATGACCGCAACTGCAACATACAATTTCTTCATGCCCTGACCATTCCTCTTCTCTGCCGCAATCTCTCATCCTTCGCTATTAAACTTTAAAGAATCGCCTAGCCA
>CAYNQC010000023.1:10280-17373 GCA_964399235.1 uncultured Candidatus Bathyarchaeia archaeon | reverse complement strand
GCGTCAGAAAATACAAACCGAAACTAGTTGAAAGAGAGATAACCGAGAAACTGCTGGAAGCGGCCCGTTGGGCACCCTCAGGTAGTAACATACAGCCATGGCTTTTCATTGTTGTGGAAGATCATGACATCCTCGACATGGTACGCAAAATCTCCCCGGGCTATTTCGGCGAAGCTCCTCTAGCTATCCTCATTTGCTCTGACAAGAAGAGGGCACACAAAATCGGAGGAACGCTTGGACGTGATTACCTGACAATAGCAGACTGTGCGATGGCAGCCGAGAACATTCAACTAGCCGCGTATGCGCTGGGATTAGGCACGTGCGTTGTGAAATCCTTCTCTCATGGTGCCATGAAAGAAATACTTGAAATTTCGGAAGGCATAGAACCAGAGCTTCTAATTATCGTGGGATACCCTGACAGCATTCCGGTTCCTCCGAGTCGAATTCCGCTGAACGATATGGTGTATCTTAATAGGTTCGGCGAAAGACTTCAGCTGAAGGAGGCCTAGATTTGACGGACACAAAAGACACCGGTAACGAGTATCTTTTCGAACTCGCTCTTTTTCTGGCCACGAGCGGACGTAACTGTATCGATGAACCGCCGCTATACGGCCCCTTCAGGCTACTAGACGCGCTAAGTAGACTAACAGATTTTCCAAAACATGCGCCCAGTCTGAGTGAAGACCCGTTTCTCAATGAAGTAAAAACTTTCGTGGACGAGAAGAAGTTCCTCGTGACCACCGATGCAGAAGCATTCAAACAGGCTGCTGAGGAGCTAGTCGAGAAGTTCGCGAAAGAACTCAAAAGGAGATATGCACAGAATAAAAAAGAGAAGTAGGCATTCTGAGGATAGAGTGTCCTTTTACCATTGCAGTTACACCGATCTTCAATTCGGAAAGAGTTTTTAGTCGCTGTTGAATTGGTTAGTGACGTTGGTTTCATGAATCTGTCTAACCTCCTAACAGTTGTAGATCTTCACACCGCCGGCGAGCCATTCAGAATAGTCACGAGCGGATTTCCAAAGATTCAAGGCAGGAACATGCAGGAAAAAAACGCCTATGTGGAAAAGAACCTCGAGGATCTCAGAAGATTGGTTCTATACGAACCTCGAGGTCGCAGCACAATGTGCGGAGCGTTCCTGATAGAACCTACGATCCCGGAGGCTGACGCAGGAGTTATATTCATGGAACCAGTAGGCCTCGTCCCGATGTGTGGACACGGATCGATTGCAATAGCCAAATACTTGGTTGAAACCCGACGAGTGAACGTGACCGAACCTGTCACACACGTCAAACTGGATACTCACGCAGGACTGGTAGACTTGTCTGTGAACGTCAAGAACGGAAAAATAGGAGAGATAACCCTGAGAAACGTTGCATCTTTCTCATACCTGCGCGATGCTGTAATACACACAGAACAATTCGGGAAAATCAAGACAGACATTGCATATGGCGGTAGCTTATATGCCATAGTCTCAGCGAAAGATGTCGGACTCAAGATGGTTCCTGATGAAGCTGGAAAGCTAGTGGAGTATGGCGAGGTCCTCCGAAAAGCGATACAGAAGCAGATTGAGATGAAACATCCGAAAGACAATAGCTTGATGAAAGTATTGTACGTTCAATTCACTGGACCTCCGACGCATCCGAAAGCAGACATGAAAAATGTTGTTGTCGTGGCACCTGCAGGTCTTGACAGATCACCCTGCGGCACTGGGACATCTGCAAGGATGGCGGATCTCTTCGCCAAAGGGAAAATGAAGGTTGGAGACGAACTTGTGCACGAAAGCCTAATTGGAACGTTGTTTCGAGGAAAGATAGTCTCTAAATCAAGAGTCGCAGAATACCCCGCCATAATTCCAGAAGTCTCGGGCAACGCATACATAACGGGTTTTCAGCAGCTTGTTCTTGAGCCCGATGATCCCTTGAACAAATCCTTCTTGCTGTCAGAAACTTCATAGCCTGCGAAACTCGTCTTGCTAACACTGCTCGAGACTAGGGTTAAGTAGTGCCAAAACACCAAGTTAAGTACAGAAAAATGAGTTGAGCCCAACATGCTTCTTACTCGTGAAGACGAAGACCTGTTGAACGGCGAGTATGGCGAAGGAGCAGAAATCGCCATGTCAGTTCTCGTCAAGCTTGGAGAGATGTATGGCGCAGACAGAATGCTCAAAGTGGAAAACGTCCATATTGATGGATCTGCATATGGCTGGATCAACGATTCTGGCTTGGAACTGGTTGAGAAACTGTGTAATTCAGGAGCATGCTTCCGGGTTCCGGCAACCTTGAATCCCTCTTCAATCGACTTTGATATGTGGAAAGAGCTCAAGGTTCCTTCCTGGGTAGCAGAGAAACAGTTCAGACTGGCAAATGCACTTAAGAAAATGGGTGCTACGCCCACTTGGACTTGTGCGCCCTACCAATATGGCGCCGACATCAGGTTCGGTCAGAATGTTGCCTGGGGTGAATCTAATGCAGTTGGGTTTGCAAACACGGTCGTCGGTGCGAGAACCGAAAGACTGGGTGACTTGGCCGATGTCTGTTCTGCGGTTGTGGGGAAATATCCTAATTTTGGTTTGTATCGCGACGAGAACAGACGAGGAAGGATGCTATTCGAGGCCAGCAAACAGCATCTTGAAACCTTCGATCAAACGGACTATGGAATTCTTGGTTTCTTCATAGGATCCATCGCGGAAGCAAGAGTTCCAGTCGTCAGCGGAGTACCCAAGAATGTCACGACTGACCAACTTAAGTCGTATTGTGCAGCCGCAGCAGTCGGCGGCTCAGTTGCTCTTAGTCACCTATGTGGTGTCACACCAGAAGCTAAGACGATTGCCGATGCCTGTCACGGTTCAAGACCCGAAGAAAGGATTACCATTGAAACTGGCCAACTTGAACAAACAAGACAGAAGCTAAGTACTCTCAAGGGAGACGATCCTGATGTTGTTTGCCTCGGATGCCCGCACTGTTCGGTGCAAGAATTGACAAGACTGGCCCGACTTCTCAAGGGCAAGAAAGTGAAGAAAGACGCAAGGCTATTAGTATTGACGAGCAGAGCTGCAAAGACGTTGGCTGCTGAAATGGGGGCGGTTGAAACAATCGAATCGTCTGGTGGGAAAGTGATTGCCGACACCTGCTGGAACTTTGTCCCTTTTAAAGGAAAAACCTTGATGACCGACTCGGCGAAAATGGCGTGGGTCTCGATGAGCAGGTTTGCAGAAGTTGGAATTGGCAATATGGATAGATGCGTCGAGGCGGCAGTACGAGCAATGCGCTGAGGAGAAAGCCTTTGGCAAAAATCGTAATAAAATGCGTTCCAGTATCGCAAGGCATCTCAAGAGGAGAAGCTCTCGTAACGAGACAGCCAATATGCTTGTACGACTCACTCGATCCCAAATCTGGCTGCATTGTGAACAGAAGACATGACTTGTACGGAAAGAATGTTTCTGGCAAAATTCTTATTTTTCCTCGTGGAACTGGGTCGAGCACGAGCGCCGCGACTATTCTGGAAGCTGCAAGGTGCAACAAAGCCCCAAACGCCATAGTCAACTTGGAAACCGAGCCAATAATAGCTGTTGGCGCAATCCTATCGGAAAAAATGTATCGAAGAACCATTCCTATCGTTCACAGACCTGAAACGAATCCTGCAGACCTGATCAAGACACGTGATATAATAGAAGTAAACGCTAACGTAGGTCTGATCGAGCTGCTGAAACGTAGTCAGAACCTCAACAAACGGTGACCCGTGTAGTCGGTGCCCATCCAACAAACGACGAGGATCTACAGCTCAACTTCCCTTCCAATTCCTTCCTTCCTTGCCTTGTCGTAGACTAGTCTTGCCACGGCGGCATCTTCAATCGCCAAGCCAACGGCTTTCCAACAGGTGATCTCATCATCTGAAGTCCTACCAGGCTTCTTGCCTCCAACTATCTCATGAAGTTCAGCGTAAACACTGTCTTCAGAGATCGTTCCGTTCATAACTGGAATAATGAGATCTCCACTTTCAGTCAGAGCGCCTTCTTTCGTGTCAACGACGATTTTCGAATTCTTGATGGTTGTGTCATCCAATTCTCGCCCTTCAGGCCCAGACACGCCGATCGAACTTATGTGCGCTCCTTTTTTCAGCCAATGCCCATCGAAGACTGGAGTCTTTGAAGTAGTAGCTACGACTAGAACATCAGAATCTTCCACACATTCTCTACTGGTTTCGACTGCTTCCACCTTCAGACCGTATTTCGTTGAGATGTCTTTCGCAAAAAGTTCAACTCTTCCAGGAAGCAGGTCGTATGCCTTCACTTTTGTAATTCTTCGGAGAACCTCAGACAAAGCCCAGATTTGCGTTCTCGCTTGAACCCCCGTGCCGATGACTCCCACAACAGCAGAGTCCTTTCGTGCAAGGTACTTGGCTGCCACCCCGCTAGCGGCTCCGGTGCGCAAAGCAGTAATGTATGCGCCTTCCATGAGTGCAAGGGGTTTGCCTGTCTGCGAATCGTTCAAAAGAATAGAAGCCATTATTGTAGGCATGCCAAACTTTGGCAAATTATCGTCATATTGAGAAACTATCTTGATTGCCAGTGATTCACTATCACTGAGATAGGAAGGCATGTAGTACATTAGACCGTTGTGTTTGTCTACCTTGATGATCACACGTTGCGGGCAGACCGTATGTCCCTGGTGGGATTGAAAGAAGACATTCTGAATGACAGCAATGAGTTCTCTCATGTCCAGCAAACGTTCGATCTCTTTCCTACTCAGAATTAGAACCATTTTTCGAAGCCTCATGCTTAAGGCAAAGAAAACCGCTTTAAACCTTTTGCATGTTGTCAATCTGCAAAGTCTGCTGTTGGCTTCTCGCGTCTACCCAATGTTTTGAAGAATTACGGGATTCCTCAGACAAACGTTATCATTTCACAAGAGCCTTTGGGGACAGGTTGGATGGTGACCTGAACTTCACTGTTACTGACTCAAGATTTTCTCCCACGACCAAGGGGTCGAGCGTGCCCAAACCAAATTTCTCTGCTTCGACTAAATGGCGTATCTTTTCAGGTTTGAAACCCATTATCCTAGCCATAGTTGCATCCACCGATGCAGGTTTTGTTCCCAAGATAAACATGCCTAGGCGTCTCGTGATCGGACCCTCCCAGCCTTCAACACCAGTTCTGGCATCAACGATACACAGATCTGTTCTGACAAGTCTGTTCAAGCCAACAATGACGTCATTGATGTGCGGATGATAGAACACTTTGTCTTTTCTTGGAAGAAGACCGAACAGATTCTTCATGCTCCCAGTCACAAAGGTCAGAGGGTGAGTCTTTGCCACGGCAATGGAGATGAGGTATTTCGATCCTGCAATGACATCGGGGAGTTCAGGATTCTTGAAATAAAGTCCGTCCAATTTGGTTGAAATTCTGGCCAGATGGCTCAGATTGATCAGCGACACGTCAAAACCCAGAGCCTGAAACCTCTTTTCAATCCGTGTGTAACCGAATTTTTTGAAAGCTTCGTCAGCATACTTGCAGTCACTGTCCGACTCCGCGATCTTCACGGAAAGGTTTCTGTCTTGTTTTGAAGCGAGTTTTACTACAGCTTCAACTACCTTCACATCAGTAACGGCAAACTTGGACTTCGTCACCAACGCGGCAATGTTGGGCTTGACGATGAATGGAGATTTCGGTTTTCTCCACCCGCCAAGCAGTCCAATGCCCTTTTCGATAGTCTCTCCGATCTTACCATTGTACCTTACGAGAGCCACTGGGTCCATTGCCCGATTCCTCTGCTACGCATCGCCAATGATCCAGCTGAAGCGAAGTTGCAGGTTGGTGGTCGGGCGGGCAGGATTTGAACCTGCGACGCTCCGGTTTCTGCTTGTATGCCTGGCAGCTGGGTGATACCCACCTTTGGTAGGCATCTACAGCATCTCCGTCAGCCAATCACGTTTGTGCTGACTCGGAAGCTCTACCAGGCTGAGCTACCGCCCGTCGACCGATCGAGTTTCTAAAGATTGCATAATGAATTTATACGTTACGCATTTGTGGCTCTTGTCTCGCATTAGTCTTACTTCCTCTTTTCTGTAATTCCCAGCTTCGTCCATATCGGTAAAGTGTTCGGATGTGACTTGATCAACTTGTATGCCTCTTCAATATTCCAGCTGCTATGAGAGTTTTTCCTGAACCGAAGGATGTCCATAGTCTCATGCCACTCCACTGCGGCTACAAAATGCTTCATAGTTTGAAATCAGAAATGCGACCGCGCTCGAGTTTGCTTTAAATGCTCTTGACTGAAAATAGTCTGCGGAGAGACTTCCCTTGGACAAAGTTGAGGTGATTGCGATTGGTGGATTGCCTATCGTAAAGGCTGGCGATAGTGTTGGCAGGCTTGTGGTCAACGCCGCTCGCAGGCAAGGCACTCCAATTCAGGCTGGCGACGTGTTGGTGGTCACTCACGTTTTTGTTTCTCGAGCTGAAGGAAATGTTGTGGATTTGGACAAGGTTGTGCCTAGCGAGTTTGCCAAGTGTTTGGCAGAGCAGTGGCAAAAGGACCCTGCTTTGGTCGAAGTTGTTTTGCGTGAGTCCAAGGAGATCAGTCGCATGCGTGATGGAATATTGATTACTGAGACGAGGCATGGATTCGTCTGTGCCAATTCTGGTGTCGACAGGTCAAACGTGCCAGGAGAAAGGAACGTGGCTTTGCTGCCGAAAGACCCCGATATGTCCGCACAGAAGATCAGAACTGAGATCAGAGAACTCACGGGTTGTGACGTTGCCGTCATTGTTTCGGATACGCATGGACGACCATTTAGAAGTGGTGAGATTAACGTGGCGATCGGTGTTTCTGGGCTGAAACCTATCCGAGACAGGAGGGGCGAGAAAGACTTGTTCGGGTATGTCTTGCATGTTAAGCAAACGGCTGTTGCGGACGAGCTGGCTTCTGCTGCTGAACTTGTGATAGGTCAAGCGAGCGAAGGGGTTCCCGCTGCCATAATTAGGGGCTATAAGTACTTGAAATCAAATCGTGCCCGCGCAGTTGAATTGGTGAGGTCAAGAGAGAAAGACCTGTACAGATAGGACGCGCCACAATTCGAATGCCCACGAATGGAA
>CAYNQC010000023.1:0-10180 GCA_964399235.1 uncultured Candidatus Bathyarchaeia archaeon | reverse complement strand
AATGCCCACGAATGGAAACGGGTTTCATGTGCTCTGTTTTTGATCCCTTCGCGCGTGCTGAAATGCCTCTTCGCGGCTTCTTTTCACTAGAAAAGGGGCGCGTGTTTTTATGGCTTCAAAAACTACGTATCCACCGACCGCGCTAATAGCGCCACCTGCCAAGTTAAAGATCCCGACTATCAAGACCCAAGTGGAAGCAGCTTGCTTGTAGCTGGAAGGTATCAGTAGCAATCCCGTGTAGACAAATGCCAAATTTACGATAGTCATTATCAAGACTCTTGAGGCCAAACCGATTGAGATCGAGGTGACAGCTCTGAATCTGCGGAACATTCTGAGCCCTATCAACATTCCTATGATTGTTGAGAATTCGGCCAGTCCTTTGCTTGTTGAGCCCAAGATGTCGCCGCTGCGAGCCAAGATGCCTAAAGAGGCCACAGCTGATGTGAAGATTCCTGGAATTAACCCGAAAAGGAGGGCTGATATCACTATTGGTATTCCCGTGAAGTCGAATTTGAGGTAAGGCAGCCATGGAAACGGTATTTTCAGGTTCGAATATTTTAGAGCATAATCGAAAACGATGACCAGCGAAGATAGAGCAGCAGTACCAGCCACGGTCGTGGTGTCCAATTTCATCGAAATCAAACTAGGCATGTGATTCTATGGGTTTATAAGACTTGGCGAGCCCTTAACGCATTAGACCCTTTTTCTTTTTCCTAGAGAGACTACGAAGAAGATTCATTGCATTTTGTTCTTCCTTCAATTCTCGCGTCTTAATAACGCCCACTCTCTCGGCACCGTCAAACAATTCTGCTCCTTTTTCTGTTCGAATAACCATGAATGTCCATCTGTGCATTCCCAAACCGCCTGCTGAGACATCGGCAAGTTCGGAGCTGAAATCACTGCAACGCCTGCAGCTTTCTCTTGCATACTGCTTTATGTCTGCAAGAGGAATCGCGTGAAGTCCGGAATCTGTTGTGACCAGCATTTTTCCTTTGATGTTCATTTTTCTTATGCTGTTTAGATTCAGGCCCACCACTCTGTTGAGATGTTTTTCCATGAGCCCTTCATAGGTGAAGCATTCTGAACACATCAGTCCGATGAGGTATTTCACAGGAGAAACGAACTGCAACTCAGCCTTCTGCGCTTTTCTGACGGCCTGTATCTGGCATGGGGTGCCTACAAAAGCCAAGCGGGTCTTCTCTTGTCTGACTGCCTCTTTCAGCGCCAGTATGTTAGGCGAGTAAAAGTATCTGGTTCCTGCGCAATTCGTTATCTCACGTGCAGTTGTCGCCAACATAGGACTTGGAAAACAAGGCTTTCCCTCTTTAACTCCAGAAACAACGACACCGTCAATAAGCTTGGTCTCCAGGGCATAAAGAAGCAATGCAGTTACGACGCCGCCATCCTGAGATAGGTCCAGTATCCTGCTATCCGTTGCTTGAGCAATTGCCAGTCTGCGGCAAACTCCAAACTCTTCTGTCGACATCAAGAGAAAGGTAATGTCTTCTGGTTATAAATCTAGACTGTCAGAAGCTTGTTGTGGCTAATACATGACTACAGCATGACATGGAAGACATAGGTTGAAAGACGATGCACAATAGGTGGCACAACGAATGCTCTAATAGGGATCAAACAATTTGCGTCAACCAATGAAAAAGAGAACGACCGACACACAGATCCGTGATAAGTTGACGATAGACGTCGAAATCAACTAGTTGCATTATTATGCAATGAAAAGACCATTTTCGCTGTTGCCTGTGAAAAAACGACGGTCTCAGATCACAATTTCAGCTTTTTGAAAACGCTTCTTGACGCTTGGCCTTTCTCTCGATAAGACAAGACCTCGCAAAACTCTAGAATGGCGCCACAGTGCTTGCATTGAGCGTAACTCTTTTCACGATTCGCCGCAACCCAAAAGCCTTCGTTTGAACGACACTTAGGGCAAACCTTCAAAGAAGATGCAAACGCCTCGATTTCCTCTAAACTCAAGTTTTGTCCCAACTCCTCAAGAGTCTTCTGGTTCATTTATGTGTTATGAAGCATTGTTTCACGTGCCAACAAGCTTCCTTGGATTTCTTTGCTGTCAGAAGCAAGGAACTACTGTTACAGAATTGCACGTTATGGGTTACCTAATGATATAGAACGACATTCCAGAAGACATATATCTTTTCTTTCGACTTTACTCATGATACAAATCCGGAGACAAGGGTAAGTGATCGGAAAACTTCTGGTTCCCATTTTGGTAATCGCTCTTATCACAATGATGGCTTCAGAACCATTGCTTGCAGCAGATCCACCGCAAGCCATATTTTACTATGCACCGGCGGTCCCCCTAGTCAACATGACTGTAGCATTTGACGCTTCAGCGTCTAAAACTGGCGGACCTACTATCACAATCGTCAATCATGAATGGAATTTTGGCGATGGAACACCAAAGGTCAACACGTCTGAAAACATGACTACACATGTCTTCTCCATTGCCAGTGACTACACGGTCACTCTCAACGTAACGGACAGCCAAGGCTTATGGAACACCACATCCAAGACTGTCACAGTCTACACGTTTAACCTGACCGTTGCGACAGATAAAATAAAATATGACAGGTTCGACACTGTCAACGTGACTGGAACATTCAGATCGATTCCAGGTAACATTGCTGTGTTGGAAAGCCTCGTGGGCGTGGACATCCGAAAACCAGACGGTTCATCCTTTCTTTTCAGAATAAGACCCACTAGCCTGGTAAGTGGACCCTGGGCGATCAGCTTCACCAAGTTTTATGCTTGTGACTCGAATATGGTTCCCAAAACCAGCTTTACAAAGGGGGAAGATATCTGGGTATACGCCGAATGGGAAAATAGCGATATGATGCAGACATACAATGTGACAACAACCATCGTATTCCTCGACTCCAATCTGGCTCCATTTGCCAATCCATCTACTTATTCCACCCTGACCTTCCCAGGCATTCCAGGCTCCGTGTTTTTCAGAGCCCAACAAGTAATGGACTCAGGATTCATCGGGAGTGTCATGATGTACGGCTGTTTGTTCACTCGTTTTCCAAGCAACGGCGGCCATCCGTACAGTCCTGAATGGTCGGCTTCGTTCACAATCTCCAGATCGCTGTCTAGTCCTCAACCAAACATGAGCAAGTCCGCAGTTGAACTCTTTCCCCCTGACGGAACCTATGATTTCTCGTTCATGTTCCCATTCAGCACGGCACCTATGGGCAATTACACGATCCACGTGAGCTCTCTCTATTACGATAGGTTGTTCAGAGGAAATACAACCGTCACTCTGTACGCAATTGGCGATGTAAACGGGGATGGCGTGGTGGACATTTACGACGCAATTACACTTGCAAAAGCCTATAATTCTTCTCCGGGCAGCCCAAATTGGAACCCCAACGCAGACTTGAATAGTGACAACGTTATCGATATCTTCGACGCGATAATATTGGCAAACCATTACGGTTAGCAGATATCTAAGAAGCCGTGAGCATGGTTTCCGCTTCCGGGCATAGTGAGCATATTGCCCTTCTTGATATATTATCCAATTGAAAAGCATGTTTTTCTTTCAAGTCCGCCAATGATAGATTGATCGTGAAGCATTTGCCTCGCAAGCATAGAGGAATCTTCCATAAGCGTCTAAATAGGACATTGATCCAGTCTTCGATGAGAGTAGGGAGACTTCGGGTCAGTTGCGCATAGCTGGGTCTGGTTCCCAGAGTGCTGGCGACTTGTTCGATATGCTTCAATCGTGAAGGAAAGAGAATGTTCGGGAGAAAGGGAAGGCTGCGTCTTTCGATTGGGCTAGCCTTGATGCTGTTCATTATTCTGACGGTATATGTTAGCCCAAACTCGGCGCGCTCCCTAACGAACACTAGCACAGGAGCAGTCATTGATCTGTTCACGGAGAAGACTCCCTTCGATGGAAAAGGAGCGAATATGTCATCTGACGCTTTTGAACCACAGGAGCTTGTCGTTCTTCGAGCACTTGCGACCTATAACGATGACCCGCAGTGTAATATGTTGGTTGCTTTTCAGGTAAGTGGACCTTCAAACGCATTTCAAAACATATCTTTCGTGGGAGTAGGAACCACTGACATGAGTGGAATCGCTGAGTACTCGTTTAGACTTCCGTGGCCCTGCAATAACGCTGAAAAAACCATCTTTGGCCAATGGACTGCGGTCGTTACGACAGACATTGCTGGACAAGTCGTAACAGACGTCATGATTTTCAGAGTTGGCTGGATTGTTCAAATTACGGAACTAGCCACCCTAAGCTTCCAACTTCAGCCCCGTACGTTATTCTCTAGACTTGATCTGGTTGTTTTCAACATGACGGTTCAGAACATCGCATTCACAGAAAAACGAGCTGTAATAAAAGTCGATGTCGAGGACTCGATGAAAAACCCAATAGTCTATGTACAGATGCAGGAAATCCTCTTTCCCCCTGGAAAAAGCAACGTGCAAGCCTCGTCACAAATACCGATTTCTGCAGAGGTCGGTCTGTGCAACGTTTCGGCAGTTCCTTTAACAGGTCCTATAGAAAGCGGAGGCAGAGCTTACAGCCCACCGATCTTTACGACGTTTACCGTGGCTGAAAGAGACATTGCCATAACGGGCTTAGCGCTTTCAAGCGGTTCAGTCGTTCAGGGTGAATCCATAGGAATAGTGATCACTGTTCTCAACAAGGGCAACCTGTCGGAAACATTCGATTTGACTGTGTATTATGATTCTGTTGCTATTGAAACCCGAGGCGTCACCGAGCTCTCGCCTTTTGCGGAAGAGAACCTCAGCTTCACGTGGAATACGAATTCTATCAATCCTGGCATATACACGATAAGTGCTTCTGCACCTCTTTCTGGAGACACCAATCCTTCGGACAACACTTTTGTGGATGGGACTGTTGAAATCAAAAGCGGGAAGCCTCCTGAAGAAGATCATGACGTTGCCGTTTTGAACGTTGTCCCTTCGCCCACCGTAGCAGAGGCTGGACAAACCGTGAATGTCGTCGTCACAGTGAAGAACAAAGGCTTGACAAACGAATCGTTCTACGTGAGCGTCTACTATGACCATGTTCAAGTCGGCAGGAAATACGTTGCTAATCTTGTGCCGGCAGTGGAAGCTCAATTGGTTTTTGCATGGAACACGGTCGGCGTGCCTCCACTGAAGTACATAATATCAGGTGTGGCTGAACCGGTTGAAGGAGAAACACGAACAGCAGACAACACATTTGTCGACGGGACCGTCACGATTCTGCCTTATCCGCCGTTTTTCCCAACTTTCGATTGGCTTGTTTTCTCCATCATCGTTATAATAGCCGTAATAGCAGGTGTAGTATTCCTGTTCCTGCTTTTCGCATCGAGCAGGATGCGCAGGAGGAAGACGCGCCCGGTCTATACTGTAATAGCTCACCCGCACATATAGAAAGACGATTTCACACGAAAAACTTCGACATTGATTCTGTCGGCCAGGAAATTTTCTATCGCCAACAGGCAATATACTGAATGGATAGAGAGATTCACAATGACAAAGCGAAGTATTTCGCAGGTTGAGGTATACTTTTCCACGTAGTTTTTGCACAGGCAGGTATACCTGAAACCTAAAACGTTTCAGGCGAGCTAGGCACTATCCCACTTGGACACTATATGCCAGAGCGCTATCAGCAAATATACTGGGACAGTTATCACGAGAAACAGCCCGAAGAACATTGCCACTAGCCATTGCCAAGGCCCGCCGAAGACGGTGCCATAACTACCATAAGTTGGAAAGCCCAATGCGAGCACGATTATTAGCGAAATGACGAAAGCGATAATTGTCCATACTATGGCTATTGCCTGCTTGGCATTTATCGAGAACTCCACACGTTCACCTCCTTCCTAGAGCCTAACCCCTTTCTCCCTACTCAAATCTCTATGGTTTCTCTTCATAGATAAATACTTATGGAAAAATCCTCTATAACCAAACTACCGAAAGAGCACGTTGCTGAAATATGAAGGCGTATGCCGAAAACTGGTGCCTTGTTGTTGGCGGGCCCGCCGGGAATTGAACCCGGGACCCCCGGATTTCCATGTGACACCTTCGCTTAAAAGTCCGGTGCTCTGTCCTTACTGAGCTACGGGCCCTCTGTGATTTGATCTTTCGTTTCTAGAAAGTCGGTGAAGGTGTTTTTTAGTGTTTCGATAGGTTTGAAGATGTTTCACTCTTTAAGTGCATCCTGCCTTGTTGTGATGCCCATGCTTTTAACGCTTGATTTTCCATCGATCTGAAAAAAGAAGCCAGATTAATCAGCTACCGATATATCTGCATGTTAACAAAGGTTATTTGCTACTTCTGGGCAAGAGAGTTGCACGGTGCAGCAATTTGATCTCGTGGAAGCATTCTTTTAAGAGATTAAACGAAGAATACGAGGTAGCTAGAAAAAAGAGACAAGCATTGGACAATTTGCTGACAACAGGCAGAATTTCTCAGTCTACGCACGACATGTTCGACAGAGAAATTGACGATGCTATTGCAGAGATCGAAAAACAACAGAAAGCCTTGCTTGAGAAAATGGCCACCAAAGTCGTTGAACTTGAAGGACAGGTCAAGACCATGGAGATTCTCTTGGCAAACTTTGAAATCCGTCATGTTACAGGCGAGATAGATGAGGAAGCATATCAACGCGAAAGCGACCTTCTTGCGCTCGGCCTTGATACGTCCAAGCATGAACTTGAAGAAGTCAGAGATGCAACAGATCAGCTTGCAGGCGGAGAGTTTCCGTTGGAAGAAGTGGGTGAGCAGCAACCAGAGGAGACCGTGACCATACAGCCCAAAGTCAAATTCTTGGAAGAGACAGCATCCGTAGAAAACAAAGAGGATAGTCAAACTCATCAGGAAGCAGTAGTTGAAACTGTAGAATGCAAAGAAGTGACGGCGGCAGACAGCGGGGAAAAAACTGAGGAAAAGCAAGAAGCCTGACAATTGTCAGTAGTCCATTCCCCTTTTTCTGTTTTTGAACTTTTCATTCGGTCACACAGATTTTATAGGTCATCAGCTGAATCATACATTCGAGTGCATATTGATTGACTGAAAAAACCATGATAGGCTTTCATGAGAAATTCGGACAATATGACCTGGGGGAAGGACATCCCTTCAGAGGCGACCGTTTCACCAATGCAATGGAATTCTTTAGACAACGAGGTTTACTCAACAATCCTGCAGTTCTCCTTCACCAGCCGCAGCCCGCGTCTAGAGAGGACCTTCTCAGAGTGCATGATGAACAATACGTTGACCTTGTTTTTCAATTGGCAGAAGAAAACAAGCCGTACGACGCTGAAACACCTGTCTCCCGAGAGATTCTGGAAAGCGCTTTACTTATTTGTGGCAATGCAATCGAATGTGGAAAAGCAGTCATCGAAGGAACAGTAAGAAGATCAGTTTCCATAGGTGGTGGATATCACCACGCGGGCAGAAACTATGGTGGAGGTTTCTGTCTCTTCAATGACATCGCGATTTTGACCGAGTACCTTAGAAGTGAACATAATTTGTCTCGGCTCTTGATTCTTGATTATGACGTCCATTTTGGAAATGGAACAAGTAACATTTACTACAAGGATCCGACAGTGTTATACATATCCTTGCATCAAGACCCAAGGACCATTTACCCCGGAACAGGGTTCACTTGGCAGTTTGGAGAAGGAAAGGGAGAAGGCTATAACATCAACATACCGTTGCCAATTGGAACTGGGAACGGCTCGTATCTTCATGCTTTGAAGGAAATTTTCGTTCCTTTAGCTGAAGAGTTCAGACCCGAGATAATAATCGCCAATGGTGGAAGTGATGCACACTTCGAAGACACCCTTGGAAACTTGTCCTTGACCGTTGAAGGCTTCTTCGAATTGTCCAAGATGATAAGGGATACTGCCGAGTCAGTTTGCGATGGAAAACTCGTGTTGATGCCTGGCAGCGGATATAATCCCAAAGTTTTGCCGCTCTGCTGGTACGCGCTTGTTGCGGGGGCCACAGGTCTCACCACGGTAGATGTCAAAGAGGATTGCACACCGCCAGACGAACCATATGACTGCCGTGCCAGCGTGAACAACACTATCGATGAACTAAAAAGACTGCTTAGAAAACATTGGATCTGTTTCGGGGGTTACTCAATTTCCGGTGTCTACTAGTTAATGGTCATAGTTGAGACTTTAATAACCCGATATGAATACAATGATTCTGCCCAAAAAGAGCGGAGGATCCTCTAGGTGCACAACATACAAGAAATCCGTGAACAATTCCCAATCACACGGAAAAAAGCGTTCATGAATCATGCCGCGCAGTCACCTCTTCCCAAACCGATTGTGGACATAATTCGCAAGTATATGGACGAATACTCAAGGCTTGGAACGACCTCGATTCAATGCAAAGACTGGGGAAAATCCCAATTTGGAAAACTCATCGGAGCAAGGACCGAGGAGATAGCACTAATCACGAACACGTCAGAAGGAATGAACCTCACTGCAAACGTTCTCAGCTACCCGCGAGGATCAAAGATCGTTACAACTGATTTGGAGTATCCTTCAGTGGTCTTTCCTTGGCTGCGAAATAGTCTCGGGGTGAAAGTCCATTACGTCAAAAATGTGAGCGGAAAAGTTTCTTTAGATGACATGGAAAAAGCCGTTGACGACAAAACTGTTGCAGTTGCAATCAGCCATGTCGAGTATGCTAATGGCTTCCGGCACAACCTTCGCGTGCTAAGCGAAATTGCCCACGAACATGGAGCTTACCTGATCGTTGACGCGATACAGTCGGTTGGGACTATGCCGATTGATGTTAAAAGAGATGACGTAGACTTCTTGGCATCTTCCTGTTACAAATGGTTACTCAGCCCATCAGGAGCCGCCTACTTGTACGTGAAAGATGAGCTGATCGAGAAACTTGAGCCCCCTTCCACAGGATGGGCGAGTGTAAACCAAGAGATGTTTGAGACTTCAGACTTTTACGACATCTGGAACATGAAACTGTCGAAGACTGCCAGCCGTTTTGAAGTAGGCTCGCCAGCCGAAATCAGTCACATCGGCGCGCAGGCAGCAATGAAGCTTTTGTGGGATTGCGGACTTGAGAACATCAGGAAGCGAATCATCAAGCTCACAGATCACCTCATAGCGTCTGTCCGGAACCTAGGGCTTGAATTGCAGACGCCCGAAGAGAAACAGTGTCGCTCAGGAATAGTGAACTTCAAGGTAAGTGAACCGAAAAAGGTGGTCGAGAAACTGAAAAGAAAAGGCGTGGTTGTTTCAGCAAGGGCCAAAGGGATCAGAGTTTCCCCGCACTTTTATAACACCGAAGAGGAAATTGACAAGCTGGTCGAAGAGATTAAAGAAATCTGGAAATAAACGCTGAATCACCCGCAAGGTGCCACATCTTACATGGGTGCACCTGAAAAGATTGACGAACACAATAGGGAACGCTTCATTAAGCACATCAGTCAAGACGTCATAAGGCACGTTTTTGCGCTATATGATATCCAGTATGATCCTGAACACACGACGATTCATGCAGTCTTCGAAAAGCATGATCTTCGTGGATATATTCTGCTCTACACAGGAACCGATGTTCCAAGCATAATTCTTGAATGCGAAGAGGAAATTGCTGAGATGCTGATTGGATATGCACCGAAGGACCATTTCGTTATCCATGCGCCGCCAAGTATGCTGCGACCCGTCAAGAGGAGATTTCCCAATGCAAAAATTTACGTTGAGAACTGGATGCTGATCAGAAAGGAAAACGCGAAATTTGTTAGCTCAAAACTCGTCAAACGTCTGAGCACTGAGGAAGACGCTTCAAAGTTTGCGCAGCTTGTCCTTAGTAGAAAAGATCGCCCAAGTGCGTACATGAAAAAATATGTTGACTGGATAACCAAAATGCCCATTTACGGGGTATTCAAGGATGAAGTAATGGTCTCTTATGCCGGGTCCTTCATTCAAATGCCTCAAATATGGATGATAGGGGGAGTATACACAGATGCCAAACACAGAAACAAAGGATACGCAATGCTTGGCACGTCTGCCATTACAAAAGAGGCGTTAGAAAGGGCCGAGATGGCCGCGTTGTTCGTCAGGTCTGACAACCATCCAGCAATAAGTTTGTACGAGAAGATAGGTTACCGAAAGATAGGTGAGAAACTCTGGGTGGACGTGGG
>CAYNQC010000022.1:2298-17967 GCA_964399235.1 uncultured Candidatus Bathyarchaeia archaeon | reverse complement strand
GGTCCACTCACCCGCCAGACACCTTACAAATACTGCAGATGTTTATTAGCGTTTCCAGAAGACAAGCCAGGTTAGATGAGGCGCTAATCCAAAATGAAAAACTTGAGAACCAAGTCAAGCAGGGTTGACGCTCCCACCAAGAGTGAGATAAGCAGAACTACCTGTCGCTCAGTCAAGGGACGATGATAGGTCAGAAGCGTGATCAGGCTTCGCCTATGATCTGAAAACAGTTTTTTCCCGTCATAGGAAACACTTGCCTTCTTTCTGTAAAGGAAGATGGTCAATAATATCAATGAAGAGTTGAAAATGTAGGGCAAGAGGGATATGACCACATGAAACTTCATGTTGGAGATTATCGCAAAGGAAGCGATTGTCATTCCTATTGCAAACGACCCTGTATTACCTACGAAAATTTTGCCCCGAAAATTCAAAGCGGCAAGCGCCAGCCAGACGACTAATGGAACATAAAGGAAAGCGGCGTCTGATCCCGAGATAATCATTAGCCCAATGAGAACTATCGCTGGACAAACGGTTTCTAACCCGTTTAGTCCGCCAAGCTGATTGACAGTGTTGGTAATTATTGTCACAAGCACTGGAAGTATTATGAAAAAGTAGTAGATTCCAAAGTCGATGGTGCCTAAACCGGGAAGCGAGATGGATGTTCGCAGTTTAAGGGCAAATGCGAAGGAGCTCAACGGTATGGCGGCTACCAGCGGAAGAAAAGCCTTGTAGCGCCACTTGAGATCTATCCAGTCATCCAGCATTCCGAGAAAACCGCCAAAAAGTATGCATACCGCCAAGATTAATGGTGCGGACCAAGCCAAATTCTGAGGCGTTGAGCTTCCATTAGAGATGTCGACCACATTGAAATAGTAGATGAGGAAAAGGTAGACTACACTGACCAAGACATAGATGACGCCGAGACCGTTAGGGATCAAAGGCTTGTTTGGTTTATGTTGGTCAGGAGCCTTTGGAAACAAGTATGCGGTTCTCCTTAGGTTTGCGGATAATCGCTGTTGTATTGTTGCCAGTCAATCTTGTATAGAGCAACCAGCGGAACAAGTCCACCATATTGATTTTGTGAGTCAATTGGAGTCAGGGCTTCTCCTGAGAAGAACTGTTCTGTGAAGTAAACTGGCGTAGAAACGGTAGCACTATCAGGGTTTGACACGGCGTTCACTTCGCACCAGCGGCTCTTTGCATAGCTCATCAGTTTGTAGACTGTCGAGTTTCTGCCAACGTCATTCCAAGTCCACGCGTTGTTTGTGAAGTTGCCGAAGGTTTTTTCATCCTGCCAAGAAGAGGCTTCGTCAATAGCATGGTCAATGTTAACGAGTCGGTTTTTGGCGTTTCCTGAGATTTTCGCCATCCAAGTCCATTTTCCATTGTCGCCGCCTGCCCAGTCTATCCAGTTGCCATTTGCGTCAAACGTAATGAAGACAAGTATGTATTGTGTATTGTACTTCTTCAGCATGTTCAGTGAATAGGTCTCGTTTGCCATGAAAATGAAACCAATGTTTTCTATCTGAGTAGTGTTGATCGTAGCGTTGTCTGCAAGTGAAGTCACATTGCCCATTAAGCTCAGCCAGTACCCGTAGTCCCACCAACTACACACGACAGTGCCCGCGCTCTGCATGTCATTCACGTACTTCAACATGTCCAACCACTCTCTCACAGGCTGGCTGGGCACGACTGAGAGACTGGCAGCCGTGATCGTCACAGGTGTGTAGGCCTGCCTGTAGACTCTAGGAATGCCTCCGGACTGTGGCGAAAGGGCAAGATTAGTCATCAGAATCAGGAAAATGAGGAAAACGGCGGCTCCACTGAACTCTCTTCCAACACGTTCAAGTCCAATTCTCCTTTTGCCAATTATTCTGGGAGGTTCTTTCAGCAACGTAACAAAAGGTTTCAAAATGCCCACAATGCCCACTGAGGCTAAGAGAGCAAAAGCGATTGCCAAGAGAATGAGCAAACGAACCATTGAGGCCGCAAAGTAGAGTGATGTTAAACCCAGCAATAGCAAGAATAGGTTCCTTGTTGAAAGATTTCTTGCGGTGAAGAATATGCCGAGGACAAAGAACAGAACCCCGACGCCGAGATCATAGTAGATCGAACCCCAAGAAGCAATCCTGTGTTCAGCAACGGATTCTATCAGGGGGCTTCCTCCTCGAATGAAGGGATCCAAAACTGTCAGAAACTTGCCTGCAAGCGCCCCCAAATAGCCAAGAAGCGAAAGTGCAATGAAACTGCCTATAAGTGCCACAACGGAAAAGACTACCAAGAAGAATTTCTCCCTAGATGAGGTCAAGTTGCGTGTGATTTCATTCAATACGAGCAGGGCAAACATTCCGGCGACGGGCAGAATGCTTGAACCAACCATATAGCTGGGAATGACTTCGGTTCTGGTGCTTATGGCCACGAGGAACCCAAGTCCGAATGAGATGCTGTAGGCTAGAAGCAGGCGGCGTGAATACCTTTTCAGTATGAGCAGAATGAAAACGAAAAGCACTGTGAGACCTATGAGATAGTAAGCGGCACCCCATCCTAGAACGAAATATGCCAAAGCTGCTGCAGATCCCAGTGAATACTTCACTGTTGAGCTGATTGGTCTGTCTTCTTCGATTGCTCTGAGAAAGAATAGGCTGAAAGCCAACAGGGAGACAACACCGACGACTTCGGTGTCAAAGAAACCCAATGAGGTTCTTTGGATGTAAGATGGATTCAAGGACAAGAATAGAGCTGCAAGCAAGCCGACGGGTGTGCCTCCTACGTCTCTTCCTAAGAGAAACATTATGAACACGGCTATCGTCCCCATTATTGCAGGCAGGATTGAACAAAAGCCCATCAAGTCGAAGTTGAAACCTAGAAATCGCGTAATGTCATACAGCACTGCAGCTGTGAGTGGCAGAGATGGGTAGGATGCTCCCATATTTATCCCGTCGGGATACCACCGTTGCGTGTCAACCCATTGCGTCGGATAGTAAGGCGCGAACAGACCATGGTCTGTCATGTATCTGGTCAGGCTGAACTGATAATATGGGTCGAACTCTGAAAGATGCAGCCCGCCAGACTGTATTTCCCAGCGAAGGGGCAATACTCGTATTGTGAAAGCAATGAAAAGAACAAGCAACAAAGCTGAGAAAGTTATCATCGCACTGTGGGTCGTCTTGATCCTCAATTTTCCCAAGCTTTTTACGCCGTTTGAGAGCCGTTCTCTGGACAGTACGTTGCCGAGCTTCACTTTGGTTTCATCTCTCTTCTACACAGTTCATCTAGGTGTTTTATTTTCGTTGCGGTTAGCTTGAGACTCAAGGATTGAAGACATGACTAGTGCCGATAATATATACCTTTCCAACGAATGGAAGACACGGCGGTTTTCATACTGGTAAAGACTTTCTTTTGAATCCGTATTTCTCCGAATCATAAAGTGGAAAGTTTGCTAACTCTGCCTTTGCCATCTTTCCGCGGATGTTCAAGTTCACTGAAGCACCTTCCAAAGCTTGTGACGTTTCTACATATCCCATGCCGACTCCCTGCTTGAGAAGAGGAGAATAAGTTCCGCTCGTTAGCCGCCCGATCTTGTCTCCCATGTTTGAGTAGATTTCAAATCCTGGCCGCGGAATCCCTTGATCGATCATTCCTATGCCTATGCGCTTGCGTTTCGGTCCCTCGGTTTTCTGTTTGACCAAGACTTCTTTTCCGATAAAACTGTTCTTTTGCAGCTTCACAACAAAGCCAAGACCTGCTTCCAATGGTGTCGTATTTTCGTCGATGTCATTTCCATAGAGGCAGAGTCCAGCTTCGAGCCGCAAAGTGTCTCGTGCTCCAAGACCGCATGTCTCTATGCCATAACTCTGTCCTGCTTCAAGGATGGCACTCCAAAGCCTTACTGCACTGTCTGGTTCAGAAAGAGAAGCATTCCAAATGATGATTTCGAAGCCGTCTTCTCCGGTATAGCCTGTGCGGGCAAGGAAAACATCTTCACTGGCAAATCGTGAAGATCTGCATTTGAACCTTCCAATCGTGCTCAGGTCCTCGCTTGATATTTCCTGGAGTGTCTTTTCGGCGTAGGGACCTTGAACGGCAAGCATTGCCACGTTGTCAGAGACGTTTTGTATGGTTACATTGAAGGTTTCGGAGTTCCTTATGAACCAATTATGGTCTTTTTCGCGGTTGCCGGCATTGAAGACTATGAGGAACTTTTCTTTTTCCAGTCGATAGACAACGAAGTCATCAACGATGCCTCCGCTTTCCGTGCACATAACGGTGTATTGGGCGCTGTTTGGAGAAAGAGTTGAAACGTCGTTTGTTATTACGTGGTTCAGAAAGCGCTCAGAATCTGGACCCGAAACCATGATGCGGCCCATGTGACTTATGTCAAAGATGCCTACGCCATTCCTTACTGCTAGGTGTTCAGGTGCAATGTCTTTGAAGTAAAGGGGCATTTCAAACCCAGAGAAGACCACAATTTTGGCTGTTTTCGAATACACATCGTATAGTTGTGTTCGGCGTGCTGTCTCAGCCATAGCCGTTCTCGCCACCAGAAGACTATCGGTTTGGTTTCACGTCTACGTTGATGGGTATCAAAGACAGTTTTTTCCCGCACTTCGGACATTTTCCCTCGTGTTCATGAAGAATTTCGTCAGGCGGACGAAGGTCGGGACCCTCATATAGGGTGTGACCGCACCCTTGACAAGCAACGCGTTGAGGCATAACAACTAGGCTCCTTGTGATGATAAAGAAATTAGAATGATCCTGACATATTTATCGATTGCTGGAGGGACACGCGCCAAGAGCTCCACAAAAAGGATAAGCCACGCAAAAATCTTAATCTCATAAGCTTTCACTTAGAAATGACTTTGTTCAGAACTCAATGAGCGGCTTGTGCAAAATATGGGTAAATACACCTTAATCATCACCGAGAAGCCGGATGCCGCATTGAGGATCGCCTCGGCGCTTGACTGGAAGGAAAGACCTCAAAGAATGTACGAAAATGGAGTGCCCTACTACATTGCGAAACGCGAGAAGGAAATAGTCGTAGTTCCTGCATTGGGACATTTGTACACGATTATGGATGAAAAGAAAGGCAGAAACTACCCGGCCTTTTCCTTCAGATGGGTTCCACGATATGTAGCTGAGAGGAAGGCAAGTAGAATTCGCGGTTGGCTTCAGACAATCTCGAGGCTTTCCAAGGATGCTGAAGCTTTCATAGACGCTTGTGATTATGACATAGAAGGATCTGTCATCGGATATTGTATTTTGAAATATGCTATGGATAACAAAGATATGTTGTCAAAACGCATGAGATATTCGACGCTTACGAAGCAGGAACTTCAGAAATCGTTCAGCGCCCCACTGTCACATCTGGATTTCGGATTGATTGAAGCAGGGTTGGCCAGACACGAAGTTGACTGGTTATACGGAGTGAACCTTTCCAGAGCTCTGACAAACGCAGTGAAGAACTGGAACGGAAGATATGCAACATTGAGCACTGGCAGAGTTCAAGGTCCGACCCTCAAGTTTCTCGTGAACAGAGAAGAAGCCATCAGAGCCTTCGTGCCCACGCCGTATTGGCGGATCAGAGCAAGAATTGAGATAAACGGTCAGATATTTGATGCAAAATACGAGAAGCAGAGAGTTGAAACCAAAAAAGGCGCAGAAGCAATCGTAAGTGCCTGCAAGAACAAGGAGGGACAAGTTGAGAAACTCGAAGTCAGACAAACAAAACATCCGCCGCCTTTTCCCTTCGACTTGGGCACGTTGCAGAATGAGGCTTACAGGCTTTTCAGATTTACACCTCGGCGTACTCTTGCCATAGCCCAACAGTTGTATCTCGACGCCTTGGTATCCTACCCGAGAACTGACAGTCAGAGACTACCGCCAGCAATAGGATATGAGAACATACTCAAGAACTTGAGCAGAGCTGCCGAATACAGAGAGCTGGCCTCGAAGCTGCTTAGACAGCAGACTCTTAAACCAAATGAAGGAAAGCGAGTCGATCCGGCACACCCAGCTATTTTTCCAACCGGCAATCTTCCGCAAAGAATGCTTGAAACGTCTGAAAGGCAGATCTGGGATCTGATCGTGCACAGGTTCATGGCGGTTTTCGGTGAAACCGCATTGAGCCAAGCCTTGAAAATTCGGTTAACAGCCGACGGGCATCGTTTTTACCTTGAGGGAAGAAAAATACTGGAAGAAGGATGGATGCATTACTACGAACCCTACGCTAGATTCGAAGAAATCATTTTGCCCCCAATTGAAAAAGGAGAAATTGCCAAATTCAGGAGAATAGTCGCGGAAAGCCTTCTCACCGAGCCACCGGCGAGACACAATCCTAGTAGCCTGCTCAGAGAGATGGAAAATGCAGGAATAGGCACCAAGGCTACAAGGGCTGACACAATAGAGACGCTATATGATCGAGGATATGTAAGACACGAAAGAATAGCAGTGACCAAGCTGGGCTTCGAAGTGAGCCAGATTCTGGAAAGACACTGTCCGACTATTATTTCAACCGAGTTTACGAGAGGACTTGAGGCGAAAATGAAAGGCATTCAAGAGAACAAGAAGAAAAGAGATAGAGTTGTGAGTGAGACCATTGAAACTCTAAGGCCAATATTGGAAAAATTGAAAAAAGAAGAGGAAGCCATAGGCGAACAACTGAGCAGAACTCTAGAAGAAGTTGGACTGGAAGAAAAGACGGTTGGTCCATGCCCTCAATGCAAGAATGGAAAGCTGATTGTAACCTACTCAAGGAAAACGGGCAAACGCTTCATCGGTTGCACGAACTATTTCAAAGGATTATGCAGAGCCTCTTTTCCTCTTCCTCAAAATGGCATGCTGAGGCTAGCAGGGAAAAAGTGTTCTAAATGCGGCTGGCCGACTGTTGAAGTGAGAATGAGACGGAAACCTTGGATCCTGTGCATCAATCCTCTTTGCCCATCTAAGAACGGGGCGTGATGACGAATGCAATGTGCAATATGCAACAGAGAATCAACACTTGGCGATTATTGCGCGTTGCATGCAAAGGCACACGGAAATCTCGTGACCAGCTATGAGCGGTGGAAAAAGGCATTGGATATTGCTTGGAAAGAGTATTTAAGAGAGATTGCCAAGAATCCATTAGCAGGAGAATGGGCAAAAGAAGTAGCTCAACACCTGTTGTCATGTGGAGAACACCCAAATGTCGAAAAACGTGAAGAGAAGCGTTTCTAACCTTTCGTTTTCCTTGAACAGATTATACCGGACACTTACTAGTTCAAGACCGTCTAACCTTATCATTCCAATAGTTGCAATTGGTTTTGCAGTCTTTTTGTTCGGGGGAGGGTTATACGATATCATAATGAAGCCGCTTCCAGCCGTCTACTATGGCGGACGCTTTCTATTCCTTTATCCGCAGCTTTCAGAGCAGTTCATAGGTGACAGCATCGTTGCAATGACCATTTATGCTCTTGGCATCATCGGCCTGATTGCACTTTATCAAAGCACCAAGTATGTATACAAGCCCAGACAGGCCTATATGATGATGATAATTGGAGTTGCTCTATTGTTCCTGGCTTACGTATTCTTGGAAGCGACTATTCAGATAAAAATCTCGGGCGGGGCCTGAGTTTTTCACCAAGGATTGCTTTTCAGCTCGAGTTTGTAGGCGCAATAGTTGGTCAGAAGATGAATGGGCGGAGTGATGACTAGAACTGTCACGAGCAGCTCTAAGCTTCTTTCTATGGGCAGAAGAAGCGAGAAAAGGATTGCACCGACCACGAAGTCTACTTGGTCCACTACTGGCAACAATCCTCCAGGCGGGATATCTAGTCTTCTTTTCACAAATGCGCCGACTAAGTCTCCGGTCAAAGCCCCAAGTGACAATAGGAAGCCAAAAAGCAGGGGATAATTGAAAACGTAACTTTCGGCCAAACCCGCGATGGTTCCTATGGCCAATCCGGCGAAGAAACCGCGAAAAGTCTTGTTTTTTCCTAAAATGGGTCTGCCGTCGGAAAGTTTCTTGCCAAAATCCATTGCCAACCCTCCACCTGCTAAAACTGGGACGGCGTTGGCACAGTACACGGGAAATATGAATTTCAGCGCTTCAGCGATCAACTGTACAATATCCATTAAACATTCCTCATCGACGAGCCAAGTCGTCATGTATTCCGTGTTCTGCAATTCTAAGGTTAAAGACTGCCGGAGGAAGTTTCGCAAGGTTCTTTTCTACTGTCGTCTGTATTACTTGTTGTCTTTCGGTCTGTTTCATTGCGACTACCGTGTCGGCCCAGAATTTTACGACTCGCGTTGCAACGGGTTCGATGCTGATGGGCGTATCATTCAGCACGCTGTGAACCTGACTTGTAAGCAGGATCGCGATTTTCTGAGTGCGTGCGGCTTGCGCCAGAACTGCAAGTTGCCGGTTCAGTTCTCGGTTGAATTCGAAGGTTCTTGAGGGTGACTCCGCAATTCGTAGGCGGTAGAGTGAAGTGACGGTGTCGAAAACCACGAGTTTGAAATTCTTGCCTACGTAGTCGGACAGCTGATCCACAACGGATGCTTGCTCTCGGAAATCCTTCGGTCGGACGAGAATTACCATTTCCAGAATTTCATCGGGCTTTGCGGATATTACTTGAGACAGCCGTTGGGCAGAAAATGTCTGATCTGCGTCTATGTACAGAGTCTTGTAGCCTTGTTCTGCACATTTAACAGCGCATTGCATGGCCAGCGTCGTCTTTCCAGTCTCGGCTTCACCGTAGACGAGCGTGACGGACTCGATTGCTAAACCGCCTTTAAGGAACTCGTCAACTGCCCTGCAGTCTGTTGGAATTTTCTGCAATATCACGCACATCAACAAATATAAACCGCCAAATAATAATCTGTTTGGTGTTTGAAGCATCCCAGACCGTCAAAACCTTGATATGAAAGCTAAAATAGCCGTCGCAACGGTTTCAGGAAAAGCCTACTACATAATTGTCAACGAGTTTAAGAGAAAGAACGTCCCTTTTCTGAGTTTGACACCATACGAATCCATACCCGTAGAAGTCAAAGCCGTCATAACCACAGAAGAGGAAAGAAGGTTGATCCATCACGAGAAAGTACTAACCTACAAGATTGGAGAAGACCCAGCTGCAATCATCAATGAGGCTTTGCGGATCATTCAAGGAAAAGAGTTTTACCAGAAAGTTGTCATAGGCGTGGACCCGGGTGGAGTCTTCGGTTTGGCGGTGCTGGCCGGTGGCAAAGTGATTGATACAGGGAATTGTCATAGCCTGAACGAAACCCTTGGCAAGATAGAGACCATAATCAAAGGTCTCGAGAACACTTCGGTCCCGTCAGTCGTGGTGAGGATCGGCGACGGAGTCCCAGAATGCAAAGACAGACTCTTACAAGTCCTAGATGAAACACTGCCACCCAGCGTAGTGCTCGAAAGCGTGGGAGAGGCAGGGACAGATTCTCATCTCAACGAAGCGAAACATAGAAGAGGCTTGAGAGATATTGTTTCGGCAATACAGATAGCGGGGAGGAGCGGGCAAATGTATCATAGGAGGAAACAAAATTGAACCGCACAGCAAACAAAGGCAAGACATTGCTCGTTGACGGACCAGCGTCAGTCACGGTGAAATCAGGAAAAGTTGAAGTCTTCGGATCAACGATTGGCACTGCTGGAAAAGTCGTTATCCGTGAGGGGAAAAGGTTGCCACTTGCAGTCCACGAAACGGCTGATCTAGAAATCCAGGCAGGAGAAAATGCGTCTGTTGATGAGGTTGATGGAAGCACCACGCCTCCATCTTGGGCTAATGCGACTGAAGAACTTTTGAGCATGCAGAAAAAACCTCTTGTGACGATGGTTCTAGGAACCGTGGACTCTGGAAAATCAAGTTTCTGCACATACCTAGTAAACATGCTTTTGAATAAGAAGAAGAAAGTGGCCGTCATAGATGGCGATGTGGGCCAATCGGATATTGGGCCGCCATCCTCGATTGCCTATGCGCTGGTCACAAAGCCCGTCACTGACCTGTTTAGCCTGAAAGCGAAAAATGCCGTTTTCATAGGCGAAACGTCTCCCGGCAATGCTGTTGACAAGATGATCCAAGGACTCGTGTCGCTGAAGAAAGAAGCACTTGCTGAAGATCCAGACATCTTAGTCATAAACACGGACGGTTGGATTGAAGGAGAATGCGCCGTCAACTACAAAGTGAAGCTCGTTGAAGAACTCAGTCCAGAGGTGATTTTCTTGCTGCAACAGAAAGATGAGCTTGCTCCAATCCTGAATATGGCTGAGAAAACGAAGAAAGCCATCGTTGATTCTCCTTCAGCAATAAGGCAGAGAGACCGGGAGAAACGTAGGGGGCTGCGTGAACTTGGATACAAGAAATACTTGAGAAATCCAAGAATTCAATCGCTTTCGCTGAGTTGGGTGAGAGTTGAAGGGAACGAAGCTTTTTGCTTGAACAAGAGCCACATGCCTGCCAGAGACGCAAGTAAGATTTACGCACTTCTCGGGATGAAACCGTTGCACTTGGCAGAAGCAGGCGGCAAACTCAACGTAATCATCGGCAGAAGACGGTGGGTCAGTTCAGACAGCATAAAAAAGGTCGAAGAATTGACCAAAAAGAAGATTGTGGTAACTAGAAAAGGCGACGAGGAAGGATTGCTTGCTGCCATGTACAATGTCAATAGAAGATTCCTCGGCATCGGTATCGTACAAGAAATCGATTATTTAAGAAGAACAGTGAAAGTGTACACCCCTGTCTCTGAGGAAGTTGCGGTTCTTGCCTTGGGAAAAGTGAAGCTTGACAGAAACATGAAAGAGATTCCAGTCGTGGAAGAAAACCACATAGACTTCGCATCTTTCAAACAGCTTTTCTAGGATACTCTATGTCAACCTATTATGCTTGAAGAAGTTCTTTGATGGACAAAAACTGCTTACCGGACATTCCTCACATAACGGGGTTCGGGCTCTGCAATATCTTCTGCCATGAAGTATCAAGAGGATGTGAACTGCCAGGTAGTCTCGTGGATCATAAAGTGATTGAAGAGCTGCGCGAACGATTTCGTAGTCGCCGTCTTCAGGCGCCAATCCTAATCGTTTCGATACCCTGTTAACGTGGGTGTCAATCGGTATTGTTGGTTTTCCGGCTGAGAACAACAGGACCACATCGGCTGTTTTGGGGCCGACGCCTGGAAGTTGCAGGAGTTCCCTTCTTGCATCTTCCAAATGCAGTGACAACATTTGTTTCATGTTTCCGTGATATTTCTCGAGGATTATCTGTGAGACCTGCTTTATGACCTTAGATTTGTTGCGATAGAGACCTGCCACTTTAAGGCTTTTCTCAATATCAAGGGCTTTGGCGTTCGCCAGGGTTTCGGGATTTATTCGGAACTTGTTCGAAAGGTTTTTGAAGGCGTTTTCGGTGTTTCGATCGTTGGTGTTTTGCGAGATTATTGTGACGATCAGTGTCCTGAACGGGTCACGAGTCGACGTTGTCCATTTCGGCATGGAATATGTGTCTCGAAGGGTTCTCAAGATTTCTTCAGCGCGCGTGTCAACCATTCTTCTCCACCGATTTTGAAAGTGATAAATAGTGAATGCATGAAGCTATTAATAGCCATGGAGAGGGAAGGTTGGAACGCGCAAAGATTGTCAAAGAAGAGATAGTTGAGCAGAACAAGCGTTTTCTTGCTGTCTACGTCGAATCGAAAAATTCGTGCATGGTCTTACTAAGTGAAAAGGAAGATAAGCTTGGGACACTCGCGATTGCCGTCCCGAAACCAAAAGACTTGCTGGGTCCTCCCTCGTCCTCTGTTCTTTTAGGCGACAAGAACGGGATTTCAGCTCGCATGTTCGCAGAGCATTTGGCCTCAGTCAAGGAAAAAATAGCTTTGGTTTCCGTCTATCTTGAGACGATGGATGAAAGACAGGCGCAGTTGGCCTTCAAGCGACTGCTCGAAAAAATAGTTCATGACGAACCGCAGAAGGAGGCTTTGACAGCATGAGCTTGCGGGAATTTCTCAGGCAAATGGAAAAAGACAAAGAAGTCTTACATGTCAAGGATAACGTGTCTACTCGTTTTCAAATTTCATATGTGATGAAGAGATTTGACAATGAAGGGCCCATTCTGCTGTTTGAAAACGTGAAAGATTACGATGCAAAAATTGTTGCAAATGTTTCGGGAACCCGGAAAAGAATTTGCAGTGCCCTCAATGTCGACCAGAACTCACTTTACAGGAGGTTAGCAGAAGTTTGGCGTTCACCAGTCAAGCCGAAGATTGTCAAGAACGCTGCGGCCAAGGAGTGCCGACAGAAAAATGTCGATCTGTCCAAGATTCCTGTCCTGACACATTTTGAAAAGGATGCTGGGGCTTACATCACGTCTGGCGTCGTGCATGCTAAAGGTGTTGCTGGAAAGACGGAGAACGTTTCGATCCATCGTCTTCAGGTTTTAGACAAGAAGCGCTTGGCAATTCGCCTTGTTCCTAGGCATCTTTTCAATCTGTGGCAGACCGCGAAGAGTGTTGGGAAAGACTTGGATATCGCGATTTCCATTGGCGTTCATCCGGCTGTTCTGTTGGCTTCTTCTTCTCCTTTGCCCTTCGGCATGTGCGCGTTTGACGTTGCCAACGCTTCGCTTAACGGCCGCCTAAAGCTGACTGAGTGTGAAAACGTGGATGCGTCAGCCCCCGCTGATGCTGAGTTGGTTTTGGAGGGTAGGATTTCAGCGACAAAGGAGGTTCCAGAGGGACCTTTTGTGGACATTACAGAAACGTATGACGTGCAGAGAAAGCAGCCTGTTGTCGAGGTAGTGGGGGTCATGCACAGGCAGGATTATGTTTACAATGCGCTCTTGTCCTCAGGTGCTGAGCACAAGGTTTTGATGGGACTGCCACATGAGGTGCTGATTTGGCAGGCTGTTTCAAGAGTTGTGCCAAAGGTTCATGCCGTGAACTTGTCGAAAGGCGGAAGCGGATGGCTTCATGCCGTGATTTCTGTTGATAAGCAGGTCGAAGGCGACGGGAAGAACGTTTTGTTGGCGGCCTTTGCAGCGCATCCAAGTTTGAAACATGCAGTGGTTGTCGATTCTGACGTAGACGTGTTTGACGCTTCAGATGTAGAGTGGGCTGTTGCAACGCGGTTTCAAGGCAGCGAAGATCTGTTGGTCATACCGAACGCGCGTGGTTCAACGCTCGATCCATCGGCAGATCAGGAGAAAGTGTTGACCACGAAGGTGGGTTTCGATTCTACTAGGCCCTTGTCAAAGCTGAAAGAAAAGTTTGAAAGGGCGAGAATCCCCGTTGACAAAGACTCAGAGAGACTCGTCAACAAACTTGGCAGAATATGAATGTAACAGCTGCCACACACGAGTTTATATAGTCGAGGAAAAGAAGTAGGAAAGTTGTAGGTGTTCTGTTGTCTCAGGATAAGAAGGAAATTGACGTGTCTCTAAAGGTTGGGGACGTCATGGTCAAAGAAGTAGTCACGATAGATGAGAACTTCAGTGTCAAAGAAGCCGCGGACATAATGAACAAGTTTGAGATTGGGTGTCTGATCGGCGTCAGGCGAGGAAAAGCCATGGGTATCATGACTGAACGGGACGTGTTGAAACGAGTTGTTGCGGAAGGAAAAGATGCGAGCAAAATGAAAGTGAAAGAGGCTATGACCAGCCCGTTGGTTGTTGCCGAACCTAACATGGATCTAGCTGAGGCGGTGAAGTTGATGTTCCAAATGAAAATTAAGAAACTGCCGGTTGTTGAAGGAAAACGGTTGGTAGGCCTAGTGAGTCTGACAGACATTGCTCGTTTCCAGCCTCAGATGATCACAATATTAAAGCAGCTTGCGGCGAGGCAAACTGCGCCGAAGAGCATGCAGAAAGTGATCGACCGCTACGTCGTGTAGCCGCAGAAATCTCAGGTTTCGTTTCTAAAGAAGTTTAAAAGTCTAGCTTCCACTCTATGATTTTCGATGAAAACACTAGTGTTGAAGGTCGATCCGCAAAATCCTGAAATGAAGAAGATCCATAAGGCCGCGGATTTCATCCGAAAAGGCGGATTAGTGGCTTTTCCCACCGAAACCGTCTATGGTTTGGGAGCAGACGCTTTGAATTCGAAAGCCGTCTTGAAGGTTTTTAGCGCAAAGAAACGCCCGCTTGACAATCCTCCTATAGTGCATGTCTGCGACGTAGAGTCGGTTCACAGGCTGGTTGAAGAAACACCGCCTGTCGCTGAGAAACTGATGCATGACTTTTGGCCTGGACCTTTAACTTTGATTCTCAAGCGTTCCTCCATCGTACCAGAAGTGACTGTGGCAGGCTTGGATACGATCGCGATTAGAATGCCTAAGCACAATGTTGCCCTAGCACTGATCAGAGAGAGCGGCCGCCCGATTTCGGCGCCGAGTGCAAACCTTGCGGGAAAGCCAAGTCCGACTTCGGCGAAACACGTGTTGGATGATCTGGATGGGAGAATAGACGCTGTTTTGGACGCGGGACCTACTGAGATTGGAGTCGAGTCAACTGTCCTGGATTTGACTGTCGCTCCGCCTCAAGTGTTGCGTCCAGGTGGAACGTCTTTTGAGGTTTTGAAAAAGGCCTTGAGCAATGTGGAGCTCAATCCTGTTGTCACTGCTGAAAAGGCTTTGCCCGTTGAGAAGGCCCGTTCGCCCGGGGTTAAGCACAAGCATTATGCTCCTGACGCTGATGTCGTTGTTGTGGAAGGCGAGTTGTCGAAGGTCATTGAGAAAATCAAGGAACTATCCGCAGATTATGAGAAGTTGGGGAGCATGGTCGGTGTTCTGTGTACCGACGAGACCAGACGACATTACAAAGCAGGCGTGGTCAAGTCTCTGGGAAGCAGAAAAGACTTGGCCAGTATTGCCCATGATTTGTTCAAGCTTCTGAGAGAGTTTGACGCAGAAAACGTGGATATTGTTATCGTCGAAGGCTTGCCTATTGAAGGGCTCGGTCTCGCCGTTGTGAACAGGCTTCGGAGGGCGGCGGGGTACAGGATAGTCAAGGCCTAGGTTTTTCGGCGGTCTTCTCTTTCCTGCGTTCGACATGCATGTTCAAGTAGTCTTTTCCGAAGGGGAAATACCATTCAGAGTATTTTGTGCAAGGAAAATCTGGGCAGTCTTGCATGCAATAGGCTATTCCGCGTTTTACGGCGCAATCCAACACTAGGCATAGCACGCCTTTGCCGCCCCATTTAGTGTTCACTTTGTCCTTGGCTATTTTCTGAGTCCCAGAACTGCAAATGCAGCCCTGTGCCTTGTGTAAACCACAGACGTCACAGCATATTCCGCAGGCAGCTACATGTTTCATCGAGCTCCACCTACTTGAGCATAGGCATCTTTATCCCTTTTTCTCTGGCGATTTCCTGTGCTTTCTCATAGCCCGCGTCTGCGTGACGGACAACTCCCAATCCAGGGTCTGTTGTCAACACGGTTACTATGCGTTTTTCCATTTTCTTGGTTCCATCTACCACCAGACACATGCCAGCGTGGATGCTGTAGCCAATGCCGACGCCTCCGCCGTGATGTACGCTGACCCATGTGGCGCCTCCGACAGCATTTGTCAACGCGTTCAGTATTGGCCAGTCTGCGATTGCGTCGCTGCCGTCTTTCATGCCTTCAGTCTCACGGTTAGGTGAGGCCACACTTCCGCAGTCAAGGTGGTCCCTGCCGATCCAGACTGG
>CAYNQC010000022.1:0-2198 GCA_964399235.1 uncultured Candidatus Bathyarchaeia archaeon | reverse complement strand
ATTGCCCGTTTGTCTATCTCTACGACCAAGGCAACGCCTTCATTCATCGTGATCGCTAGAGGTTGAGCTCCGCCCATTTCACCCAAACCTGCAGTCAACACGAGCCTTCCTTTTAGGCTTCCACCGAAATGTTGTTTTGCAACCTGAGCCAGAGTTTCATAAGTACCTTGCAGAATGCCCTGTGTTCCTATGTACGCCCATGAACCCGCGGTCATTTGACCGTACATGATCAGACCCTTTTGCTCCAACTCGTAGAAGTAGTCCCATGTGGCCCATTTGGGGACGAGCATCGCATTGACGATCAGTGCTCTTGGAGCATAATCATGGGTTTTGAAAACGGCTACAGGTTTGCCGCTTTGTATGAGCATGGTTTCATCAGGTTCGAGGTCGACTAATGTTTCAACTATGTGGTCAAAACAATCCCAATTGCGTGCAGCCTGACCCGTTCCGCCGTAGACGATCAGTTTGTCAGGGTCTTTCGCAACGTCTGGATCAAGAACGTTGGTCAGCATCCGCAGAATACCTTCAATCTGCCAGTTCTTGCAATGCAATTCCTTTCCAGTCAAGGCATGAATTGGCCTTTTCAGCTTCAACTTGACTACCCTTCCATCTGAAAGAGGTAACAACCTCGCTTTAATTTTTTGCGAAGCTTTCCAATGAAATATAGGCTACATTTCCTGCTCTTCTAGCAGTCGAAATTCTGTGCGAGCCGCTTCTTTGTCGACGACGAGTCTTCCATTCTTCATTACTTTGTCAACCAAGTTTACGCCGAAGCGGTAGCCAAGGAACTTGTGGTTGGGCACGTCCAAAACGATTATGTCAGCCTTTTTACCTAGTTCTATGCTACCAAGCTCACATGCCCTGTTCACGGCGTGCGCAGCGTTAATCGTCGCCGCAGTTATTGCCTCTGCAACTGTCAACTTCATGAAATGACACGCTAATGCGATGATCAATTGTTGATTTTCGACGTAGCAATTTGGGTTGAGATCAGTGGCCAACGCCAAGGGCACACCAAGGTTGACCATAGATCGTGCGTCTGCAAAACGATTATTTGTGATGTTGAAAGCGGAAGCCGGAAGCAAAGTGGCGACGACTCCTTTTTCGGCCATTGCTTTCATGCCTTCGTCGGAAGAAAAAAGAACCTGGTCTCCCGAAACTGCTCCGACGCTGGCGGCGAGTTCTGCTCCTCCAAGTGCGCTGGTCTCGTCCGCATGGAGTTTAGGCTTCAAGCCGGAATTCTTTCCAGCGACCAAGATACGTCTGGACTGGTCTAAGTTGAAGGCGCCTCTGTCACAAAATACGTCGCAGAATTCTGCGTGTCCTTTCTCAGCTACTTTAGGAATCATCTCGCTAATTATGAGGCGGACGAAGTCTTCAGGGTTGTTTGAAAATTCCGGTGGAATTGCGTTTGCCAAGAATGTTGGAACCAAGTCGATGGGGTGCAGCTGGTTCAGGCGTTGGATGACTTCTAGTATCTTGAGTTCATCTTTAGTTGTCAAGCCATAACCGCTTTTAGCTTCTGCGGTTGTTGTCCCATGTTCCAACATCGCGTTCAGTCGTTCAGTGCTGCTGTCCACGAGTTTCTCGACGCTTGCTCGGCGTGTTTCTCTGACGATTCTTTGTACTCCGCCGCCTCGGTCAAGAATTTCCTGGTGCGAGGTCCCTTCTATTCGCATCTGAAACTCGTCCTCTCTTGAACCAGCAAAGACGAGATGCGTATGGGGATCCACGAAGCCTGGAAGAACCGTTTTGCCACCTACGTTGACGATGTTTTCAGCCTTGTATAATTTTGTTATTTCAGGAGTTTTGCCGATTGCAACGATTCTCCCATCCTTAACCGCTACTGCACCATTGCGGATTATGCCGAGGTCAAGCATCTGTTTGCCCACGCGGGGTTTCTGATTGGTTCCCGCAAGCGTAACCAGTTCATTAGCGTTGACGATTAGAATGTCTGTCTTTTCTCTGGTTCTGGTTCTTGTCTGTTTAGTCAACGACACCGCCTGTTGTTGTCGAGTTGCGAGCAATTATGTCTGGACGCCAACTCTCACCAGTCTACAGTAACCCGCAAAGGAAGGTAATTAAGATTGCTTGACCAGAAAAGTTAGTTAATAAGCTAAAATCAACATCCCCCAGAAAAAGAGACGCGCGCGCGAATAATTATTAAGCACTATGGACAATACAACATTCTACAAGATAAT
>CAYNQC010000021.1:16101-18008 GCA_964399235.1 uncultured Candidatus Bathyarchaeia archaeon | reverse complement strand
TGCGTATTCGACCAGATAATTGCCTGAACTGGTTCCTTTGGGGTAGAAAGCGCGCGCTAGGGAGTTTTGTCTTTTGATGCGCTCCCCGACCGCTTGTACGAAGCTTCGGGTCTGTTTGAAAGTGTATTCTTGGACTGTTGGAAGCAGAATGTGTAGTCCTTTCTTTCCAGAGGTCTTGACGTAAGACGTGAGACCCATGGAGTCAAGTTCTTCTTTGAGCAGGTTGGCAACCTCCACAACATCGTCGTATTCTGCGTTAGGCGTGGGATCTAGGTCAAATACAGCGAGGTCTGGGGTTTCGAAAGAGTCCGCTTTCGATAACGTCATATGTATCTCTAGGGCCGCCAGGTTGGCAAGCCAGATCGGCGTGTCAACGTCATCGCTTATTATATAGTCAATTTCGCGTTCTGCAGTCTCTGAGAACCTCTTGAAGGTCTTCACCCATTCTGGAGTGCCTCGTGGAGCATCTTTTTCGTAGAAGCCCTCTTTGTTGATGCCGTTTGGAAATCTTGTCAAAACTATGGGTCTGTTGGCCATTATGTTCAGCATTTTTGGAGCTACTCTAATGTAGTATTCGATCACCTGCGCCTTCGTGATTTTCAGATCTGGGTACAGAATTTTGTCCAGGTTTGTGAACTCAACTTTCGTGAGTTTTTCCGCCATTTGGATAGGACTCCGTTCATTTTCGGTGCAGAACTAGCTTTTCTATGTCGAGTTTTGTGAAGTCATCGGTTACGAAATCTGCTTTGGCCAAGTCTTGCTTTCCACTGTGTGGGTTTCTGTAGCCTAGACAGATCATTCCTGCTGCCTTCGCGGCTTGAAGTCCAAGCGCGGCATCTTCGACCACTAAACACTGAGCAGGGTCTGTGCCAAGCATGCGGGCACACTTCAGGAATATTTCTGGGTTCGGCTTTCCATATGTTATGTCTTCAGCTCCGATCACTGCCTCAAACAGATTTTCTATTTCCAACTTTTTCAAGACATAGATTATCAGTTTTCTGTGGGAACTCGACCCGATTCCAAGTTTCACATTCTTCTTTTTCAGTCTCCAGAGTAATTCGATGACTCCTCTTGTAGGCTGAACATCACTTTCGAGCAGTTTGAACATGGTTTTATCTTTCTCGCTGAATATCTCGTCGAAAGTTGTGCTGAGGCCATATCTTCTTATCAGTTCCGTGAACATGTGTCTTGCCGTGGTTCCCGTGAACTCGTGCAGTTCATCTTCAGATATTTTGACACCGTATTTTAGCATGGTCTGTTTTTCCGCTTGTATGTGTATGTGTTCGGTCTCAGCGATCACTCCATCGAAGTCAAAAATGACAGCGCGTATCTCCATGCCACCACAGACCAACAGTTGACTGTGCAGCTTATTGTTCAAAGATCCAGAAAGCTCGGTTCAGAACCTCTCTGACTGAAAGTTTCTGTGGGCAAAGCTCTTCGCATTTCCCGCATCTGGCGCATCTTTTGGCTTGACTTTCAGGTGTAATATGTTCCCAATACTTTTTCTTGATCTCATCGTTCTTGTCCTTCATCAAATACTCGTTAAAAAGAGAGATTATCTGTGGAATGTTCACTCCTTCGGGGCAAGGCATGCAGTATCTGCAACCTGTGCATCCTATAAAACCAAATTCTTTGTATTTTGGAACGACTTGATTGAAGAGTGCAAGTTCTTTTCTCGTCAGGGTATTCGGGCCCGAATGGCTCGCGCTCCGCACATTTTCTTTAACCTGTCGCATTGTGCTCATGCCGCTGAGTACCACTGAGACTTCGGGCTGGTTCCAGACCCATTGGAGTGCCCATTCTGCCGGCGTCCTCTTGACCTCGGCCTTGTTCCAAATTGCCTCGACCTCGGCTGGCGGTTTCACTGCCAACATTCCGCCGGCAATCGGTTCCATGATGACGACAGC
>CAYNQC010000021.1:0-16001 GCA_964399235.1 uncultured Candidatus Bathyarchaeia archaeon | reverse complement strand
CACGTGGGCATCTTGGTTGCGAGTTTGACCTTTTTTCTGTATCCATCTGCCAATGCCTTTCCCACCAGCGGTTCACTGTTTCCCCGATGGTATGGGTAGGCAGTGTCCACATAGTTGACGCCATGATCGATCGCGTATCTTATCATCCGTATTGCCTCAGGCTGGTTTATGTTCGCCGCGTCCTTGCCCACTATCGGAAGCCGCATTGCCCCAAAACCGAGTGCTGATACTTTGAAGTCTAGTTTTCCAAGCTTTCTGTACTTCATACAAAGCTCCTCAAGCATGAGATTCTGACGTGATTTTTTTCAAAAGGGAGTTCAACGTTTCAGCTGCTTCCTCAATACTTCCTCAGCTTTCATGATCGCCTGCGAAAGCTTCTGGACTTGCGTTCCCCCGCCTTGCGCAAAGTTGGGTCTGCCTCCTCCACCGCCGCCTATCAACGCTGAGGCTTCTCTGACAACTTCGCCGGCATTCGCACCCTTTCCAATTGCAGTGCTGCCTGTCATAACCATTATTCGTGCGTTCTTATCATTCGCACCATAAAACAGTGTCACTGTGGCTTCATCCTTCTTGATAATCTCAGTTGCAGTCTGCACCATGCGGTCAACGTCGATCGCATCCTGAAAATCTCGCTTAATGATCTTTATTCCGTTGACTTCTTCAGTACTGCAAACGCTTTCCCCGCCTGCACTTGTGCTTTCACGCGTTGCTAGTTCTTTAATCAGCTTTCTCCTTTCAACATTCGTCTCTTTCAGTTCTTTGACGATTTTCTCAGCTGTCTGGTCCAGTTTTTCAAGCGGAGCGTTCAAAGTTTCTGAAAGCTTCATTAGAAGACTTTCATTTGCCTGAACGGCTTTCACAGCGGGAATACCTATGGAGTATTCAAGTCGTTCGACGCCATCCTGCACTCTTTCAGAATGGATTATCTTGATGAAACCGATTTCCCCAGTGCTCTTCAGATGTGTGCCTGCGCAGGCTTCAACGTCCCAATCTCCTGTTCTGACCACGCGGATTTCTTTGCCTGGAACTGCGCCGCCCTGGTACAGCTTGAAACCGTAGAGGCTTTCCGCCTTATTTCTGGGCATCCATGAAATGTCAACTCTGATGTTTCTGAGGACCGCCTCGTTTGCGAGTGTCTCGATTTTGTGCAGTTCCTCCAACGTCAACCTGCGATAGTGTGAAATGTCGAGTCTCGAAGATTCAACGCCTTTTTGTGTTCCGAACTGCCAGACATGTTGCCCCAAGACGCGTCTTGCTGCTCCTCCGATGACATGGGTCGCCGTGTGATTTTTCATGAGACTGTAACGTGTGTTCCATTCGATTTCACCCTTCACAGTTTGGCCTTCCTTGGGAACGTTGCCTTTGATCCTGTGAACAATAACCGCACCAAATTTCTGCACGTCGACGACTTCAGCTGTTTTTCCGTCAAAACTTAGACGACCACTATCCGGCGGTTGACCGCCGCCTTCAGGGAAGAAGCATGTTTTGTCAAACACCACGAACTCTTTGCCGATCACTTTCAAGACTCTTGCTTCAAACGCCTTCAAGTACTGGTCCTTGTAGTAGAGAGCCTCGGTTGCTGGCAGTTTTTCAACAGATTTCTTCGGCCATTCTTCAGAAGTGGCTTCTTCTGCCGGAGGGGTCACCTGCATGTGCCTTTGCGCGATAAGTGTATAGAAATTGTCAGGAATTTCGACTTTCATTTTCGCCTTTTCGGCCACTTGCTTGACGATTTCAGGCGGCAATCCATGCGAATCGTAAAGCTCAGTCAGCGTTTCAGGAGGTATTTCCTTCTTGCCTTTGGTCTCCAACTCTTCGGAAATGCGTTTCACCATTCCTTCTCCGCGTTTTATGGTGTCTTCGAACTTTTCTTCTTCAACTTTCACCATTTCCATTATCTCATTGCGCATTTCCTTGATCTGGGGAAAGTCTTTGCCCCACATTTTGACCTGCATATCCATGATGTCATAGAGCTTGTCTGGCATCCCTAGAATCCTCAGAAGGCGGTAGATTCTTCGAAAGACAAGTCTCGCTAAGTATCCTTCTTGAATGTTTGAAGGAACGACACCTTCAGAAAGGATGAAGCTCAAACATTTCGTGTGGTCTGCAACTGCGTAGGCGTTTTCGATCGGCGTGATAAACTCGTCCAGTTCATTAACTTTCAATCCTGCCAGTTTAGCTTCCTTTTTCCTGGTCTCCATTCTGCTTGCTGCTTTGTCAACGCTCACGAGGCCTGAGACTTTCGAGACCTTTGCAAGTAGTTCCTGGTCGATTTTATTTATTCCGGCCATTTTGAAAATTCTTTCAAGCAGGTCACCGTAGATTGCGTGGAAGCCGCTTGGCGCACCCTGTGAGACCCAAGTGTAACGGTCTATGCCGTAGCCTGTGTCGACTGTTCTGATTGGCAGTTTGACGAATTCGTCGTTTATGACCTTGTACTGCATGAAAACAAGTGTGTCGACTTCGAGTCCGCGTATTATGGATTCAATGCAGGGTCCTGCGTTTCCTCCGCCACACCAGACTTCTTCTTTATATACGATTTCGTCTGGGTTTACGCCCAAGTCTTGTGTGACCCACTGATTTTGATACCTGACAGTCTGGTCTTTCCAGTAAACCTCTTTGTCTGGATAATTGAAGGCGTGTGCGCCTCCCATTTCAAAGATAGTGAGGTGCCGCCCGAAAGTAGGGCCTGTGTTGTCTATGTCCACTAATCGTATGCAAGGTTGTGAAACAACCAATGGGTTAGCTGGGGCAGGTGCAAGCCCGTCTGTGACATAGGGTTGGAAGTCGATTATGCTTGCATGTGTCAGGTAGAGGTCTGCTCTCCATCTTGCAACGACGGGGTAAGGTTTTATCCTTGCGTGGTCATGCTTTTCAAAAAATGATAGAAAAGACTCCCGCATTTCCCGCAGGTTGTAGCTTCGTTTCATGGGAGAGTTGTGCAGGAAAGTGTATGTTGCGCATCCTTTAGACGTTGCTTCTCCACACATTTCCTGGTCCGGGTTGCGCGTCCAGAAAAAGGTATTGCATTTGGGGCATAGCTTCCTAACATAGTCTTTTTCATGGAAGAATGGAAGGTCATATTCTTTGGCAGGAAACCTTTTCAACTCAAATCGCTCCGATAATTGCGAAAGGCTATGTTTTAAGGGATTATCAAAATACAGGAATTTAAACTAAACTATTCGTCGCCGTTTCTGCCTTTTCTTTCCGAAGCACGGTCTACAACTCCCACGAAAAGATTGAACTTCTGCGCGACGTCAGCTCCGGATGGCGGTGAGCTTAGAAGCCGACTTAGCCAAGTTTGAGTCCGAGTAAGAAGCCGGCCACGAAGCTCGCCGCAAACGGCAACAATGAGATCACCCCGATAAGCCATGAGAATACCGAACCTCCCAGACCGATCAAACCAGATAGCGCATTCCAAAGTGAGTCATAGTTTATGTTGATTACGCCTTGGGTACTCAGGTAAATCAGGGCTATCACGAACAATCCTATCAGAACGAGTATCAGCTTGCTTAGCTTTTTCAATGCGTAACCGACGATGAATCCGCCTATTCCCCCGACTCCCAACTGAAAAACGAGCGGGGAGACAACTTCACTCATTCTAGGCCTTCTCTCTCTGTTGGAGCTATCTTAGATTGGATTTAAATGTGTTTTGTCGATAAGATACCATAAAAAGTTGAGGAGGTGGAAACCTACGGACGGAATACTTGATCTGTATGTCCTGAACGTTTTGCTTACGTTGGCGATGTTTACTGTTCTTGTTTTCCGCGCTTGGCTTGAGTTGAAGAACTATCGTTTGATGTGGAAGGAGTTGCAATGGCGGGAAACATACGGCACAATGGGGCGAGTACTGAAAGCCGAGAAGGAAATGTTTTCAAAGGTTGAAGGCGGCGATGAGCTTTATCAGATGCTTCTCGAAATCTTCAACGTAGAAAAAAAATAGTTTACGGAGAGTGCCATTCACCAACGGGACTTTCAACCTTTCCGTGACGTTTTTCCATTCCGTAGCGGACACGGGGTTTGGTCAAATGTCTTTGAGACCTGGTTGAAGTAATGTAGAGGTCCACTGCTATGTCACGTTTCAATTCGACTGGGAGCTTTTTGAGAGTTCTATATCTTGTGCCGCATTTTTCGCATCTGAAGCCCTTGTCTGTGCCCATGGATTTAAGACGAACTTTGCACCGCGGGCAGATAGGGTTGCTGTATATGAGTTGCGGCGCGAGTTTCAGTATCTGGAATTTCTCAAGGTTTATCGTCATAGGATTACCTTGTGATGAAGGGCGGACTCCGCCATAGACTTCCAATTGATCTCCGACAATCAGTTTCTTAGCGGCACAGCGAAGTGCGCCTGTGGGCTCGTAAGCGGCGCAGTCCACCTTTCCATTCTTGTCTTTGATTGAGAAAATGATGTGTCTTCCTCTGACCATTCTTGGAGCAGTGGATACGACGCCCTTGGCGATCACCGAGCTGTAAGGTCTGATCTGGTTTAGCTTTTTGACGTATGTGAGGTGTGCATCAGTTCCCTGGTTTGTGCGGAACACGACCCATCTTTCGATCAGTTCTGAGGATTTGATCATTCGGAATGCTTCTTTCACAATGTTTGGGTTTTCCCCTCTGATTCCAAAAAGGATCGGATCGGGTCCTCGTGGTGTGATTACGACTCTTTTCTTTTCGGTGTCGACATTGTTAAAGGTGTATGGCTTTGTTGCTTTGTCCATTTTGAAGATTGATTTTTCATCTACTTTCCGTTTGAAGCCGTAGTTTTCTGGCGTGCGGTACGTGATGACTTCGTATGTGTGGTCTCTCTGGAGTATTTCTCCGACAGCTGCCAAGGCGCCTATGATCCCTCGGCCTCCTTTGAACGCCAAAGCTTCACCTTTGAATATCTTCAGGAGTCGTGAAGCGTCTTTGATGTTTGAAATTCCTGTTATAGTGTTCAGGGCAAACTCTTGAATCTCTTTGGGTATCTTCTTGGTGGCGAAGAATACTATTCCTGGGTCGGTGCCTCGGTTTTGCAGATCGGAGTTTTCTTCTACTGTCGATATTACGGTTTCTTTGATTCGATCCTCAGCATCTTCATCGTATCGTATTCTGAGGCATAATGCGCCGTTCCCTCTTGTTTTCCAAGGAACGTTGGGGTTTAATCTGATCAGGTTTGGGTAATCGATGAAATTCGCATTCAGTTTTGTCAGTTTTTCCACGAGCAAGGCTGCAATGTGGGTTGTGCATCCTCTTCTGGTTGAGTCTGTGTCGTCCAGTCCGATATGCATGGTTTTCTTTGTCATTTATGGCAGCCTTTTCTCTCAGAATCAGAGTTGAGACTAGAATATAGATAAAACTGTTCTTTCAATAAAAAGAGGGGAGTGCTTGTTACTTTGCTCCTTCTTCTACAACGATCATAGTCAACGTGGATCTGACCTTGTCGAGTCTCCTGACCTTCCAAGTTACGATTTCCTTGAGTCTGTCCATTGTGTCCGCTTTCACTCGGGCTATTATATCATAAACTCCATAGACCGCGTTTGCTTCTTCTACTCCTTCGACTTTTTTCAGATCCTTAAGGACGTCAGCTTCTGAACCTATCTCTGTGTTTATCAACACGAATGCTGTTGGCATTTGCATCTCCACAAGTATTGTTCATCTCTATGCATTAAAATTTTTTGCTTCGCGTTGAATTGAATCTGATGTGGCGTTTTGAGTGAAATGTATTCATGATTCAAACTTGCATGGATATGCTTATCTTCAGTCGAAAGCATTAGGCTATGAGGGTTCACCACTTGTCCGAAGTCATGACGAGCCGTGAAATGCGTGCTTTGGAAACGAACTCGGAGTATTTTGGTGTGTCGAGGCTTCTATTGATGGAGAATGCAGGACATTGTGTCGCTTGTCAGATTGCTTCTCGCTTCAAACCGACAAAAACTGTGGCAGTATACTGCGGTTTGGGAGGAAACGGTGGAGACGGGTTTGTCGCGGCACGGCATCTCTCTTCAATGGGTTTCCCAGTGACTATAGTTCTTGCAGGCAAAGCTGAGGATATCTCGGACAAGGCGGCTTTGGAAAACTGGAAGGCCTTAGACTTTCTAAAAGAAGCAATACGTGTCTACGAAGTGTACGACAGTTCAATGATACCTGAACTCGACGCGGAAATAATCATTGACGCTTTGCTTGGAACAGGCACGAAGGGAACACTTAGACCCCCGATCCTTCAGTTGGTTAGGCATATTAACAGGACGAAGGCTTTCCGAGTGGCCGTTGACATTCCGACGGGAATCGACGCCGATACAGGACGCGTGTTAGGTGAAGCCGTCAAAGCCGACTTAACCGTTACTTTCTACAAGTCAAAGAAGGGACTTGAAAAAGCCAAAAAATACGTAGGCGAATTGACTGTCAAAGGCATAGGCTTACCGAAACAGTTTGAAACCTACGCAGGTCCAGGCGACGTCTTGGCAATCATGAAGCCGCGCGCTGCAGAATCTCACAAGGGCGATTTCGGCCGCCTACTCGTCATTGGCGGAAACGAGACTTTCTCAGGAGCTCCCACTTTGGTGGCACAGGCAGCACTGCGCACTGGCGTGGACTTGGCTTATCTTGCTGCGCCAGAAAAAACGGCTTATGCCATCTCCTCATTGTCGCCTGATCTCATAACTCTAAAACTCACGGGAAACCATCTAAAGAGCAGCAATGTCTCAGAGTTAAGAGGTTACATTGAGAACTGCAACGCTGTTGCGATGGGCCCTGGCCTAGGTTTACACGAAGAGACCTGCGAGGCCGTGAAAGCGATCGTTCAGGCTGTTGAACGTGCCGGAAAGCCGCTGCTCCTTGATGCTGATGGTTTGAAGGCTTTTGCAGCTTTCAAGAGGAAACTGAAGGTTCCTCTGGTGCTGACCCCTCACGCTGGCGAGTACAAGATATTAACTGGCAAAGAACTGCCAGAGTCCCTGGCGCAAAAGGTCGTGGAAGTGCAGAAAACAGCGGCAACCTTGGATGCAGTCATATTATTAAAAGGTCGCGTGGACATAATTTCCGACGCAAAACGCACCAAACTCAATTTCACGGGCAACCCTGGAATGACAGTCGGCGGCACAGGAGATGTACTATCAGGAGTCGTTGGTGCTTTCCTTGCTCAGCTTAACGATCCTTTTGAAGCAGCTGTTGCTGGAGCTTTCGCGAACGGAGCTGCTGGAGACTTTGTGTTCCATGAAAGGGGAGCCCACATGGTGGCTTCTGATCTTCTAGATTGGATTCCGCATGTTCTGGATGATCCGATGGATCATTTGAAGGTACGGACGACGCTTGCAAAGACAGGTTAACATTGTCGTTTATAATGCAAAGCAATGCGATCCTCGGAAATGCTCAGGTTCAAAGCTCAGACGCTTTGGGCTGATTCGCGAGGTGTTGCAGATAAGATACTTGCCGAAAAGGGCGGTTGTTCTGAATCCCTTTTCTGAAGTTGCCTTCTCTCCCGCAGATAAAGAACGTGCAGAACGATTTGGCCTAGTGGGTTTAGACTGCAGCTGGGAAAAAGCTGAAAAAGTGTTGCTTAAACATGTCCGAGGGACTTCTCGCTGCCTGCCCATTCTGATTGCTGGAAACCCCGTAAACTTTGGCAAGGCAACCAAATTGTCGACCGTCGAGGCGCTTGCTGCAGCACTTTACATTGTTGGTTTTGAAGAACAAGCCTCACAATTACTTTCTATTTTCAAGTGGGGCCACACTTTTCTTGAGCTCAACTATGAAAGGCTCGAAAGCTACAAGAATGCACGAGACAGCAGTGAAATAGTCGAAATACAACATCGCTTATTTCGCGACCTGAGAGAATAGAAGGCTGCAGAACTACCCTTCATAGAAGCACGGAGAAGCCAGTTCAATGGAATTTCGCGTCGCAACCGCAAGAATCCGCCTCGTTCAAGGAGACATCACCGACGTAGAAGCCGACGCCATAGTAAACGCAGCCAACTCATCGCTCATGGGTGGAGGAGGAGTCGACGGAGCAATACATCGCAAAGGCGGACCAGAGATACTTGAACAATGCAAGCGCATGAGGTCGACAGAATGGCCAGATGGACTTCCACCGGGAAAATCCGTGATCACTTCAGGTGGAAGACTGAAAGCCAAATATGTGATCCATACTGTAGGGCCCGTTTGGCGAGGAGGCGCACATGGCGAAGCTGACCTGTTGGCCGAGGCATACGGGAACTCGCTGCGACTGGCTGTTCTCAAGCAGTTGAAAACAGTGGCATTTCCTTCGATAAGCACGGGCGCGTATGGTTATCCGATTGAAGAGGCAAGCCGCATCGCTGTTAATTCTGTTAAGCAGTTTCTCGAAAGTGAAAGTCATCTTGAAGAGGTCACTTTTGTCCTGTTCACTAAGTCTGACTACTGCATCTTTTTTGACGTTGCCAGTGGGATTCTGAAGTAGAAGATTGTAGCTTCTTCGTTTCTGAGAGAGAAAAAAGAAAACGAGGTTTTGGCGTGATGCGGTTTTCCTGTACCATGACTGAATTTGGTTGCTGTCGAGTCATGGCGGTGGGGGATGCGGCATTGAAGAACCGGATTCGGATATCAGCTTGGACATCAGTTTGAAGTACGATGAAATTGCGCCTAGGATTACAACTATTTCGCCAACTATGATGATCACTATGCCTCCCAATATTCCGCTCAGGTTCAGATTTGAGGTATTCCATGTTTGAGTGACCGAGTTGAAGGTGATGTTGACTGATGAGGCGATCACTAGTCCTCCAGCAAAAGCTATTAGCACGCCGACGATTGCCCAGACGATTACGTACAGGATGTACCTTGCACCGTAGCCGAAAGCTTTTCCCCAAGATATTTCTGTCATTTTGTTTACCTGCAAGGCTTTCTGAAGCACCACGTATTAATGATTTGCCAACTAGAGGAGACTGTAGCTGAAACAGGGTTTCCAACAAATAAAAACGGTCCGGCGCCTCATGACAAAGGGTTCTATTTTGTTTGCCACTTGGCCAGAACAGTTGCGACAAAGATCACGATTCCTGAAAAAACTACCAAGGGTCCGGTCGGCAAGTTCAAGTAGTTTGAGAACAATATTCCAGCAAATGCGCTTGCAGCTCCGAAGACAGAGCTCAGCACCGCGTATCTGAACAGGTCGGCGCTCACGTTTTTGGCTGCTGCGGCTGGAACGATTACCAAGAAACCTACTAGAAGTGTTCCCACAATTTTGATGCCTACAGCGACGACGAGAGAGACCAGCATAAGGTAGAGCAGGTTCGTTTTACTGACAGCAATGCCTTTTGAAACTGCCAAGTCCTCTGAAATCATGCTCAGAACCAGCTTTTTGTAGATCTTGTTTGTCAGAAACAATGCCGCAGCTGAAACTGCGACCCCAATTGCTGTTTCTATAAGTGTTACTTTGGTTATGTCCCCGAACAACGCCTCGAGAAGTTCAGCTTCCGGTATGATCACAATACCAATTGCCAGAGCGAGCGTGAACATGGCGCCGACAATTGTTTCGAAGGAAAGTTTGGTCACCCTCCCAAGATGCCAGATGACAACTGCGGAGGCAAACAGGAAAATGAACGCGCCCAAATAAGGGTTGAAGTTGAGCAGTATTCCAATTGCAAGCCCAGGCAGTGCAACATGCGATAAAGCGTCGCCTACGAGCGCCATTTTCTCCAGAACCATCAACGAGCCCAAGTAGCCTGCAGAAACGCCTACGGAAATTCCTATTATGATACTCAGAATGAACGTTTCAATCATAAAGAATCACTGCTGTTCGCTTGGCGTTCCCAAGCAGACTGTTTCGCCGTAGATTATTCTCTGAACCGAGGGCTTCATTATTTCCTTCGATTCTCCGAAGAACGTTATGCATCTGTTCAACGCCAAAAGGTAATCTGAGTACTCATTGACGATGTGGACATCATGCGTTATGAGAAGCACAGTTATCTTGTTTTTCTCCTTCAACTCCTTAAGCGTCACAAATATGGGTTCTTCGCTTCCAATGTCAACCCCCGTGGTGGGTTCATCAAACAACAGAACGTTCGGATTGTCTGCCAAAGCCCAAGCAATCAACACCCTGCGGAGCTCTCCCCCTGACAAGAAGCCCAAGGTCTTATCTGCGACGTTCTTGTTGTTCAGTCTCACTGGAGCGAGGGAGCTTTCAACGTCCACGTGATTCCTAAATGAAAGAAACTCCTTTACCGAAATCGGGATATCGTCTACGGCAATGTTCTGAGGGACGTAACCTATTTTCGTTTTTTCCGCCCACTCAATCTTACCAGTGTACGGTACCAAATTCAACAAAGCCTTAAAGAGCATGGTCTTTCCAGCGGCGTTTGGTCCGAGAACAGCCAAAGCGGTTCCCTTTTTCAATTTGAAGTTTACGTTGTCGAGAATTGTTTGATTTTGAAGCTTGACGCTAAGGTTAGACACTTTCAGCGCGTAGTCGACGTTGTTTTCCATGTTTTTGCTCACTTCTTCCTTGACTGTTCTGTCGATATAGGCTTTGCTGATGCCCCAATACTTGGACCTTGTGCAAATATGAAATCGATTTGCGGCCTGTGGATCAAGCTATTTTGAATTCTTCGCCCTCGTTCAGCAACACTACTTTGACCTTTGATTTTGCCTCGACGATTTCCTTGAACTTCTGTGGATCTGTATCCCAACGGTGCATTGGTATGACAACATTCGGGTTGATCGCTATTGCAGCCTCGGCGGCTTCAGCATTGTCCATAGTATATTTGTCCCCCGTGGGAATAAGCGCCACATCTACCTTTCCAAGTTGTCTCATTTCAGGTGTAAAATCAGTGTCTCCCGCATGATAAATCGTCTTGCCCCCGACTGTGATCAAGTAACCGACTCCGTACCCTTTTGGATGCCAAGGTTTTCCCGGAGATCTGAAACGTCTGTAGTTATAGGCGTCAACAGCTCTGACTGTAATGGTGCCGAATTTTGCTTCTTCGTTAGGTTTGAGTGTTTTGACGGTTCCACCTATTTCTGATGCCGATTGTTTTGGAGCAACGACCGCAGTGTCTTTCTTACGAACCTTGTTGATTTTTTCCGCGCTACAATGATCGGCATGAGAGTGAGTCACCAAAATCAAATCCGCTGCTTCAGTAGTTTCCACCACTTTTCCATATTTCTTCAAATCAACGTAGATGATCTTCCCCTTACCCTTGATCTGGAAGCTCGCGTGACCCAATGACCTAATTGAAATAGCCATTCCAATCCCTTTGAGATAGAATCGTTGAGATATTATTCCTTTCGCAGGAAACTCGATAAGACTTAACTCGTTACAAGAAAAGTAAAAAGCTTCATGAATCCAATGAATTGCAAAGAAAGGAGAGGAAAACATGGGCGGCGCGCATTTAGTGTCTTTAGACATGGACGGAACCATCACTGACACCTCCTTTGTAGATTCAGTCTGGCTTGAAGGAATACCTCGCTTATTCGCCGCAAAGAACAACGTCTCACTTAAGCAAGCCAAGAAAGACGTGAAAGCCCAATATGACAAGGTGGGCCGGGAGAGACTTGAATGGTACGATTTGGCCTATTGGATAAACAAGTTCGGCTTGGAGGCCTCTCCAAGAAAGGTTCTGCACGATTTTGAGAACAGGATCACCATGTTTCCGGAAGTCCCCAAAGTCTTGGAAAAGCTGAAGGACAAAGGCTTCAGACTCATAATAATCTCGAACGCACGCAGAGAATTCGTGGATCTAGAACTTGAAAAAACCAAGATTACTCACTATTTTGAACATGTGTTCTCCTCAACATCTGATTTCGGTCTAATCAAGAATTCAGTCTGTCTCTACAAGAAAATCTGCACTATCTGCAAAATCGCCCCAAACGAAATGGTCCATGCAGGCGACGACCGCCTCTTCGACTTCGAAGTCCCCAGATCACTGGGGATATCAGCGTTCTATTTGGACAGAACACGGCAATGCAAAGAAGAAGCCGCAATCCACACCCTTGAAGAACTGAACCAGAAGCTGACAACCAACCGTTGAAACCCAAAGCATCAACGTGAAAACACAGCATCCGCGAGCGAGAGCGCCTACTCTGCTTGTCCGATCGTGTGCTACCCCACAAAGCAATCGCGACTCTTGAAATTTCAACATAGAAGTCGCACAAAAAGCACGGCAAACCCCGTCCAAATGCCTTCACTAAGGCTCATTCGCGATACTGTGTAAAGAAAAAAGGTAGGGGGAGGGGGTAGGGTGTTTTTCGCTGTTTTCAAGCCATAATTCCTGTTGAACAGTCCATAATGCGGACCTGCGCTTCTTTGTCAGAGCACAAAGACCGATACGCCCTGCTGGGTTAAATTTCGAATTTGTCCAGGATCTTTGTTTCTTTCTCTCCAGTGATCTCCGCGACGACGTGCATGTAAGTTTTGAGCCCTGAATTCTCTATCCTCGGCCTAAGCAACTCGTCTATCTGAAAGATCCCCGCCGAATTCGACATCGTAATCCTTATCGTGACCGGCGTCTTATCACCCTCATGGATGTCCACTTTCTCAATCGAAAGCGCAGAAACCGAATGAATATCAACCCTGCCAGCTTGAAACGGAATTCTGGCTCTTCCCTTCTCCATGTCCAAAGCGTCAGCAACCCGCACAATTCCAGCCTCGATCGTGAGCGGTTTCCAAGGTTCCTCATGAGAAACAATCGCGTGCAAGACCTCAGATCGAATTATTGTCCGCTCATCCTCAGGATAAATCTCTTGCAGAAATTTTTCTATGAACTCCACAGCGAACATGGCACCATACCACTCATGCCTTTCCCTCGTCACGCTCATGCCTAAATCGTGAAAAATCGAGCCTAAAACCACCACAACTTCCGCATCCTCATTCTTCATTCCATAATTCTTCACGACGCTTGGGACAATCTTACGGTCAACCAAAATTCTCAGAAGCTTCAAAGCCGAATTCGCAACAATTTTCACATGCGTCGGACCGTGATCAGTATAACCCAAACGGTCAATGGCCGTAACATTAGCACACTTCCACAAAGTCTGCAGTTTCACGTCGCCCTTTACACAAGCCATGACATTCTTCAGCTTGGCATTGTTACGCAAGGGAATATTGAAAACATATGACAACGTTCACACCCCTCTCTGGCACCGCTGCAAAACAATATCCGCCACCGAGAATTTAAAACATCGCACGAACGCTGCTTAGTCTTTGAGCTCTCGAATAATCTCCTTCACTCTCGAGCTATACTCATCGACAAGCTGCTTCACTCTTCCCGCAGTCTTTGCTTCAGCATACAATCTGTAAACCGCTTCAGTCCCACTCGGCCTCACCAGAATCGCGCTCTTGTCCTTATACCACACTTTGAGGCCATCAAGAGTGTAAACATCCAAACCCTTCGCAGTCTCAATCAAGCGCGAGAGCACCAGCTGCTTAAGCCGTTCCGGACACTCGATCCTTCCTTTGCCGATGAAATATCGCGGAAGCTCATCCAACAACTCAGAAACCTTCTTGCCAGTTCTGGCCATGATGTTCAAAATCAGCGCCGCCGCCATCGCGCCGTCCCTAACAGACTGATGCGGCCCATAGAAGATGCCACCGTAGTCTTCCCCGCCTAGATTAGACTTGACTTTCTTCATCGTCTGCGAGACGGTGACGCTGCCAATCTTCGTCCACACAACCTCGCCGCCATACTGATCCGCAACGTCCTTTATCATCGACGAAGAACTGATCGAAGTGACAACCTTCTCGCCAGGATTATCCATCAAAAAATACTTTTCCACCAAAGCAAAGCTCTTGTCTCCCGCCTGGACTTCACCTTTCTCATCGGCAAAGACCGCTCGATCTGCGTCAGAGTCGAAGGCAACGCCCAAATCTGCGCGGACAGCTTTCACTGTTGAAGAAAGGTCGCTGAGGTTTTCGGGCCTCGGTTCAGGAAGTCTTCCGGGAAACGTTCCATCCATTTCTCCATTAATAGTGGTCACCCTGCAGCCAAGTTCCCTCAGTAGCCTAGGTCCGGTGAGACCGCCCACGCTGTTTGCAGGGTCAACCACGACATGATACCGCTTTTTCTTAATCCCGCCTACGTCGACATGCTTCTTTATTGCAGCGACATATTCGTCGTCTATTCCTTTGAGCTCACATGTTGTTCCAAGTGTATTCCATTTTGCGAGACTTGTCTTACTTTCAAAGTATATGTTTTCGATTTTGACTTCTTGTTGACGCGAGAGTTCGATTCCGTCTTTCCACATAACCTTGATGCCGTTGTATTCCGCCGGATTGTGTGATGCAGTTATCATGACGCCGCCATTGACATAATGACTTCTTATCCACAACTGCAGTGCAGGAGTCGGCACCAACCCTGCGATCAGCACGTTGCAACCCGTGGACGTGAGACCCGCGATGACCGCATTAGCCAGCAAGGGCCCGCTTGTTCTCGCATCGTAGCCGACCACGAGCTTGCCGCGCTTGAAGAAGGTTCCAACGGCCGCACCAGTCTGGACTGCCATCTGAGGCGTCAACTCTTTGTTAACGATTCCACGAATGCCGTTTGTGCCGAACAGGCGTCGCGAAACTATTGACATTGTTGCTCTCTGCGTAAGAATTGTGGTCAAACGTTTATACACTTTTGGAAGTCCGATTGCTGTTTGCAGGTATAGTTTTTAATAAAAGAAATTCCGATTCTACAAGAAGACTGGAGACTTGATCCTGCTGCCTTACATAAAATCTGAAAACCGAAAGAAATACGAGAAGATCATTCAGGAACTAGTAGGCGTTTTAAGGTCTTTGCCGCCTGAAGAAGTGGACGGCGACTTGAACTACGTCGTGACCAAACTGCTGAAGGAAGTCTACCCGCTTCGGTACTATCACATCAACAAAGCCGTAGGCGTCCTGGAATGTATCAAGCTTGAATTCTACAGAAGGGTCGCTGCCCCCTACGAAGACATCAAGATCAAAGAATCAGGCGATGTCTAACCCTCCATATTGAAAACCACATTGCCCTTCCGCAAGGGCCTTTTTTCCAGCTTTTTCCATCTGTTTTTTGCTTCTGAACTCGGATAAAAAGTCTTAAAACGTGATCCATGAAACAATAATGTGAGGAATAAAGATGAAACAGACATACGTAATGGCAATCGCAGGAATACTGATCGGTCTAGCAGTCGGAGCAGGAATCGCTTGGGTGGCCAAGCCGGCTGCCTCGCCTGGACCAGAATGGGTGAGCAAAACAGACTTTGACAATCTCCAGAACAATTACAACAACCTACAAGCCAACTACAACAACAAGGACGGCAATCTTACTGCTGCTTTGGCGCGGATTGCGGCACTGACGGCACCAATAAAGATCGGCCTCGTTCTCGCAACCGGCGGCTTGGGAGACAAATCCTTCAACGACATTGCATACGCCGGCATGATGCGGGCAAAGACCGAACTCAACATAACCTTCGATTACGTGCAGCCAGCGGCCATAGCCGAATACGCAAGCTTCCAGACGGGTTTCGCTTCAACAGGTCAATACGCACTGATCGTCTGCATAGGCTTCGATCAGGCAGACGCTCTCAACGCTACAGCGACCACATATCCGAACCAGAAATTCGCGATCGTCGACATGGTGGTCAGTCTGCCTAATATCGCCTCACTAGTGTTCAAGGCAAACGAAGGATCTTTCCTGACTGGCGTCGTGGCTGGAATGCTTACCAAGACGGGAAAGATCGGCTTCGTAGGAGGTATGGACATACCGTTGATCAGAGACTTTTACGTCGGATACAAGGCAGGTGCAGAATGGGCCAATGTAAGTGTAACAGTTTTTGATCCAGTGTTCGTCGGCAGCTGGAGAGATGCAACAAAGGCCAAGGAACTAACGGTCTCGCTGATTGGACTCGGTGCCGACTCTGTATTTTCGGCTGCAGGCGCTAGCGGACTCGGAGCTCTAGAAGCGGCGAATGAAAACGGAATAATGGGCTATGGCGTTGACTCTTGCCAAGACTACCTTTACCCACCACTGTACCCAATAAAGGCCAGCATGACCAAGAGAGTGGACAATGCCGTTTTCGAGATGGTCCAA
>CAYNQC010000020.1:0-18111 GCA_964399235.1 uncultured Candidatus Bathyarchaeia archaeon | reverse complement strand
ATTTCGCCGCCTTTGCCATAGTATTTGGACAACTTTTCAGTACTAACTGCAACTTTCATCGATCATCGTCCCTTATGCGTAGGTAAATAGTGACCAATGAAGTTCAAGAACGATTTTAGCTTTTCTTACGTTATTGATCGATCGCACGCTAGCTCTAACGCGGGGGATAGAACTATCCTCCATAATGTTTAGACCTGTCGGAGCCTGTTTCTGCCCTGAAGAGAAATCGGAACCCGAAATTCAGCTTTTCTTACGAATTTTGTCAACACCATTGGAATTACTTTTATTTACTTTGAGACAGAATTGAACACCAACTCCACTGACAAGCGCAGACGGCACATGACACCATACTATGTCTACATTATTCTTTGCGAGGGAAACAATTTCTACACAGGATACTCCAGAAACGTGAAATCGCGTTTCAGACTGCACTTAAACGGGAAGGGCGCAAGATACACGAAAATGCACAAGCCCAAAAGCCTCGTGTACGTTGAAGAGCTTGGTTCAAGGTCAGAGGCCATGAAAAGAGAGAAAAGGATCAAGCGGCTGACGCATGCTCAGAAGGCTAGACTGACAAAATCCTACGTCAAGCAGCTCAAGAAAGCTAAGAAAAGCGCAGGCTAGGATTCGAGGCACACGTAGTCTTTCTTCTCTAGTTCTAACGGGCATCCGCCGCCGCATATCTGCAGTTGAGGACAGTCTTTGCACTTTGGCTCAACATATTCTCTGTTTCTTATTTTCACAGAAAGCGGATTGTCCCAAATCTTTGCCCAATCGTCTTTCAAGATGTTGCCGAGGCTCTCGAAGTAGCTTTGACACGGGTACACGTCGCCGTTCGGTGCAATGCACATGTTGATGTTTGCGGCGCTGCATGATTTTACGCCTAGTCCAAGCTTTACGGGATCGAAGCGGCAGTATTGAGTAGGCGTGTACCAGAGGAATTTCAGTCCAAGTTGACTGGCTTTGTCGCGGATTTTGGGCAAAAGCTCGTTTAACGTTTCGATCGGCAGAGCGAATTCTTCGCTTATTTCGCTGGCTTTTCCCGAATATATCAAGCTGTTGCAGCCAAAGCCGTCGACTCCTAGCTCTTTTATGAAATCGATGGTTTCCAAGAATTGTGAGGCATTATACTTGCTCAAAGTAGTGTTTGTAGTAACGTAGATTTTTGAAAGAACCGCATTTGAGATTCCTGCGATGGTCTCTTTGAAGCTTCCTTTTGATGCAGTCATCTGGTCATGGATTTGGGCTTTGTGTGATTCCAAGGTCACTTGAACGAAGTCTAATCCTGCTTTTTCAAGCTTGTCAACGTATCTTTTGTCCTTCAACAGTCTTCCATTTGTCACGAGCCCTGTTACTGCGCCCTTGGTCTCAGCGTAAAGCAGCAGTTCTGGCAGGTCATCTCGCAACGTCGGTTCTCCGCCTGTGAAGGTCAAGATGAAGACGCCGATTTCGCGCATGCGGTCGATGACTTTCTTCCACTGATCCGTGGACAATTCATCAGTTTCATGTGGTCCACCAGCGTAACAGTGAATGCAATTGTTTTGGCATCTGAAGGTAACGGCAAGATCCATGCGCAAAGGCGCTGACAGTGCCTGAGTGAAAGGTTCAACAGTTTTGACGCCTAGATACGATATGGGACAGACCTTCTCGGTCTTCGCCAACGTACTGATCGCGAAAATCAGTTTTTCAAAGTCTCTCTTGGCCGTTTTCGAATCAACCCTGTATGTACGTCTTATCTTCTTCAGAATGTGTTCAGTGGACATGCCTTGCATGAAGTGGTAAGCGTATGCCGTGGCAGTTTCATTGAGGTAGAGAACACGGTCGGCGTTTATGACCATCACGCTCTTGCCCTCAGGCTCCACGCGAAGCTGTAGTGCTAGGCCGGCGAGGTTGCCTTTTCCACGATAGGTGTAACGACCTTGCGGAATTTTTGGAGGGCGAAAGATTCTCTTGAAGAAGCTCATGGCTTCAGACCATCTCCCTTCATTCCCACGCCTCCGCCCGCACAGGCGCACGCACACGATACGCACGCGCATGCACAGGCGCAGGCGGCACAGGCACAGACGCAGTCTGCATTTTCGCGGGCAGGTTCGTGCGAAGCTTTTGCAGATGAGAAAGGCAGGATAGCATTTGCGAATTTCTCCATGTTGACTACTATCGTGTTAGAGGTGTTTTCAACTGCGCTGGCGATGTTGTTGGCGAAGTCGGCGCCTGGAATCGAAGGTGCCTTGCCTGATTGCATCGGCGTTCCAATATTGGGTCTGTAAGTTGGATTCGGATGGTACTGTTGGTAACCATACCAGTACCAGAACCACATGGGGTTGGGTTGAAAGATTCTCTCTTGGAAAGCCGTTTCTGTCCGCGTCTTGTAATTGGGATCGAGAAACAGCCAAAGCAGTTGTTCGTCATAGGCGTTGGATGCCAGTTCAGGCGTTCCTGCCCCTTCAACTTGCTCCCAGGCTTTTGCTGCGATTTGCCTGTAATAGCCAACTGTGTCGTTTCTGTTGTATCCGCGCATTTTCTCCTCGACGGCGTCTCTGAGATACATTATGGTGCCTGCCAGTTTTTCTTCGTCAAGGGTTCCGTTTTCCTTCAGGGAATCGAGGAAGTCGATCTCGTAGTAGCGAAGGGGCGTTTCGTCGGTTCCCTTCTTGTTTTGGAAAGCCTCCATGATTTTGATTTTGATCGAAGGCTTCGTCGACTCGACCCACACTGCTCTTTTCTGCAGTAGGCTATACAGAATTTCCGTGACTATCATTGGAGGTTTCATGTCCAGCAAATACGAAGCTTCCACGGCTGTCAGCCCGCGCCTCAGCCCAAGAGTCTCCATGCTTATCTTTGGCATTGAATACCCTTTCTTGCGTACAGCAAATGCTATTATGATTATGGTTGCGAGCAAGACGAAGAAAATCGCTAACCAAGACCCGTAACTATTGAAGAAGGCAACGAGACCCGTGGCTCTCGGCTCGAATGACGCATATCCCTTTGGAAAGGAAACGCCAAACTCGTATCTCTGATCGGGCACAAGGTTCTTTTTCTCCCAGAAAACTGCCCATTGATTTTCAGCTTCTGGAAGTAACGCGTCCCATAGAATCTCTGCAGTGGCAACCTGGTTGGGTTGGACTCCTGCAGGTAAAACGATCAACACACGCAAATCGGTCAACGTTGTTTCGGTCCACCACATCGGTTTGAAAAGCATGCCAACGTTGGTTTCGTTGTCTTCATAGATCATGTGTCCAACGTTAGTGATCACAGTGAACCAAACAGTCTGCCCAGCGGCCAAAGGGGAATTGAGGCTGACATTGGCTCTGTGTTCGCTGCCGGAGCTTCCGTCTTCAGTCTGCAGCGTGTTACCGTATTGATCCGCGGCATTGCCTATTGTGAAATCGCCTTTTGGCTGTCCGACAAGAATGTAGTTTATGTTCGGACCTGAATCCAATGTTATGCTTATGTTGTAGGACAGGTCGATGCTTCCGTCTGAGTTGATCCATATTTTGACCCATTCCTGATTGAGATGATACTCTCTCGTTTGTGCCATGACAGAACTTGTGAGGGTCAAAGACAGAATAACTGCTAGAAGACCGATGAGGAGTCGGTGCTTCACCATTTCGGTTCCTCAGTCACCTGGAAGTGGTTTCCGCAGTATGGACATGTTGCGTAGGGAACGCCGTCTACTATTTTGATGGTGTTAGGATCGATTGAACCAGAACAGTTGGGACATTTTATGGTGACCGCCTTCATCTGGCCTGAAACTTCAAACTGTTGAACTATGGTCTTGGGTTTCCTCGTTATGTAAAATGCTATCAAGAACGCCAGGACAAACATCATTACAGCGATTATCAATCGCCGGATTACATCTGATTGATCCATTCCTTGGGCACCCGTGGACCACGCGAATATGATGCCGAAAAAAAGCAGCACGGCGATCGCGATTGACCCTAAGACTGTTTTTAATTCCATAAGCGATACTTGTTCCAAGGTCCAAGAATTTAACTTTGCCCCAACCAACACATCACTACCACCAGAAAACGCCCGCAATCACTACACCAATCACAGCCCTTACGCCCATACCTACCTATACCCACCTACACCTACCTACCACCATAGGCAACACACATGCACACGGAGTGAGTGAGCGCGTGCTTTCTGACAAAGCAAAATCGTTTAAAAGAGCAGGCTGTCTAGGTCAATGAACTTCTTTGAGATGACAGCCCTCACGCCTTTTTTGGGGTCAACAACCTGATTTATCTCCAGGTTAACAACCAAGCTTGAAAACATGTACGCCGTCTCAAACGACCACCCGTACTTGCGCATCAGAGCTTCTACCGCTTCTTCAGCGGCAAACTTCGCTGCCTCATCTAACGTTTCACCACACGCCAGAACTGCGTACGAACTGGCGGTTTCAAGTACTGGCCATCGAGGCTTCTTGCCCTTGATTATTCTGAACCTTACTTCGATTTCGCCAGGCACCTCAACGGCAGACACACACAATTCTCCATCTGCCTGAACCACATGTAAATCGCCAGCTCCGAATAAGGCACCGTCAACAAACACGGGCAGATAGAGCGTGGTGCCAGCAGTCAGCTCCTTGACATCCATGTTTCCACCGTGCGCACCAAGAGAACCACAGGGTATTTCGCTTTCTGGAGTCACCCCTATAGTTCCTATCATGGGTCTAGTTTTGAGCGTTATTTTCTCGAATTTCAAGTTGTCTTTACGTATTTTGATGACTCTTGTTGAAGGTTTCACGTCCTTTTCTGCAAGAATTCCACACTTGGGAACTGTCACTATTACCCCCGTTTCTGGAACTTTAATGTTAACCATTTCTACCACCAGTGTGTCGCCTCGTTTGGCGTTCTCGATGAATATTGGGCCTGTAGCTCCGTCAACCTTGGACCAGTCGAGAGTTATGACAGAGTCTTTTTCACTTTTGATTTGTCCGCCGAAGGCATCCTGAGTCTCCATCGTGATTAGCTCGCCGGTCCTCACGTGAGCCACGGGGCTGTGCTTGGAACTGAAGCTGTATATGATCTTGTCCCTCGTTACTCTCTTCATTTGCCTCTGGGCTCCTGTCGTAGAGGTGTGTCTCAGAGTTTAAAAATGAATGTAAACCATTTATACCGTTCACAGTCAATATTCAGTTCAAGAGTGAAAAAGTGCTTGTCACAAACAAGGACTTGCTGGTTTCGGCCCGCGAAAAAGGCTACGCCGTAGGAGCCTTCAACATCACCAACTTGGAAACTGCGTTGGCGGTGTCAGAAGCTGCAGTCGATGAAAAGTCTCCTGCCATAGTAGCGGTTACTCCGAGCGCCATCAAATACGCAGGCTTACCTTATCTATCAAAAATCGTTCGGTTAGCCGCAGATTTTTCCCCTGTGCCATTGTCACTGCACCTTGACCACGGTGAAGACTATGATACAGTTTCCAAATGCATCGCAGCTGGATTCACGTCGGTCATGATTGACGGATCGCACTTGAAGTTTGAGGAAAACATCACATTGACCAGACGCATCGTGGACCTTGCACGTCCAAAAGGGGTTTCGGTCGAAGCTGAACTTGGTAGACTGGCAGGAGTCGAAGAGAAAACTGTTGATGAAAAAGAAGCCATATTGACGGATCCAGATTCTGCCAGGGAATTCGTTCAGCGCACCGGCATAGACGCTCTTGCTGTGGCCGTAGGCACATCTCACGGGGCGTACAAGTTCAAAACTGAACCCAAACTTGACTTTGAAAGACTCAAAGCCATAAGCATGAAGGCTAACCTGCCGCTTGTCCTGCATGGAGCTTCAAGCGTTCCAGCCTGGATTATTGAAAAGGCAGGCAAATACGGTGCCGAACTAGGTGGAGCAAAAGGCATCCCAGAAGAGCATATCAAGAAAGCGATTGGACTAGGGATCGCAAAAATCAACATCGACACAGACTTGCGCCTGGCATTCACGGCAACCGTACGTGAAGTACTGGCAAACTCTCCAAAGGAGTTTGACCCACGGAAGATTTTGGGACCTGCGAGAGATGCCTTAAAAGAGGTTGTTAAAGGCAAGATGCGCATGTTCGGAAGTTCTGGAAAAGCGTGATTGGTGAATAATAGAATGAAAGTCGGAGTCTTGACAGGAGGCGGCGATGCCCCAGGAATTAACGCCGTAATCAGGGCCATTGTAAAGAAAGGCATACAAAATTACGGCTATGAAATTGTCGGCATCAAGGATGGTTGGAACGGACTTCTCAGTGCAGAATATGAGCGATTGGATTTGAAGGCGGCCTCCGGTCTTCTTCCCCGCGGAGGATCGATTCTGGGCACTTCGAGGACGAACCCTCTCAAGAGGGAGAAAGGCCCAGAGACCATCATCAGAAATGCGAAAAAAGAAGGTTTAGGCGCCGTTGTTGTCATCGGTGGGGACGACACATTGAGCGTTGCTCACAAGATGAGAGAATACGGATTGAATTGTGTTGGCGTCCCGAAGACCATTGATAATGATTTGATGGGCACTGACTATACGTTTGGATTTATGACGGCGGTCGGAATCGCGACAGAAGCCCTAGATCGACTTCATACCACTGCAGAAACCCATCACAGGGTCATTATTCTGGAGGTCATGGGCAGATACACAGGGTGGATCGCACTGGAGGCGGGTCTTGCTGGGGGCGCAGATGTTATTCTGATTCCTGAGAAACCCTTCGATATAGAACAAGTGTGCGAAAGCATAAGACAGAGACAGAAGAGGGGTAGAAACTTTAGTTTGATCGTGGTCGCCGAGGGAGCCAAACCCAAAGGCGGAGTCGAAATAGTTTACAGCGAAAGTCTTGACGAATTCGGCCACATCCGGTTGGGTGGAGTGGGCTACTTTCTGGGAAAGGAAATTGAGAAATGCATGGGAATCGAAACCCGAGTGGTCGTCTTGGGCCACCTTCAACGCGGCGGCTCTCCAACCGCGTTCGACCGTATACTTGCGACGAGATTTGGAGTAGTCGCAATAGATTTGGTTCATGACAAGAAGTTTGATCAAATGGTGGCAATCAAAGGAAACAGGATAGCATCCGTTCCATTAGAACAGGTCGTAGGGAAAAGAAAAACTGTAGACCTTGAACTATACGACATGGCAAGTGTCTTCTTCGGCTAGCCGCAAGATCCAAATCTAAGTTGACAATACTGAAGCCAGTTCCAGTAACTCAAGATCCAGTGGCTTCTCTGTTTTGCATGACTCTTCGAGACCAGTGCCGGTCACCCTGCCGTTTCGCAATCCAGCTATCTTCTTTCCTTGGCCCTTCAACAACAGCTCAACGGCTTTGTCCGCAAAAAGACTGGCCAGAAGCCGGCTTCGACCCGTGGGGCTTCCGCCTCTTTGCGCGTAACCAAGGACAGTGAGTCTGACCTCTGTCCGCGTTTCTTCTTCTATCTGTTTTCCAAGCTTACGCGTGTCTCCGATTCCTTCCGCAGCTACGATTATCCCTGACCTCTTTCCTTTCGCGCTGTTCTCCTTCAGGCGATTGAGGACTTTTTGAAGGTCGACTTTGACCTCAGGAACCAGTATTACTTCAGCTCCGACCGTGAGCCCCGTAGCCGCTGCCAGGAAACCACGGGCACGTCCCATGACCTCTACTATGAACACTCTTTCATGTGAAATTGCTGTGTCGCGAATCTTGTCAATCTCATCGACCGCAGTGTTCAGAGCTGTGTCAAACCCTATCGTTTCGTCAGTCCCAGAGACATCGTTGTCAATGGACGCGGGGATTCCGACAATCAGAGCATCCGTTTCTTTGCTCAAATCCAGTGCTCCTTGGAATGAACCGTTTCCTCCGATGACGACTAGTCCATCGACCTTGTTTGAGGCAAGAGTTTCAGCAGCTTTTTTGATGCCTTTGCTTGTCTTGAATTCCAAGGATCTTGAAGTGTGCAGGATTGTGCCGCCCAACTGGATTATGCCGCCGACAGACCGCGGAGTCAATGATCGAAACGAGTTCTCCAGCAATCCTTCCCATCCTCTTTCAAAACCCAGTACGTGAGCATTTCTCGAATAAGCTACGCGGGTAACAGCCCGGATGGCAGCATTCATGCCTGGAGCGTCACCACCACTTGTGACAACAGCAATAGTCTTCAAAAATCCTCCTCCTCGTAGACATACCTGCGCTTCGCATCAAGGTATATCAGCGTTGTAGATAAAAGCCTGACCGTCCTCGAGGCGCTCGTCTCACAAGTTTTTAATATTCAGTCGTTCCTAAAGTAGAACCCGGTGGGGAGGAACGGAACGTTGTTGTTTAACCGAAAAATGACCAATGACGTCATTGCAGCAGTGTTTTCGATCTGTCTTCTTTTTCAGATCTATATTATAGCTTTTTCAGTGCTTTCTGGACGGGCTAATTCTTTGGTTTATGCAGCGGGAGTAAATGTCTCCGGCGCAACGGTCGTAGCCTACGGAGTCAACGGATCCGGCATGGCCACAACCAATCTTAACGGACAATACAACATTAGTGAAGGATTGAAAACTGGAAACTACACTGTGAAAGTCATAAAGGAAGGATACGTGAGCTCAGAGGTTCCGAATGTGCTTGTCGCTATTGGATCTCCGACCACGCAGAACATGCACTTGAACCTTTCAGGCGGAATCCATGGCAGGGTAGTCGAGTCGGGCATACCTGCCGTTGGGCTGGGAGGTGTCGTTGTCACTGCCATTCCATCCGACGGCAACTCCACATACGGTTGCACTGCGGTGACTGATGTGAACGGCAATTACAGCATGGCAACAAACTTGGGAGCCGCAGCCTACAACATTACTGCTTTCTTTCCAGCGCAACACGTGCCCAATACGCTCAGAATCTCAGTGGTAGAGGGCATAATGCTTGCTGCCCCAGACCTTGCTTTAGACCCATCGGGAATCATCACGGGAAGAGTGACCGATCCCTACAATAATCCCTTGAAGAACGCGGGCGTCACTGCGATCTCCACAGAATACATGGGCTTCGCGCAGACCAATGAGACTGGACACTACATCATTTCAAGCGGATTAGGAAGAGGATCATACAACCTGACCGCATCATACATGGGATTCTTCAGCCAGCCGACAAGCGTGTCACTGAGCAAGGGTCAAAGGGTTGACTACATCAATTTCCAGATCACGTTTCCTCCCCTCACACCCACAGGCACGATTTCTGGCAAAATTACTGACAAGAGTGGCAATCCGATTGCAGGAGCTCACGTCACAGCAGAGGGTGGAGTAGCAGGTTCGGGAAGCGAATACACGGATGAAGAAGGCGACTACCTTGTAACAGGAGACTTGGGAGCAGGCACCTATACCGTAACGGCATCGGCCCTTGGCTACTTGACGCAGAACACCACAGGCGTAACCGTAACAATAAATCACACTACTTCAAACGTGAATCTTGCATTATCAAGAATCCCGGCAGAACAGTCCGGATCAATCATTGGAACCGTAACAGGTGAAGCTGGCGCAATTCCTGAATTTCAGAGCCCAGTCGCATTGACCGTCATTGCCTCAGCAACCACATTTGCCTTGGCAAAATACTTGAAGAAGAAAACGAAGCAATCACACTAATCGCACAGCGCTTTCTCATTGAGAGTCTTCCTCGATACACGTCATCCAGCAAGCAAACTGACCGGTGCAGGCGCTAAGAAAAGCTTATTCCACATTTACAGGATACTAAGCTGGGGGACGCTGAGAGATGAGCGATTCTTTCGAGTTTCAGAAAAAACTGACGAAAATACGGGAAGAACTTCACAAGAGAGAAGTGGATGTCAGAGATCGATTAGCAGACATTGAGAAAAAGAAAGTAGAAGCGTTGAAGAAAGTGGAGGAAATGAAGCACAATACGTTACACGACATTCAAAAGGTTGATGAAGGAATCATGAAAGCGAAGTTGGACCCAGAGACAAAAACGAGGCTTGCCTCAGAAATCGTAGAATTGAAGCAAAATACCGAAAAGGAATACTCAGAACTTAGAAGCATTGTCCTCGGCAAAGCCACTTCGCCTTGAAGGCGATCCTCAAACAGACATGTTTCCACCTAACCCAGACCAGAAAAAAGGAGAAGGGAAGCAGTTTCGCAGGATTGCTACTCTTTGGCTTCCACTATCTTTGCAATCGGAGCGTTCTTCTTCACTGATTCGATTCCGTTTACACACGCTTCCTTTGATGAATAGGCTTCGCTTGCGGCAATCTTTTCTCCATTAGGCGCTACGAGACGGAACCTGAATTTTCCTGCCTTGTCTTTGAACCATTCGAATTTTGGTTCTGGCAAACACATCACCTGGTCAATCCTATTACTGGAACCTGTTAAAAAGAACTTCTTCTAAGGATACTCAGTGCGAGAGAATTTGTCCAAACAAAGGAAGCGAGTTGAGATCGGCTTTCAAGGTTCTGCCTAAGCGCGCGCAACAGACGCCACCTGCATCTACTTGTTGATTTTGCTGAAATAGCCTGGAGTTTTGTAATCTGTGACTACAATCCAGCGGCCTTTTACCCAGTAAGGATAGGGCTTGATGTCTAAGACAGGAGTGCCGCTCAGAGCGTCCAGCCCCTTCACGACAAGAACGTTCCCTTCGCGTCTAACCAGTTCCACGAGAGTCAGACCTATGGGGTTAGGACGAATTGGTGCTCTGGTGGCAAAAATCCCCACTGATGGCATGTCAGGCTCACTTCTAGGACAGACCAGCGTTTTCTTTTCATCGAGAATTTTGTGCATCCAGAAGATGACGTAGAGGTGCGACCAGTCTTCGATGCCATCTAAGCCTGCCGCATATTCTTTCTCAATCACTATGTTAGAAACGAGTTCGCGGTCATTGATATCTTCATCCGGATGTTGACGTTGTACAAATCCTATTGGATCAGCTTCAATTCTATCTGAGGAGACCATTATAATCACAGCACTTTGGTTTTTAACTGTAGCGTAAATAGGTGTGCCCAAGCATTAAAGGCCAGTGTTCTTAGAGATAAGACGCTGAAGGTTCACTGTTCCGACTTTCCTTTATGACTTCTCCAAATAACAACAGCTATGATCGTGCCGAAAATCGTACTACCTATTACCGAGAAATAACCGCCATTTTTGCCTACGAAAGTCACGATTTCATAAAGCCAAGGCGGCATCCACCCAACAGTCCAGCTGAGCGGGTCTTGACCTGAAGACAAGTAATATGTAGTGTAGATTAAGCTGAACGAAACTATCCATCCCGCTATTGTCAAGAACAAAATCAAAATCACAGCCCATTTATCTTCAAACTCGATGAGTATTTTCATGTAATATCGCAGACCCCCTTTGGCAATCATATCTGCAATAAACAGAATAATAGGTTTGTGCGCGCCTCATTATTCGTTGGCGTACAAGACGTGACACCGGTTGTGGCATTTCTTTTCATTTCAAGATAGTGCAGTGGGTACCACACTTGGAGGGAAAATTGCCTTTCTTTGAGGAAGTCAATTATTGTTGGACAACTGCGAGAAGTGGAACTATTAGTTTTGGCGTTTGGGTTTGGGGGCAAAGTTTTATACTCATGCACGACTTCAGAATGGTTTGCGGTGGGTCTTAGGCGGGGGGGTAGGGGTCCCCTATTCCGTAAACCCTCTATAGGACGGGCCGAAAGCTGGGGCTGAGGCGCTTAAGGCTGCTGAGGCCTTCATTTCCGAAGCGAAGACTATCCGTCCCTTGGGGCTGGCGGTCGTTAGGCGGCTTTCGTAGGGAAGTCGTCTCTAAAGTTAACCAGGCGAACCCGGCCAGACCCGGGAGGGAGCAACCTAAGTCTGGACGTTCAGCGCTCAGGGGAGTGCGGGTACGAGTGTAGGGTTTGAGGGTTCAGTGGATTCTGAGCGTCGATCTCCTGTGACCCGCCGCTTTTCAACATGCAAACGAAAGCGAATGAGCACGCCTAAGGAGGAGCGCCTTGATTCCCCATGCCTTCAGGTCTATCCGCGGATGTCGCATCTGCTTTTTCACTTTGTGGAAACCGCTTTTCAATTATGAAGAGCATAGAAGCTCCAGAACCGATAGCAAAGCATGAAGCAATGAATGCGCTTTGCGCGCGCTCACGGTCGAAAGTCTCAATCGACCTGTCGGCCATTGACAGATTGATTTCCCATACCTGTCCGAAAACCATCAATGAGACAAAACTCGCTACGAAAACTGCCAACAGAACAGTCATCAAAACGTCAGTGCCAATTTTCATTGCAGTCCATCTTTATGGTGACCCAATCAACTTTTATAGTTTCCTCAGAGTGAAATTCCCCCCCGGCTCTCACGTTTCGCGCAACAGAAGTCTTGGAAAGTTCTAAAAGCCTATGGCACATCCTATTGTTTGTTCGAGGCATCATTATGACTTTCAACGAGCTCCGCAAAGACTACCTCCTAGACCGATGGGTCGTCATCGCTACATCTAGGAGCCGCAGACCCACAGACTTCGCAAAACAACCGATACAACAACCAAAGACAAGCCAATGCCCAATGTGCCCAGGAAACGAGCACATGACCCCGCCAGCCGCCCTCGTCTATCTGAAAGCGGCGAATGGAATCCGAAAAACAAGAGACAATGATTCTGAAAGACATAAGAATTGGCTAATCCGCGTCGTCCCAAACCTTTTCCCAGCGTTCTCTCCCCCACAAGACAAAGCCGACCTGTCAATAACCAAGACCTCCAACCTCGCACCAGCAGTTGGACATCATGAAGTACTGATAGAATCTCCAAACCATGACGAGCATCCAGCCGATGCGAGAATTTCGCAATTCACATACGTCGTCGAGGGCTACATTGACAGACTCCGGGAACTCTCAGCCAAACCCTACGTGAGATACGTTTCAATCTTTCGCAACCACGGCCTAGAGGCAGGAGCTTCGCTATCGCATGCTCACAGCCAAATTATCGCAACTCCAAACGTGCCCACAACCGTTCAAGAAGAAATGACGGCAGCAAGAAAATTCTGGAAACAACAACGGAAATGCGTGTTCTGCGACATCATTGAAAAAGAATGCAAAGGCGCACGAAAGATAGTAGAAAACTCAAAGTTCATTGCCTTCGCGCCATATGCGAGCGTGAACCCAATGGAATTCTGGATCTTTCCGAGAAAACACCAGCCATCACTTCTTGAAATGCCCCTGAACGACGCCAAGACCTTTGCGCAAATACTCAAAGAATGTCTCAGCCGCCTAAAGAGCATAGTAAATGATCCGCCATACAATTACGGCTTCCACCTGACCACGGACAGAGACGCCTCAGGATATTATCATTGGCATTTGGAAGTGTATCCCAAACTGGCAACTTGGGCTGGGTTCGAGAAAAGCACCGGCGTCTACATAAACACGATGACACCTGAAACTGCCGCAGAAAGCATGCGAAAATCGCCGTCAGGCTGAAGACGATAAAACCTCTTTCTCATATTTCGGCCTTACCAGCAGAACATCCTCCACGTAAGCCCTCAATGGCTCTGCGACGCTCCATGCTTGAGCGATGCATCCTCTGGGCTTGTGCGGAGAATCGCCATCAAAAATCTCACTTATCGTTCCAAGGCCAGCTTGAAAAATCTGTTGGGTAAGCAATGGTTTGAGGAAATTCTGAAATGCATACTCACGCCGAGGGCTAGCATATTGGTTAGTCTTGAGATATGCCGTTGTGAAAGGACCGAGCAGCCAAGGCCACACTGTTCCACTATGGTAGGCTTTGTCTCTGTTTTCCCTATCGCCAGAATAGGTTCCAACGTAACGTTGATCACTCTTGGCAAGAGTTCTCAGCCCGCAAGGAGTCAAATGTTCCCTTTGAACAACGCCAACAACACACGCACGCATTTTGTCACTCAGCATGGTGAAGTCCAAGGCTGCAGCGAAAACTTGGTTGGGCCTCAACGAATCGTCACAACCACCTGAACCTACGACATCACACAAGAACCCTCTTTCCGAATTCCAAAACTTCTTGACAAAGCTCACTCGAGCCTTCTCAGCCATCAGCCCATATTTCTCCGCCAACGCGCCTTCTCCGAACCTGTCTGCTGACATCTCCATGATCTTCAAAGCATTGAACCATAATGCTTGTATCTCAACAGCTTTTCCGGCTCTCGGAAAAACCGGCACTCCGGCCACCGACGCGTCCACCCACGTCAACTGTGAACCATGAGCGAGCAGACCGTCACAGTCTACATGTATGTCGAAAAGTGTCCCCTCAACGTGGCTTTGAACCACAGTCTTCAGCATTCTCCACAGGTTCTGTTCGACAAAATTGAAGTCACCCGTATATTTCAGATATTGCCACACGGCATTTACATACCAGAGCGTTGCGTCGACAGTGTTGTAAGATGGTTTGTCGGATTCATCTGGAAGAAAGTTTGGAATCAACCCGCCCTTACAATACTTGGCAAAACTGAGAAAAATCGTTCTTGCCACATCAAACCTGCTCGTTACAAGCGTCAAGCCGGGAAGAGAAATGAAAGTGTCTCTCCCCCAAGGTCCAAACCAATGGTAACCCGCAATCAACGACGCTTCCCGACCCCGTGGATCCTGCACCAGAAACGAATCCGTCGCAAGACTGAGCCAACTTATCCAGTCACACGGGACCGCATTCTCATTCAAACTGTAGAATCTCGTTATGATGTTTTCCAGCCTTTTTCTCTCTTTCTCAAATAGTCCACATAGGCCTTCAGAGGTCGTTGGTATCGCCGCCAGAGTTCTTTCCGCCCTCTCTTGGCTTTTGTCCGCAACTGCAACTACTGAGAAATCCTCAGTCTCCTTTGCGCCCACGTTTGTTTCAAAATACCCAGGCTGGTAACAGTCGTCGAGACAGCTTTCTCCTCGATTAGCTTCTTCACGAAGATAAATACGCTCTATCCAATGGTCAGTGGTGAGATATTTCCCTCGCGTTGTCTTAATGAGGAGGTTTGACTGGGGAGTCTTAAAGGTCATCTTGAGCGTTCCGTCATGCTGCTCCTGACTCAACTCGGAATTGCTCGATCGGTCTGTAACCGCGTGAAAGCTTCTCCAATTGACAAGCGGGAAAAAACGCATCTTAACGTCCGTATCGTTCCGATTTGAAATTCCATAGCGCACCACCACGCAGTTCTTTTGGTAGGGCATGAAAACTGTTTTCTGGACCTCGACATCTCCCGCAGCATAAACACTCGTTGGGAAAGGTGAAATCGAGAAACGCTTCAAAAAACCGTGGCCCTGAGGGAAAAACACGTCTCTAAATTCATTTGCCCCCAATTGGCATTTTGCCTTGTCGACAAGTATTTCCTCGTCTACTTTTGTAAGAAACACCCTTCTGTCTCTCGGCGGATCAACCGCTACTACGAGCAGACCGTGGTATTTTCTCGTGTTAATGCCCAGAATAGTAGAAGACGCGTAGCCGCCTAGACCGTTCGCTGTCAACCATTCCCGATGGATCGAACTTTGAAAGTCAGAAAGAACATTCTGATCCAGACTTATAGAAGGCAAATCCATCTAGGGCATCAGCTTTGCAACGTTCTTCTCTCGGCCCACGGCGAAATAGTTGGCAACTGGCTCGCATTTGGTTCTTAGAAGCAGAAGATGAGGACCCTTCAACCTGTATTCAGTCAAGGTTTCAGCGTATCCCATCCCTTTCGCGATGATGAAATCGACGGATTTGTAGGCATCGAGAAACTCTCTCGATACTTCTTTCGCAGCGAACCCGACGGCATCCGTTCCTGTAGTAATTACCCTGTCCGCGATCTTTGCAATTCCAGAAGCTTCGGCGTCTTCAAGCGTGGCATCATTAATCACCGGTCCACCCTTGACCGCGACGATGACGTTCAAACCCATGTTTTTCAACTGTTCAACGAGCAGCGTGTCGAAAACGATTTCGCCAGCATTGTCTGTTAAATACAGAACCGTATTAGCCTTCTTGACAAGTTCAAAGGCTTTGTTGAGGTCGTTTACAACCAAGTCTTTGGAAGCCTCTCTGAAACTCTTTCTCAAACTGCTGAACGACGCCTTGTGCCCTGGAATGTCAAATTCAATCAGGTTGCCAACCATCGCCACCAAGCAGGCTCTTTTGAACCTGTCTTCTTGCGTGTAACCCTCTTCAACGATTTTTCTTGCGTAAGGTAACAATTTCAAAGCTTTTTCGTTGCTTATCCTTTTGCTTCTCTTGTAGGGATCAGGGTTTCCAGTCAACTGTCTGATCAAGCGATCCCGCTTAGTCCCCAAATCGGCTGGGACAGAGGTAGGACGAAACTCTTTGTTTAGCATCCGCAGAAGATCACACATGGCTCGGAAACGTAACGCAGGATTGGCAGTTGCCTCTTTGGCTTCCGCTGCTCCTCTGCTGAGAATACACGCAGCGCATTCATGTTCTACTTTCAAACAGGGTTCCATCTCAACTATATTTTCATCGTTTCCGCAAACTCACGGATGATTTCATACGGGTCTTTTGCCTTCACGATTCCACTCGCAACCAACACGCCTTGGGTGCCAAGCTTCAAAGCCGCTGTCACGTCTTCCCCGTGACTTATGCCGGCTCCACAGAGAATGATCACTTTTTCGTTGACCTCTCTAACAAGCCCCACAGTACCAGAGACCACTTCAGGTTGAGCCTTAGACACAGGTATCCCTGTGCCTATGAGTTCTGGAGGTTCGATTGCGACCATGTCAGGTTTCAACGATGCAACTGCGGCACTGATTGAAGGATTGTTGGCGCAGACAACAGAGATAAGTCCTTTTTTACGAGTGATTTTCACTATTTCATCAATGTCCGAAAGTTTCAGTTGTCTTTCAGAATGGTTGATCAAGGTTCCAGCTGCTCCTGCTTCGTTCACGGACTCTGCTAGAACATGACCGGTGTAGCTTCCCGGCTTCATCGAATCCACATGCTGAGCAAAAACAGGAATCTCAACGGCTTCTGCAACGGACCTTAAGTCAGCGAGCTGGGGAGCTACTCCAATGTAAATGCCAGTTTCACGACTGACCTTTTCAGCCTTCTTTGCCAACTCAACTGCGTTTTTCCCTGTTGCCTCTAAATAAGTCTTGAAGTTAACAATCATGACGGGCAGGCATATATCGATCATCGATTCATTCACCTGCGTAACGGGTTGATTCTATTCGTTAATATCGTTTTGGAATAAAAGATACTCGCATTCTTTTCTCACAAACGTTGATTCAAATGAGCGTTACGGGCGAAAGGTGATGGATGATGAAGTCTTAAAATAGCCGTGGACACCCACTCTGAGTCCGTGAAGTAGATGCACGATAAACTTGGAAAACTGCTTGCCTGCCCAATCTGTTCAGCTTCGCTCCGCTTTGAAGGAACAATTCGCGAAAGCCGCTACGTCAACGGGCATTTCAAATGCCCCTCGGGACACATGTTTCAGGTCAAAGAACAAATGGGTTTGCTCAAAGACGCCAGACTGTCTGAAAAGGAATTTGAATGGAAAGTGAACGTCGCGAATGAAAAGAAATACCTTGAAGTGAGGCAGCAATATGATTCTTTTCTCAGAGACGACCAGAAAGCAGCCACTCAGAAAATAATGGAAAAGCTTGCTGATTACGTCAGTCGTTCAGTTCTCCAATCTGATAATATGGTGTTGGATGTTGCGAGCGGGATGGGCACTTTCCTTCTTCCCCTGCTCAACAAGATCTCTGCAAATTCAAAGGTAGTAGGATCGGACATTGATGAGAGACCGTTGCGCGGCTTAATGAACAGATCCCTGAAAGCAGGAACCTATGACAAACTCTCACTCGTCGTGACAGATGCCAAACACTTGTGCTTCAAAAATGCAGTGTTCTCAACTGTTTCTTCATTTTTCGGCTTCGACAACGTGCCTGAAACAGTGCTGGCGCTCAAAGAGTGTGCCAGAGTTCTACGCCCTAATGGGCGGACTTACTTTGTTTCGTTATGGTATCGAGAAGGGTCAGAAAGCATGAAGCTTGCGGAGAAACACAACGTCGGACAAATCGCAAGTGAAGGACGGCTAAAGGACGCGTTAGCCAAGTCGGGCTTAATCCTTGATCAAGTAGAAGAAATGCATTCAGGCTTATGGCCGTATAATCCGATGGACCTACTGCCTGTCGAGGGCGACGAGTACGCGCATGTCATAGCGTCTGCAAGAAAAGCCAGGCGCGCGCAGCCAGAAAACGAGTAGAAGAAGGAAACGAAAAGTAACCCTCTTTCCCA
>CAYNQC010000019.1:5889-18624 GCA_964399235.1 uncultured Candidatus Bathyarchaeia archaeon | reverse complement strand
ATAGCATTTTATAATACTATCGGTATGGCGCACACTGGAAACAGAAAAAAGGGGATTTTGCGGGAGACAGTGGCGACATCACCATCAAAGGTAGAGTTCAAATCCCCACCGGTCCATTTCCGTCAATAGAATACGCCTGAGCGTCGAACGAGCAAGGAATACAGGAGAGTTTCTGGCGCAATGACCGTGAAGAGGCATCGGAGGGCTCAGAACAGTTCTTTCAGTTGCGTTATTATTCCTTTTTTAGCCATGTATAGGAAGATTCTTCTTTTCAGTTCATTCGAGGAAAAGACGCCTTCAAACCTGCGTTTCCACGAACCGTAAAAATTCCTATAACACCTGTACACTTCCTCCTGGACCTGTTTAACTGAGAGCGTTTCCGTGGGCATAATTGCATGTATCATGTCGTAATGTGACCAGTTGTCATCTTCGATCCAGCCATTGCGCTTTGCTTCTGCGAACACTTCCGTGCCTGGAAAAGGTGTCAGCGCCCCAAACATCGCGAAGTCTGGGTCCAGTTGATTTGCAAATTCGCGCAAACGACCGATAGATTGTGCTGTGTCTTTCCTTTCGCCGATTATGAACATAGCGTGCGCAAAAATATCGTTTGCTTTCAAAAGCCTAACAGCTTCTTGAGCGTCCTGGGGTTTTATGCCTTTCTTGAAACTCTGAAGCGTTGAAGGCTCAGAGTTTTCCACTCCGAGAAGCACCCAGTTTAATCCTGATTTTCGCAGTTTAGGCAATGCTTCCTTATTGCGAATGATGTCATCGCATCTTGATTGAACAAACCAGGTCAGATTCTCTGTGATTCCACGCTTGATTATTTCCTCTGCCAAATCGTTGGCTCGGGAGCCTGAGCCGAAGTTGTCGTCGGTCAACCAGATGAACCTGCTTCCGAAATTATTGTAGCAGAACTCGATTTCATCTGCGATACGTTTAGGCGACTTCAGCCGCCATTTGCCTTGCCAATGCCGCCATTGCGTGCAGAAGGTGCATTCACATGGGCATCCGCGGGATCCCTCAATGAGCGCGTATGGTGCGTCGCGTCCAGCCATGGCTGCAAAATGGTATTTGCGGATTATGTCTTTCACTAGGTGATAGCCAGGATATGGGAGGTCTTCAAGGTTTTCGATCAGCCGTCTCTGCGGGCTGTGGATTATTTTCCCTTGGTGTCTATATGATATCCCTTTGATCTTTGCAAAAGCTGTTTTGTCTTGGGCGTTCGGCACGAGTTCGGCTAGTGTTTCTTCGCCTTCTCCACGGACTATTATGTCTATCTGGGGATATGTTTGCAGGCTTTCTTCGGCCGTCGCCGTGAAATGTTGTCCTCCAGTGACCGTGAGAATGTTCGGGTTCACTTTCTTGGCAGTCTCAAGCGTTCTAACGACTGCGTAAGTGTTGCAGGTGGACAGTGAGCTTGATGCTACGATGTCGGGTGCAGAGGACGCAATGTGCTTTTCGAGACCTTGCCAGTCTATCTGTTGCGCGTTGCAGTCGACAACTCCAATTTCCACTTCCTTGTTGCTTTTTTCAAGGAAAGCAGCCAACTGGATAATTCCATAGGGAGGCGGCAGATATTCTCCCATGACAAACCAGACGTCTTTGGGCGGTTCGACAAACAGAATCTTCATTTGCGGTTCTCGCTCTGCTCACTATCCGTTTGACTATTGTTTAAAGCTAACGCAAGACTGAAAACTACAATAACTGTCTGATCCAGTGCGCGTCCTTGTGACTGAAAACCCGAAGCACGGGCGCTTGCTTTGAGGTCTATCGTGTCATGTTTAAGGCGCGGAATCCGGTCAGATGTATTTGACTGTCACATCTGCTGCATTGTAGCATTATGCCTTCCAAACGGCTCTCTTTCATGACTGCTTCGAGGATTCTATAGGTTTTCTCCGTCTTTTCGTTTGGAGATATCTTCACACCGCATTTGGGACAGTTGAAGTCGCCTTTTCCCCGGATTTTCGTAAGATCAATTCTAAACAGTTTTGTTGCTTGCATTTTCCGACCCTCCACTTCTCTTTTCATCGTTGTAGGGGTAAAAAACTTACGGAACAATGTTCCAGCTACGCGCAAAACAGATTATCATCGCTTGTTCTGTTGCCGCTTGTACACTTTTGCTACTGCTTGTTCAAAAGTGTCTCCATGCCATGTGTAGGCTCTGATTTCGTTGTCAAGAATCTGTGGACCGCTCGGGATTCCCCAGTGTTCTATGTATTTGCTCAATAGTTGATCGTAGAGCCTGCCGGCCTCTTCCATTTGTTCAGTTTCGGCCAGCACTTGCATTTCTTCTGGAGTCTCAGCCTCAACTTCTTGTTCAGATACCTCGGCTTCTTCAGCGGGTCTTTTGTTAATGCCGTAGGCAATCTCGCCTATTCCAATGATTAAGATGAATATGCCTAGCGGCAGAAGCATTGCTGCAAAGATAACGCCGAAGATGATTGTGAGTATGCCTCCGATGACATAAGAGTTGGCTTTGTCAGTTTCTCTTTTGTTGAGGCATTTTGGGCACAAATGCAGTGTGGCACTGCCGTCTCGCGTCTTGAAGTCGAAAATCTCCAGGCAATCACTGCAGAAATTCTGTTGGCAGTCGTCGCATATGCCTACGGCGAACCTGTCACGATGATTAGCGCATTGGGGGATATCGATTCCGATTCGAGGTGGAACTCTGTACATGGCCCCGCAATAGGCGCATTTGAGTTGTAGCACGTTGGATGAAACTAGTTTCTTGTACGGCGCACCACAGAATGGACACCGGATGTCTTTTGTTTCTTTGCGTTCCAATCGTTATCAACAAACGATTTGTAGTCTTTTCTAATAGGTGTTTCTAGGGTTCACCCCGTCAGGTTAACTCCTTCATTTTTCACGAGTAGACCTAGTTCACATCTCTTTTCAATATTGACTTCGTCAGCGGTCGTGTACCGCGCGAGGGTTTGATATAGGAATTCTGTTTTCAACGGTGATTCGGTGTTGGAGTCGTTTGCGTTAAACAACAAAATTCGGCGTATTGGCCTAGTCTTTGAGCTTAGCGATCGCGAAGAGCGCAAGGAAGGGCACGGCACTTGTTGATACTAGGAAAGTGTAAAACGGCGAAAACGCGTAGAGGTAACTTCCCAAGTTGGGTCCTATGAAGGCTGCAAGAGCACTGAACGTTTGCGGAAGTGATATCCAGAGTCCTCTTTTTGCTTTCGGTGCGATCGTTCCGACGAAGGAGCTGACCATTGAGCCTAGGATGGCTGAACCGCCTAGGATGAAGGCTGTGATCATGAGCGCTGTTGTTTGGGTTACGAGGAAGAGAGGGACTATTGAGGCAACGTAGAACATGAGACATACTGACATTGCACCTGACTTGCTCCAATGGTCTCCGATGCGGCCCATGGCGATTCCCAGGAAGGTTATTCCCGCGTAGTATATTGAGCCGAAAAGTCCAACTTGAAATTCGGTCATTTTGATGCTTTCTGACAGAAATGTCTGAACGTATGGTCTTCCTATGCTGATAAAGAAAGATACCACTCCGAAAAACAGTGTCCACACGAGTATTTTGCGAAAGAGCTTTTTCTCTTCTGTCGGAGACATTTTTTCTTCAATTATTACTGCTTTTCGAGGATGCTGGCTGCGGAGGAGGAAGAATATCAAGGTCGACACGGCGCAGAGAACAGTTGAAACACGCATGACCCAGCGCATTCCGATCATCGTGCCAAAATAGCCGCCGACTGCTGGAGCGAATATGTAGCTGAAAGAGTAAGTGGACCAGACAAGTGAAAGGACCGATGTCAAATATCTCTTGTCCTGTAGAGACGTGATCACGTAGGCGGTGGCAGCCGGCAGTCCAATCATGGATATTCCCCAGCAGAATGTCCCAGGAATAAGGTGTATCCAGTTCTGTGCGAAAGAATAGATCAGGGGCGCAAATATCCATGGAGTCCATGAGAGTATCAGGATTTTCTTGCGGTCAAATCGGTCAGCCAACAGGCCGCCGGCCAGAGGCACAATAGCAGCGAAACCCATCAACGCGGAAAGAACGAAGCCCAATTGCGAATAGTCTGCTTGCAGTGATCTGACGTAGAGCGGGAAGACCCAGAAGTAAAGTCCCTCGCCGAAAGCGCCTATGATGTTTGAGAGGCAGATCAACAGAACGTCCCGTGTGAGGACTTCAAAGGGGAAGGCAACGGAAAGGATGCGTTTGTAACCTGCCATTTTAGCTCTCGCCTGTCGTGTTAAGGAAACTCAAAATAGAGGGTGAAAAGCAGGCTTTATTCTTTGTTGGTGACAGCTACCCAGTTTTTCTGTTCGTTCGGGTCTTGTATTCTTTCAAAGCTGTCTCGAGCGCGATGAGCGCCTCTTCAAGCATTAGGCTTTCAGGATTCATTACTCCGATGCCGAGTCTCATCATCCTTGACATGGTCAAACTGTAATTGTTTCTGAATAGGAAGAATGTTCCAGGAACCGCCGCTAGACCGTACTTCGGTATCGTGTACTCATTTATCCATTCGTAACTGTCCTTTATGGGCAGTCTGACCCAGTACGTCACGCCGAACTTGCTTGGGAAGAACTGCAGTCTCATTTCGGTTAGCCGCTTTTCAGTTTCCGTTCTCAGACGAATCCACTTTTTCTTATGCTTCTCCAGCTTCTCTTTCGCTTCAGCTAGAAGTTTTGCTGCCACAATCTGCACGATGTTAGGAGTGTTGCCCACGGTGTTCAAAACGTCGGTGTAGAGTTCATTCACCAACGTTTTTTCAGCCAATGCTGTGCCAAGTTTTAGTCCTCCAAGCCCGTAGGCTTTTGTGAAGCTCGTTGTGACGATGCCCAGTTGTGGGTCGATTGAGAAGAGTGTCGGTACGGTTTTTCTGTCGAATTCAGCGTAGATTTCGTCGCATAACACATAGAAGCCATGTTCATTCGCGACATGCATTATTTCTCTGAGCTCGTCGCGACTGGACGTTGCCCCACTGGGAGCATGTGGGTTTGTTAGTACAAGTAACCCTGTCTTTTCCGAAACCAGTTTTTCAATCCTGTCTGCGTCAAGTTTGTATGCGTTCTTCTCGGGTCTTTCAAGTCTCTTTACGATGGGGAAGTGTTCCTGAGTTGCTCTGAGCAGCGGCTCGTACGTTGGATATTCAACTATCGCTTCTTTCTTTTCGGGGTTTTTCTCTGCCAGATACCGTATGACCCTTGAATTTTGGCCTGAGGCACCTTCGCTTGAAATGAAGACGTTTTCCTGTTTGACGTTGTACCAATGGGCTAGTTGCTTGACGGCTTCCGGGTTTCCATGGTCGTAATTGATGCTTAAATCAACGTCGCCCAGGTTCAAGGTGTGCGTGAAAAAGGCTATTCCGCTGGAACGGAAATCGTGTTTCACTTTGGGCACATGAATGTACCAGTCGAGATAGACGGACGGGTGTTTCATTGGCGTTTCCAGGGGTTTGGGTTTGTTTAATGTTTATCTCTTCCATTGGGCTATGCTTTTATGCGTTGAGGCACGTTGTTGAAGGTTTTTGAGACAAAAGACGGTTGCATTCTGGAGGTCTCGGTTAAACCGCGGTCGAAAGAGTTCAAGGTTGTGGTCGAAGAAAACGCAATTGTGGTCTTTTGCATAGAAGACCCAGTCAAAGGCAGAGTCAATAAAGAGCTTGTGAAGGAGTTGTCAAGGGTTTTTCACAGGCCAGTTGAACTTGTGTCTGGTTTCAGTTCAAGAGATAAACGGGTGCTGGTCAAAAGAGTTGAACGACGCGAAGTTGAAGATTCCCTCAAGCACGTCTGACTGGTTTATTGTTCGTGCATCTTGAAGCGAAGTATCGCCGCTACGCCGCCGAACGAGTTTTTGAGCATCTGCCCTTCTTCTGTCTCGGTGGAGATTACTTCGACTTGGGTGTTTGTGTATTCTGCCAGCTTGGCAAAATCGTCTATTAAGTCTTCCTTATCGGCTATTGTCAATGATGTTGCATGGCATTTTGGGCAGGGTTTTCCAGCGAGGCCTTGTTCGAATTCGGTCAGTGCCTTGTTTTTCACGGTGTGTTGTTCTTCGTAGTTGCAGGCGCTGCATTTGATTGTGACGCGTGTTGTTTCGAGTCCCTCGGAAAGCAATAGAATGTTTACTGCGCCGGCTTCCAGGGTTCTTCTGACGTCTTCTTCGCCGTAAGTGATCTTGCCCGTATCGTGGCCGACTTCGTAGAGAAATTGTTGCACTACCTTTTTTTCTTCTATGTACCTTACTTTGCGCATTACTTCGGGCGCTTTTTCTACGACTTCTTTTACTCCTTGTTCCTCAACATATGCGGTGTCGACGGTGTCGATTATCTTGTTTTTCAACATGTAGTTTAGGTATTCGCCTTTTTCGAAGTCGTATTTTGTCGGGCCGGGTCCGCCTAGTATTAGGCCTTTGAGGTTTTCGATGGGAAGGAATATTTCGTTGGCGCGTACGCCTACTCGTGTGAAGTATTCTTGCAGCCTCATTTCGCGGAGTCGTTCGTATCTTCTGGCTGACTGTCCGCCTGCACGGGTTTTGCCTGGTACTCCTGAGGTTAATTCTCTGATTATTTCGAGTCTTCTGCCTTGAAGCGTGGCCAATGTGGCTCCGGCGGAGTCTATGAGGAGTATGCCGTAGGTTTCCTTTTCCCTCAACATTTCCTGCAGGTATTCGGTGTGAAACCTTGCGTCGCATCGGTAGAGATACACGCGTATGGGTTCGGGGGGCACGATGACGTATGTTTCTATTCTTTCGCTTCCGGCTCCGTTCTGAGGTATGGCGCCACAGAATATTACGAGGCCGTTCTCTGGGGGTTCTTTGAAGAGTTTGAGGCGCTGTTGTACCTTGACTATGGCGTCCATTACGTTCTTGCGTGTGGTGGTTGATTTTATGTTGGAGGCTGTTCCGTATTCGTCTCTGAGGTTGGTTATTGCATCGCTTATTCTTTTTCCAGGCGGCACATAGAGGGAAATGAGCTCGGTTCCTCGTCCTTCCTTGTTGGCCAGCGTCATCAGTGTCTTTTTCAGTCTGAATAGTTCTAGAGAGGTCTTTGGAGAGCTCAATTGCTTTCACAAATGGGTTTTTGTGTTAAAGCTACATTGCAGCGGCATCAAATAAGATTTTGGATGCTGCTTTCAGGTTGTCTCTAGGGCTTCTTTCAGAAACGCTTTGTACGGACCGAGTTTTCCTCCGTAGTTGCCGGCTGAAATCTTCACGATTCCCGCAGAGCTGGCGGTTGCCGTGACGCCTTGTTTCAACGCTTTCCTGACAGCTTCAAGTGTGAGGCCGTTGATGACGATTTCGTAGACGCAGCTTACGTCTTCAGGCACCTGCGTGTCAGGCACGAGCGGTCTCAGTTTGGGGCAGAAGGGATGGTTTGTTGAGGCTTTCAACTTGTATTTGAGTGATCCTGCTTTGGAGCCTGAGCGGCAGATTCCGCCTGGGAAGGGCAGGATGACCTCGGTTTCAGAGGCTTTGATGGCGTTCACTGCTTCTTCTGCAGCATGCAACCCTGAAGCTTGGTCTTTCGCCAGTATGAGAAAGTTGCCTCCTGCAACGGCTTCGGCTGCTCCGAACTTGTCTTCAACGGTGAATTCGCCTTCCATTACGGGTATTTTCCAGACTTTTCTTTCTCCGACTAACCTCTTTTTCTGGAAGCCATCGCCGAACAGCCGTATGCTCCTGCCGACCTTTAGTTTTCGCTTGGCATCGGGCAATGCGTCGAAGGCTGAAACTGTCGGGCAGGTCATTATGCATTGGCCTATGCGAAGTATCATCTGAGCGTTCAGTTCGAACCTGTTCCGATTGTATATTTGAATCAGGACGCCGACGCGGTTGTCGGGAGTTTTGTCTGATGGAACGGCTTTTTCGATTCCTGCTTCTGCTGGGGACATGATGACGCTGGTGGCCAGGCCGGTTGCCGCCGTGGCAGCTGTCATTGCCCATTTCTCGTTGTCGCCCGTTATGAGTACTCTGCCAACCCACATGGGAAACATCTCGGCAAATGTATCCTCGATTTCCGTGCCATTTTCAAGAACAAATCCCGTGGGTGTTTTCTTGACGACCTTCAAGTCACCTAGTTTGCCTAACTTGGTTTCCATATGTGTCATCCTTGACAATTCAAGCGTGATCTATTGGATCTGATGTTTACTTGTTATCTTGACTTGTTTTCTTTAAGGTTTCTGACGACTGAACCGTCAGACTGGCTTGTTTCTAGATATTTTGTCGGCGAGTGACGCTGCTTCTTCGAGTATCTTTGCGACTTCTTCATGGGTCGATTCTCCTTCGACCATTGCTTCGGGCGGCAGTGGTTCTTGGAGGGTGATGTAGACTTCGGGCGGCTTCAGCTTGTGGTGGACGACGCGGTGAAGCTTGCCTTTGACAGCCATGCGGTCTATTATCTTTTTCATCTGGTCTGAAGATAGTCCGAGATTGTGGACGCCGTAGTTTATCAAATCGTTTTCTTTTGTGTTGCCGAAGGATTCCAAGTAGGACATGATCTTGCTTTCTATGCTCATCGAGAGCGTCCTTTCTGTGTGTTTGCCAGGGTTTTGTTAGGGCTGATTGGGGAATTTAAGAGTTGGTTAAACGAAAGTCGAAAAACAGGCTGTTGGGTCGACGGGGTTTTGCTCGGTTCGGTTGTCAAACCCTTAAGAGTCTTTTCGGCTATGAGCTTCTAGAAGGTTCCTGTGATGAGCGAGCTGCGGCGTTTGAAGGACAAGCTCAAGAGTTGTTATTTAGACGGCTTCTTTTTGGACAGGAACACGTTTCTGAAGGCGGATGATGCCGAATTTATCATGACGCCGCGCAAAGGCGATGATGGTAGAATGGTTGACAAGCCTATGGTGGTCTTGAAAAATGTTGCAGAGATGACCATCGACCATCAGGGCAAAATCGTGGCCGTTCGATGCATGGAGAAGCTGGGAGTTTGGGTTGACGCTTTTGAACATGCGATGAAATGGTTCAACCAGTAGCGTTTGAAACAGGTTTTAGAAGCCTCTGGGTCATGGGCGAAAACATGATATAGCTGACAATGGTTGGCTTAGTTCCATGGTAAGAAAAGTCGTAGTCGTAGGCATGGGCTACGTTGGAATTCCTGTAGCGGCGCTTTTCGCTGATGTTCCAGGCTTCACGGTTGTGGGTGTTCAGCGCAGGTCCAAACGTTCAGGCTGGAAGATTGACTGGCTGAACGAAGGGAAAAACCCAATTGGAGGAGACGAACCTGGATTGTCAGATTTAATAGCGCGGGTCGTCAAGAAAGGCACGTTCAAGGTTGTTGACGATATCTCAACGTGCAAAGATGCCGAGGCCGTGTTGATTGATGTGCAGACTCCGACTGATGCGAACAGGGTTCCTAATTATGATTCGTTGAGAGAAGTCAGTGTCGAAGTTGGGAAACGTCTGAAACGCGGCACTTTGGTAGTCGTTGAGTCTACCGTTGCGCCGGGTACAACCGAGAACCTTGTGAAGCCGATTTTGGAGAAGGCTTCAGGTTTGAAGGCTGGGAAGGATTTCTGTTTGGCGTTTTGTTACGAACGGGTTATGGTTGGTCGGTTGATCAAGAACATCGTTGATCTTCCACGTGTTGTCGGGGGAATCAATGGGGAGAGCACTGAACGTGCTATGGAGTTGTATGGCCATATTGTCAAGGCGAAACTTTGCCCCACCGACGTTCTCACTGCAGAAGTGGCAAAGGTGGTTGAAAACACGTACAGGGACGTGAACATTGCTTTTGCAAACGAGATGGCTTTGGTGTGTGAAAGTCTGGGGGTTGACGTTTTCAAAGTGCGGGAACTTGTGAACACTTTGCCGAATGATCCGAAAAACCCTGCTTCGAACCCGGTGAGAAACATGCATTTCCCAGGCGCGGGAACTGGCGGACATTGTCTTCCCAAGGATCCTTGGCTTCTCAAGTATGGTTTGGACACTTATGGAAAATTCAAGTTCCTCCCCAAGATCATAGTTGATAGTCGAGAGACGAATGATTTCATGCCGGTTCATGTGGTTGACTTGGTTGAGGATGCGTTGGCGGAACATGGCAAGAAACTTAAAGGTGCAAAAGTGGCCGTTTTGGGTGTGGCGTTCCTTGAAAACTCGGATGACACCAGAAACACGCCTTCAGCCACGATCTATGCGGAATTGGAGAAACGGGGCGCAAAGCCTGTTCTTCACGATCCCATTGTGCGAAATTTTGAACTGCCTTTTACCGGCGATCTCGATGAGGTTTTGACCAGCGCTGATGCGGTTGTGCTTTCAACCAAACATAAGGTGTATTTGAATCTGGATCTTGGGGAAATGCGGAGAAAACTGGCCACGCCGGTTTTGGTTGATGGCAGAAATGCTTTCACGATGGGAGCAGCAACCAAAGCTGGGCTCACCTATAGAGGCGTTGGAAAGGGCAAACACGGTTAACAAGCGTTTGAAGTGATCGCAAGTTGCTTGACTGCGTCTTCTGCAAGATAGTTGCCGGAGTGGCACCCGCAAGCATTGTTTATTCCGATGAAAAGGTCTTGGCTTTCATGGACGTTCGTCCAGTGAACCCGGGACATGTCCTAGTGATTCCGAAAACCCATTTTGCGGGATTAGCCGACCTGGATGAAGAAACTGGAGCCCACATGTTCAAAGTTGGAATGCGAATCGTAGATGGCGTCAAACGTTCGGGCGTGAAATGTGAGGGCGTCAACCTGCTGTTGTCTGATGGTAAGGCTGCGTTTCAAGAGATATTTCACGTTCACTTACACGTTATTCCTAGGTTCAGAGGCGACAGTCTGCGTATCAGTTTTGGGCGTCAATATGCATTGAAACCTGAAGAGGAAGAACTGGAAAAGATTGCGTCAAAAATAAGAGATGTCTTGCGTTAAGGCAGCCAGTATTTGGGCATTTCTGCCTGTGCAGCCTTCTTTTCCTCTTGCTTTTCGGTTACTATTTTCTTCGCTAACTCATAGGCCATTTTGTGGTCGAATACCCCTCTCGGTTCTTCAACTGCCCTTTTGATGAGCAGTGCTTCGACCTTGTTTTTCAGTTTCCCAACGGCCAATGCGCCGATTCCGTGGACGTTGGGCTGAATCTCCGTTCCGTCTGCGTTCGAGTCAAGTCCTTCAACGCCCAGTGGCGGTATCGCGTTGATGTCAACAACTATTCTGCATTTCTTGCCGTATTTTTGGAGTATGTCCAATGTGAGAAGTTGAGTTCCAGCTGCGCCTGCGGCGAGCACGATGTCTGCTTTTTCAATTGCTTGTCCGATGTCTTCTGGAGTCTGAGCTTCTACGCCTCGGACTCTTTCGTCTTCGAATTCCTCGTTTATTCTGGTGGCAACGGAAGAGGCTTTCTGGAGAGATCTTGAGGTAACGATGGCGTTGGCTTTTTCAGACGCGTAGAGTTTCGCCGCTGTCTGTCCCACTGGTCCTGTTCCGGCTAGCACGGTGACTACTTTGTCTTCGAAGCTGCCTAGCCCTTTTGCTGAAGAGAGTTCAAGTGTTTTGGCCACTGCGGCGGCGGCGGTTGTGTATGCGCCTCTGGGGTCTATTATCACGGCGATTTCAAAGGGCGGAACCATGCAGGTCTTGGTTTTTTCGAGGATTTCGTTTGCTTTTTTGAAGTCGCGTCCGTTGATGAATATTTTTGTGTGTTTTGCGCCTTCGGGTCCTCTTGGAAACAGGGCGTCGTAGACTATTTTTTCGGCGTCTTCAGGGGTGACGTTTTCGTATTTCAGCATTTCTGCATCGGGGAAGATGTCTATGGCTGTTAGCATGTCGAAGGGGCTTGAATGTTTGTCTGTGTCCAGGAAAATGAAGACTGTTTTATACGGGGTTTCAGGCAAGGTGACACCTTTGGTCTAGTTGTTAAGCATGGTGAGGGTTTAAGAGTTCCCTTTTTTCAATATTGAATTTGAATCAGTAAACGGTGCGTATCCCTATTTTTTCTTTTGTTGGTTTTTCTGTGGAAATATTCCAAGTTTTGAGGCGGCAAGGAGTATGGGGACACCTGCCACAAACGATACTGCCGTGACGATTGCGTCTTCAATGTAAGAGGACGCGGCAGCCCCAACAAAAACGGCTTCAACGCCTGCGTAGCTGTCGAAAAACAGCGTGTAGAGGCCGCAGGGAACCAGCAGGAATACTCTGACAAGCGAGTCAGTTGCGATGCAAACGAATGAAACCAAAGCCAAAGTAACTGCCAAGCGTTTGGTGTTGTTTCCGAACAAGTAATTGCCGAGTTTCGCGACAGGGTATATGACGATCAGAGCGACGAGTATGTCCAGTATGGTCCACAGGGGAAGTTGTCTCCCATACGGATGGATGAAGTATGCTCCCAGCATTACCACATAAATTGCAAGAATAGGTTTCCACTTCCCGCGAGCCAGGAACCCTGTGGCTAGAACGCTCACTGGCTCCGCGATTATGCCGAAAATCCAGAACGCGTCAGGTCGGATTGTTCGGGCGATCGTGCTGCCTAGAAAGGCAGCTAAGAATCCGGCTTGTGGACCCAGGATTATTCCTTCGATCGACTCGATATAGATAGCCCAGTTTCGCCAAAGACCGAAAGACACGAAATAAAGTACGACGTGCAGTGCCCCGAAAACGGCGATCAGGCTCAGCTGCTGACTTTTTCGCATCGAACCACAAGTCTAGATGTCTGAGTTCGCACAAAAGCCTTTACACTGCTGTCGAAATGGAGATTTCGTCTGAAATTTCCGCTCAAACAGCGGAGTGAAACCGCAATTGTTTAATATGAAACAGAAGACACAAGTTACTCTTTAAGAGGGTTTG
>CAYNQC010000019.1:0-5789 GCA_964399235.1 uncultured Candidatus Bathyarchaeia archaeon | reverse complement strand
ACCGCAATTGTTTAATATGAAACAGAAGACACAAGTTACTCTTTAAGAGGGTTTGGATTGTCGCTTGTTGAGATATTGGAGAAATTGTCGAACGCCTGTGGGGTTGCTGGCAGAGAAGACGAAGTCAAGGGTTTGATGCAGAAGTTTCTGAAGCCATACGTGGATGAAGTAAGGGAAGACAAGCTTGGCAACGTCATCGCTGTGAAAGAGGGAAAGAAGAATGCTCCGAAGGTTATGCTCGCTGCTCATATGGATGAGATAGGTTTGCTTGTGAAGACTATTTCGAAAGAAGGATTTCTGCAGTTCATGAAGATCGGCGGCATTGATGATCGCGTGTTGCTGGCCCAGAAGGTTCTAGTTTGCACAGAAAAAGGACTTTTGCATGGAATAATAGGCTCTAAGCCTCCGCACATACAGAAAGAAGACGAGCGCAAGAGGGTCATGACTTATGATGAGTTGTTCATCGACATCGGTGCCGAGAGTTTGGATGAAGCACGGAAAATGGGTGTGCAAATCGGTGATCCTGTCGAGTTTGACATCAAGTTCGCAAAGATTGGCAAAGACATAGTGATCGGCAAAGCCTTGGATGATCGCGTCGGCTGCGCCGCCATGGTCGAGGTGATGAAACGGTTGGAAAAAACCGAGTGTTCAGTATATGCTGTCGGCACCGTGCAAGAAGAAGTCGGTTGCCGCGGTGCGGTTACGTCTGCTTTCGGCATATATCCTGATGTTGCCCTAGCGCTTGACGTAACTGTTTCTGGAGACATGCCCGGGGTGAGAGAGGTTGACTCTTCTGTGAAGCTTGGCAAAGGCCCTTCAATATGCATTGCAGATGGCGGTTTGATAACCCATCCTAAAGTGTTGAGGTTGCTGGTTGATGCGGCTGAGGAAAACAAGATCCCATATCAGCTTGAGACATCTGTGGGAGGCACAACGGATGCGAGCCGCGTGGCTTTGGCTAAAGAAGGCGTGCTAAGCGGCGTGATTTCAATCCCGACCCGTTATATTCACAGCCCGACATCGCTGTTGAGCTTGAAAGATACAGAAGAAAGCGTAAAACTGACGTTGGCTGCCATCAAGAAGGTTCCGGGCAAGTTCTAGGCGCCTCCACCTCGCGGAAAAGCGTATACTGAGAATCGTTGCCTTCGAAAATTGAGCACAGAGCCGCCGCGCTCTTTCTTGTAAAGGCTGCTTGATCGTAAGACTTATCCGAGATGGAGACCAAGCTGTTTAGTCAATGCCTGTGAATCAGGAACGAGTTGGATGAGATGAAAAAGACTGAGTGTTTTGAAACATTGACTATGGTGATTTCTAGTTCTCCCTATGGAGATGAAAGAATCTGGAATGCCTTAAGACTGGCAGAAGCGTTGTCCTGTTCGAGCGCAAAGATCAAGGTCAACATTTTCCTAATCGGAGATGCTGTAAACGCGGCGAAAAAGGGGCAGAAACCTCCCAAGAGCTTCTATAACTTGGAGAAAATGCTCACGGACCTCGTCAAGATCGGCGCATGCGTCAACGTTTGCCATACTAGTGCCAATTTGCGAGGATTGACAGAGCAGGATTTGGTGGCGGGAACAGAAATAGGCACGATAACAGGACTCGCGAAATGGATAGAAGAAAGCCAAAGAGTCCTCTCCTTCTAAGGGCCACCTGACAATCGCTACGTCTTGGACTTTGTTAGATGCAAAACCGTTTTTAGATGAACGGTTCAATATTCACGTGAATGTCATATGCCTCGGAAGAAAAGGTTTGAGTTTCTGGAACATACGGCAGACGCCTACATTGCAGCATACGGTAAGGATTTGATCGAAGCCTTTGAGAATGCCGCAGCGGCAATGTTTGACGTCATGACCCAAATCGAAAAGGTCCGTCCAGAAATCGAGGATCATGTCAAAGTGAGAGGCAACGACGAACAGGCTCTTCTTTACAATTGGCTTGAAGCGCTGCTTGTGAAATCTGAACTAACCCGTATGCTTTTTTCGAAGTTTATGATATCAGAACTTGTTCAAGACTCAAAGGGGTTTAGACTCGCTGCAGGGATATGCGGGGAGAAGTTTGATCCCAAGAAGCATCTGCAGAAGGTAGGCGTCAAGGCTGTTACCTATCATCGAATGGAAATAATCAAGACTGTTGGAAAAGTTACCCTCAAATTTATACTTGACATATAGGTTCTGGGGGCAGGTTGTTTTTTTGCACAACTCTTAAATGTGATTGATCAGTCGTTTTATCCACGGGGAGAGCTGGGGAACAGTGTCGTTGAACAGTTTCAAGAGTGTAGCGGAAAGAATCAGGCAGCTGGAGACTGAACGCAAGAACCTTTTGCTTGAGATTGACGAACTTAAGAAGATGGCTGACTCGAAAGCTAAGGCTCTTGAAAGCGAGGTCAGCATGCTCAGAGACGAAGTAAGGTCGCTGAGAATGATTCTCGGCGGAACCGAGCTTGAACCAGAAACTGAGCCGAAGAAGAAACCTTCACGCAAGTAGCTTAGGCGCCAAATAGAGATCTTGGTCTTCAGACAAAAATGTTTAATAGCGGTCAAAGACGGCTTTAGAATTCTACTACCGTCTGACGGGCTGTCTGTATGCACGCTACAAAGCTAGATGACCACGTTTACCTGATTGACGTTGAGACTGGCGGAATCGAGAATTTCATAGCCAGCTACGTTTTGAAAGGCAAGCAGGCGGCAATCATTGAAACAGGTCCAACCTCTTCTATTCCCAATCTTATTGCGGGGTTGAAAACTCTCAAAGTGGAACTGGATGACGTTGCCTATGTTGCGGTTACGCATATTCATCTTGATCACGGCGGCGGCGTTGGAACGCTGCTGAAGAGTCTGCCAAACGCCAAAGTCATTGTTCACCCTGTGGGCGCGCCTCATCTTGTGAACCCGCAGAAGCTGTGGCAGCAGTCGGTGGAAGTCCAGGGAAAACAGATTGCAGACCTCTATCATGCGCCCGAACCTGTTCCCGCGGAAAGAATCGTGCCTATTGCAGACGGTATGACGTTTGATTTGGGAAACAGCGTTAGCTTCAGGGTTGTAGAGACTCTTGGGCATGCGTCTCATCATCAGAGCTACTATGAGCCGTTGGCTGGCAAGCTTTTCCCCGGTGATTCTGCTGGCATCTATTTGAGACAGCTCGATGTGGTTGTGCCTACCATTCCGGCTCCGTTCAGATTGGATGGGGCGCTTGCTTCTCTTGAGAAATTGGTCAGCCTCAACCCCAGCGCGCTTTGCTATAGTCATTTCGGCATGGCCACCAGTGCCGTTGAGCACCTCAAGGCTTATGCGCAGCAACTGAAGTTGTGGGTTTCCATTGCAGACAAAGGAGTGAGAAACAATCAAGCCTTTGAGGTTATCCGCGACAAGATTGTTGAGACTGATAGCTCTATCAGTCGGGCATTGGAGTTGATGAAAGCCCACCCGATTCTGGGTATGACAGTTTTGAAAAACAGCGTGTGGGGCGCCGTAAAGTACGCGGAAAAATTCTGCAATGTTTCAGTAAGCTAATTGTGTTTTGTCGGTTTTCAATATCGTTTATATTCCCGCTCTCACGTTTTCTGTAACAGCAGGTGGAAAATTGGAAGAAGGAGAAAGTCGTGCTCCGTCCGAGAGAATTCCTCTTGACAAGATTGACGATTATTCGTGGTGTATTCCCAAGTACAAACCTGGTATGCGCGTTCCCGGCATAGTTTTTGCCAACAGCGACTTGCTTGAGAAAATGAAAACAGACAGGACACTTCAACAATGCGTGAACGTGGCGCATCTGCCAGGGATATATCAGCACGCTATCACGTTGCCCGATGGGCATGAAGGTTATGGTTTCCCGATTGGCGGCGTCGCCGCAACCGATTATGAAGAAGGTGTGATCAGTCCTGGTGGTGTTGGTTATGACATCAACTGTGGCGTTCGTCTTGTGACGACGAATCTGTCAGAGAAGGATGTCAGACCGAAGCTCGTTGCACTTGCAGACACTATTTTTGGCAACGTTCCATGCGGATTGGGGAGTCGACGCAGAGACTTCAAAGTGTCTATGCAAGATCTGGACAGGCTTACGTCTGAAGGCGTTCAGTGGGCTATTGAGAAAGGGCTCGGCTGGGCTGGCGATGCTGAACACTGCGAAGAGAACGGGTGCATGAAGAATGCCAACCCTGACAAAGTGTCCTCGAACGCAAAGAGCAGAGGCTTGACCCAGATAGGAACCCTAGGGTCTGGCAATCACTTCTTAGAAATCCAGAAGGTTGACAAGATTCTCGATCCGCAGACCGCGAAAACCTTTGGAATCGACCATGAAGGCCAAGTAACATTGATGATTCATTGTGGCTCACGCGGTTTTGGGCACCAAGTGTGTTCAGATTATCTTCGAGTAATGGAAGCGGCTGTCCAACGATACAAAATAACATTGCCTGACAGGGAGCTTGCATGCGCGCCTGGAAAGAGCCGTGAAGCACAGGACTATTATGAGGCTATGGGGTGCGCAGTGAACTATGCTTTCGTTAACCGTCAGACGATACTTCACTGGATCAGGCAAAGCTTCCAACAAGTGTTCAAAGAAGGCGCTGAAAAGTTCGGGCTCAAACTTGTGTATGACGTGGCTCACAACATTGCGAAAATTGAGATGCATGACATAGACGGACAACAGAAGAAGGTGTGGATTCACAGAAAGGGCGCAACCCGAGCTTTCCCGCGTGGGCACGCTGAAATTCCAAGTGCCTATCGTTCTGCAGGACAGCCAGTGCTTATTCCGGGAAGCATGGGAACCAGTTCGTGGGTTCTGGTTGGAACAGAAAAAGCCATGCAAAAAACATTCGGCTCGACAGCTCATGGTGCAGGCCGTATGATGAGCAGGAGCGCTGCAAAACGCAATTTCTGGGGAGCAGACATCAAAAGAGCCCTAGGGCAACGTGGAATATACGTTAAGGCTGCCAGCACCATAGTCTTGGCTGAAGAGGCTGATCCGGCATACAAGAATGTTGACGTGGTCGCTGAAGTAAGCCACAGAGTTGGCATAGCCACGAAAGTTGCAAGGCTTGTTCCGATAGCCGTTGTGAAAGGCTAACCGTTCACGTGGTGCGTCAGATGCCGTTCAAAGACGAGTGCGGAATCTGCAAGAGAGTTCTTTCAACAAGCTATCTTAGACGCTGTACACGATGCGGGAAACTTTACTGCAGAGACTGCATGGTTCCAGACGTTTCAACAGGCGACCCTAGGAGACTCTTCTGTCTCAACTGTGCGAGACGGGTTGTTTCACCGTCCACTGTTTCCAAGTACAATGGGCTGACCGGCTACCTGCGATTCAGGGGAGCTTTCACCACCACTGTGAAACTGACTTTTGCACGAATCGACGGCATCATCGGCGAAAACCTGCCCATGAGCGCCTATCGCAGCGAAGCATGGTGGACCAACTTGCCTACGGCTCCGCATGCGCGTGGTTGGCTGGACGCCGGGTGGGAAGTGCAGGAAGTGAAACTGAAAGAGGGCTATGTGGTCTTCAAAAAGGTGAAGCAAGTTGCGCCCAAAAGGAAATCACCAGCCAGCCAAATCAAGAAACCATTCACACCAGTTCGCGTAAGGTTTCCAAAACCGAAAACCCCTTCAAAAACCAAAATATCCAGAATGTACGCCAGAATCAAGAACATCGAACGACAGAGAACTTCTATGCCGAGTATTCATGGAGGCTTCAAGCCAAGACCGAAATACGAGAAAAAACTGTTCAAACCAGACGAGAAACCGACTTAGTCTCGGAAAGAAATCTTATCTAGCCCACCCATATAGTCTATTGCCAAAAAA
>CAYNQC010000018.1:14180-18718 GCA_964399235.1 uncultured Candidatus Bathyarchaeia archaeon | reverse complement strand
CGCGCTACGGCAAAGTTTCCAGTAAGGAATTTCGTAGTCTTTCGTATTCTCTAGCTGTTCTTTGGTAGAACTGCATGACTTTGTTCAAGTCTTTGGTGTTCATACGCTAAACGGTACACGATCCTGTTATCGTGGGTTGTTCAGAATCACAAGCAGTTGGAATAGAGTGCAAGGCTTGTTTTCGTCAATCTTGCAGTGTGCGCATGGAGAAAATGTTTAATAATTCCCTCTGACAATCTGATCAAGAGTGGTTGAAATGGGCGATTGCCTTCCATGGTGCTAGATTCTCAACAAACGTAGCCCATTTCAGGAAGCATTTCACGGTAGAATTATATTCTACAAACAGACAACAATGGAGAGATTTGGATGTCCAAAATACAAACACCCAGCGAGAAAATCATCTCTAGAGAGAAATGGAGCAAACATTTCGGAAAATGGTTCCGAAAAGTCCTGATCGAAGGAAAGATCTTTGATTACAGGTACCCGATCAAAGGATGCGCGGTCTGGTTGCCATACGGGTTCAAGATCCGAGAAAACGTGTTCAAAGTAATTCGATACCACCTTGACTCTACGGGCCACAACGAAGCATTGTTCCCTGTCCTCATCCCAGAAAACGCGTTGCAGAAAGAAGCGGAACACGTTGAAGGCTTTGAGGCGCAAGTCTTTTGGGTCACTCAAGGCGGACAAAGACAGCTCAAGCAGCGACTGGCTCTGAGACCTACAAGCGAAACTGTCATCGGTCCGATGGAACACTTGTGGATACGATCCTATGCAGACTTGCCTCTGAAACTTTACCAGATAGTCACCGTTTTCAGGTTTGAAACCAAAGCAACGAGACCGATACTGAGGATGCGCGAGTTTGACTTCAAAGAAGCGCATACAGCACACGCCACAGAAGAGGAAGCAGAAGCAGAAGTCAGGGAAGAAATAGAAAACTACAAGAAAATCTTCAACGACCTATGCGTCGCCTACTGCATATCAAGAAGACCAGAATGGGACAAGTTCGCAGGTGCAAAATACACGACTGCCTTCGACATGATATGTCCAGACGGGCGGACTCTCCAAATAGGCACAGTTCACCACCTTGGTCAACACTTCTCAAAAGCATTCGATGTTTCATACGAAACAAAGGACGGCGGAAGAGAATACGTTTGGCAAACGTGTGCAGGAATCTCGGGAAGAGGAATAGCCTCAGTCATAATAATGCATGGCGACGACCACGGAGTAATACTGCCACCGAAAATCGCGCCCACGCAGGCAGTAATCATCCCGATTCCATACAAAGGAAAAACAGAGATCGTGAACAAACAATGCACAGACGTGGGAGAGGAACTGAGAAACAAAGGATTCAAAGTAGAAGTCGATTTAAGAGAAAACATTACACCTGGATCAAAATACTTCGATTGGGAACTCAAAGGCGTACCAATCAGAGTTGAAATCGGTCCCCGAGACATGGAAAAGGGTGAAGTCACCGTGGTCAGACGTGACACCTTGGAAAAACAAGCATGCAAACGACAGGAACTACCAGAATTTCTGAACAAGCTGGCAGAAAAAATGACCGAAGACTTGAGGGAGAGAGCGTGGCAATGGACAAGACTACATGTTTACCGCACTGAGAAGCTGGAAGAAGTGAAAGCACTTTTGCATAAACACGCTGGAGTGGTTGAAGTGCCTTGGTGCGGCAAGACTGAATGCGGACACAAGCTTGAAGAAATAACTGAGGGTCGAGTCTTAGGGATTCCAGAAGACGCAAAGGAGACTGCCAAAGGAAAATGTATTGTATGCGGCGAGAAAGCCGAGACAATAGTCAGAACCGCAATGGCATATTAGACCCATGTTTCTTTTTTCATTGAGCAAGGTTCACGTGTCTGCTAAGTTCCCCAGCGACTTTTGCAAGACCCAAACCTGACAGAGTTGACTCGCGCGGGACGCCTCGATCGTCCCAGCCTCTTTTTTGATAGTACATCTGCAACATCGCATCATACTTGATTCTGTCAAGTTTCGCTCCTTCAAAAGGACCCACTGTCAATGGTTCGTCAAACCATCTAGAAGGCGGCACATCCATCTCAGAACTCCATTTACCTCCATACTCGCGCACCCAAAACGCTCTTATCATGTTGAAAACCCGATCGCCGACAACATTCAGAACTTGCCATGGCATCTCCAGGCCTGTCGCAGCATGCAGAAACTTGGGGTACCACTCGAGGTCAAGACCCACTTCAATCCACGGCAGCCTACACACAGATAGACTTTCAAAAACTCCAGCTCGAATACGCTGTAACTCTATGACTTTGTCCACTTTCTCAGCCGTGTAACCTTCGCGTCCAGCTTTGACTTCCCACGCAATAACCCATGCATCCTTATGATGCGCACCGATTGAACAAGTTCCATAAGCCAAGGCCATAGCAGGAGTAGTGTGGCAATCGTAAGCGGAAATCTCTAAACCTTTAACATGCATGGCCCATCTATCTGAGCCTTTGCCTATCTCCTGAGAAGCAGAATATACTCCGTCAGCCAACAAGTTGCCTAAGTAACCCTGTCTGAACGCGATATCCTTAATTAACGCCTTGGATGTTTTGAAACCGCCCCACGGAATTTTCTCTTTGATCAATCCCTTTTCAGAGGCCTCCATCGCAAAGCCAAGAACACTGCCTAAGGAAATGGTGTCCAAACCGTACTCATCTGCAACGCGATTGAGAGCAGCAACTTGCGTAAGCTTGCCAACCCCGATGTTCGAACCCAGCATACCAACATTCTCATAGTCCAGCTCAGACTCTTTTCTGTCAGAGTCCTTGACAACATTACCGCAGGTCATATTGCACTGTGGGCAACCACGGTTAGAGACCTTGATTTTCTCCGTGGCAAACCCGCCTATCGCATCTGCCCCTGAAAAAACCCCTTCACTGTAGTTGAAAGATGGAAGCACACTGTTCTCCTGGCTCCACTCAATAGTGCTCATAGTTCCCTGCCGCTTCCAAAAAGCGTAATTGGGCTTGACCAGTACCTCCCGATATGCTTCGCCACCCAGATCTTTCATTTCCTTCGGATACGCGGAGGGCAACTCATTGGTGCCTATGAAGACCACGGCTTTCAGATTTTTGGATCCCATCACGGCGCCCATTCCTGGTCTGCCTCCTGCGCGACCCTGTTGAGAAACTATGTTCGCGAATTTCACGAGGTTTTCGCCGCCTTGCCCAATGCATAGCACGCCGGCTGCGTGCCCATACACATCCGCAAGCTTCTTTTCGGTCTCAAAAGAGTTCAAGCCCCACAGATCTCTTGCGTCCAGTAACTCGGCGGATTCATCGCGTACAAGCAGAATCACGGGACCTTCAGCTTTGCCTTCCACAACCACCGCATCGTATCCAGCCTTGCGCATCTGAACCGCGGCAAAAGTCCCAATGTTGCCGTCTCCATAACCCCAAGTCAGAGGACTCTTGGCAGCGACCACAAGCTTGCCACTGCTCGGTAAACCAAAACCTGTCAAGGGACCGGCAGCAAACACAAGCCTGTTGTCCGGCGAAAACGGATCCAATCCCGGCTTTAGCTCATCCCACAATATTTTAGCTGCAAAACCTCTGCCGCCCAGGAAATTCTTGGCCATAGCGGCATCAAGCTTGTCAGCGACCGCTTTGCCTTTGCCAAGGTTAATATGTAGTAGTTTACCAGTCCAGCCGAACATGATGGTCAACTCCGTGAAAACGAGTAGGCGAATATATGCTGTCGAACGTAGATAAGCCTAATCGTATAGCAAGAGGCTAAATCACTAGTTTCTCAGGTTCGACGCTTCTGCTTTTCAAGCCTAAGTCGCTTACCTTGAACTTTCGACCACCATAAAGTTGAGCGTGTTCCTCGCCATTGTACAGGGCTGCGGTTATTCTTCCGATCGCGTCAGCCTTCAAAATGCCGCTGCCACTCGCGCCGCCAGTAACGATCACGCCGTTTTCTTCAAATATAACCGGCTGGCCATCAATGCTGTTTATTTCATACAATCCTGCAAACGATGAGAAAGGTTGGCAATCAGTCAGCTGAGGGAAATACTTCACCATGACCTGATAAATCCCAAACTTGTAGTAGTTTTCCTCAGGTTCAGGCTCCTCCTCAATCTTGAAGGCCCTCGGAAACTCGTCGGCATAAGCCAGCCACAACGCTTCTTCTTCAGGCGCTGGACGAATGTAGGCAGTCGGTTTCGGCAGAATCGTGAAGGGGAGGCACCCTGCCTCGGTGAATTCCTTGCAATAGAGAAGTTTCTTCAAAGCTTCTGTGTTCGCTTTTATCGAAAAGACCTGCCGCTTCTTGGCCTTAATGAAACATTCGATGCCCACGGGGTCCAAGAGTTCTGAAGCCCATGCCCCAGCTGCGATGACCGTTTTCTTTGACTTCATTAAGCCTCTTGAAGTTTTCACTCCCGTAACCGAAGCGTCCTGCCAGAAGTAAGGCTCGCCCGGCACCCCCAAAGAACTCCGAGGTTCCACATTGAGTTCCTGCACATCTGTGTGATATTGAATCTTGCCGCCGAGCTTCAAGAATTCAGATTC
>CAYNQC010000018.1:0-14080 GCA_964399235.1 uncultured Candidatus Bathyarchaeia archaeon | reverse complement strand
CCAGCCCAACGAAGTTTCAAATCAAACTTCAAATCGTCCTGCACATGCCTATAAAACTCAGCAGACGAATCTGCCAAAGCAAAATTGGTCCGAGAAGCGAAAAGACAACGGAAAGCCGCCGCACTCTTCGCGGTACTTCCTTGACCCGCAGCGCCTCGTTTGTCAACGATGACGACATCCAACTTGGGATTGACGTTCTTAATATGATAGCCCACTGACAAACCCACTATACCGGCGCCCACAATCACTACATCATGCTCTGACATCGCCAGACCCCAAATCGAGAAACAGATTATTGGAATGAAAAAGATTTAAACTTAGCTGTCCCTTTGGCCTGAAAGGCGCACGCGACACAGAACCTTAGGCACCCCCCGAATTACACCTGGCTCAACAGGAACCTCTAAAGATAAGCTCTTAAGTTGTAGCTCCCTAATCAAGAATGATACTTGATGAGAAAAGAAGACGTCAAAACTGAAGAAGACGTAATCCGTTTTCTAAAAGACAAAACAGAATTTGAACGAACAGTTCTGACTGCCACTTTCAGGATACCTAAAGGAAAAATCAGCACCTACAAAAGAATCGCGGCAAAAGTCGGCAAGCCAAACGCATATCGAGCGGTAGCCAACGCTCTCCACAAGAACCCGCTCTGCCCCATCGTGCCATGCCACCGCGTGGTCAGATCAGACGGCGTGTTCGGAGGACCAAAGATTGCGGCTCAGTCCAGAATGAAACTTGTGGAAAAAGAAGGCGTTCCAATCCAACACGGCAGAATCAGAATCAGCGACAGCTTACTCTATTGAGCAAGCTTGCCAAACCGAAAATAGCACAAAAACCCACAGATTCACCTGTCCCGAAGCCGCACATGATCTTCTTATCGAGTGCTGAAATGCTTATTTACCACCGAGAAATATGTTCTACACCAACCATATTGAACGAGGGAATCAATTGCACTTCACAAAAAAGACTAAGGCGATCTCCACTCTTCTCACAATACTCCTCATATTGTTGTCAGCCATTGTCGGCGCACTTATAGCGTATATGTGGACAGTGGCACCGTTTATAGTGGAGCCTGAAGACACGTTTGACCTTCTCATCACGGGCGTCAATTTCCCAGTGGATCATGCAACCAGCTTCGGCCTGACGGTCATGAACCCCTCACACTCGTTTGCAGAAACCAACATAACGGACATTTACATAGACTCATTTGGTCTAAACAGAACCAGCATAAGGAGCAGCGATCCAAGCCTTCCATTTCCGCTGCCAAGAGGAACAGTGCGGACTTTCAACTGTTCACTCGACTGGGGTGTATTTGCAGGCAGAATCATTACGGTGCACGTAACATCATTGAACGGCACAGAAGCTGGTCGGTCTGTTACTCTTCCGTCCGTTGCGATCAGCCTAAGCAGCGCCTTTGACGCGTCAGACAGCATTCAACGCTTCAACGTCACAGTCACAAATTCGAACTCCCCAATTAACCTGACCCTGAGCCGCATACTACTCGACTACAACCCTGTCACCAACCTAAACATTACCTTGCCCAGAATCATCCAACCAAACGAAACCATCTCAATCATCTGCTACGCCGACTGGCAAGGACATGTGAAGCCACTCGTTCAAGTCGAAACTCTCGAAGGATTCACAGCCGAAATAAGAAGGGACGCACCCTCAACAGTCAGTCTACAGGTGATACGAGTCAACTTCAACGAAACCAACACAAACCAAGTCAATGTCACATTCTCCAATTCCGCTGACTCAGCAACCTACGTAAACATCACAACCATCGATTTCAAATACGGCAACATAACCGATCAAATAAGCGGAGCACTGTCAAGCCCAGCTCTTCCAGTCACGCTTGAAACAGGCAAAAACACATCCATAATTTGCTTCTGGAACTGGACAGACGCAAAGTACCGAAACATCGACCTCACGGTGACAGCCCATACTAAACAAGGGTTCAACTCCACATCTCTAACGGTACGAACACCGACTGCCAATGCGGGAAGAATAGACGATGTATATTTTGACCTAGACGACACAGGACACTTTGCCATAAATGTTACGAACCTCGCATATTCGCTCCAAACAGCAAACGTAACAGCGATCTACGTCAATCAAGCCCCCGCCAACATAACAATAACGCTCATAGACCCTGGGCAACGCGCAACATTAGATTGCACTTACAACTGGTCAAGCTTCGTCGGAGCCAACGTCACTATAAGAGCATATTTGAAATACGGGTCAAATGAAACTCAAATCACTTATAATCTCAAACTTCCATACCTCAAGATAACGAATGCATCCTTCTTCAATTTGACGCCAGAGAACCCATACATAAACATCACAGTCCGAAACAGCGAGTTCTCAAGAGTCAACGCAACAATAACTTCAATACTCATAAGAAACGAGACCGCGCCGTTACTGGTCGTTGGATCAACAGGATTCCAAGTCACAATCGGATCGGAAAGCTCAATAATCTACCGTTGGGATTGGAATCCGTACGTCGGCAAAGATGTGACCATTATCGTGACAACCATAGACGGGCTGCAAACGTTAGCAACATACAAAGTGCAGTAACCCACCCAAAATCTTTATCTCATTTTCAAACAGACTCACAGCCTTGATTGTGATAGCAATGTCAACCATAAAGCCCACCGAAAGAGTGCAAAAAATAGAATATGCAATCCGCGACATAATCCCTTACGCCAAACAAGTCGCAAAGACTGGGAAGAAAATCTACTATCTCAACATAGGCGACCCAAACGCGTTCGACTTCGACACCCCACCGCACATAAAACAAGCCCTTACCCAAGCAGTTGAAGAGAAGAAGAACTTCTATTCGCCCTCGGAAGGACTACCCGAACTCAGAGAAGCCATAAGCCAGAAAGAGAAAAGGGTCAACAACATCGAAATTTCACCTGAAGATGTCATCGTAACCTCCGGAATTTCAGAAGGCATCGAAATGATTCTCGCCGCGCTTCTCAACCCCGGAGACGAAATCCTCATGCCAGGACCAACATATCCACCGTACATCTCTTACGCCAAATTTTTCGGTGCAAACCCAGTAACATATGAAACAGTGGAAGAAAACGGCTGGCAACCCAACATTGAAGACCTCAGAAAAAAGATCTCCAAAAAGACTCGAGCCATAACCATAATCAACCCAAACAACCCATGCAGTGCACTCTACGAAAGCAAAACAGTGAGAAAAATACTAGATTTGGCAGCCGAACATGACATCCCAGTTTTATCAGACGAAATCTACGACCAGATAGTATTCGAGAAAAAATTCATCAGCACAGCAAGCCAAACCAAAGACGTTCCAGTGATAGGCCTAAACGGCTTTTCAAAAGTGTACCTGATGACCGGCTGGAGACTCGGCTACCTATATTTCCACAACCCCCAAGGAAGACTGAGCGAACTGAAAGAATGCACAGAAAAACAAGCCAGAATCCGAATATGCGCAAACACGCCTGTTCAAAAAGCTGGAGTAGCCGCCCTCAATGGCCCTCAAGACCACATAAAAACCACCGTCGAAAAGATCCGACAGAGAAGCATTTTTGTTTGGAAACGACTCAACGAAATCGAAGGAATCAGCTGTGCAAGACCGGAAGGCGCATTCTACGTTTTCCCCAAAATACACACAGTAGGATCCAAATGGAAGAACGACATGGACTTCACATTAAACCTCCTGAAAGAAACCGGAGTGCTCTTCGTCCAAGGATCGGGATTCGACCCAACCTACGGAGCAGGACACATCAGAGGCGTGGTGCTTCCGCCGCTTGAAACGCTTGAAAAGGCACTAAATGAAATCGAAAAATTCATGAAAAGACACAAATAGAAAAGAAAACCTGTCAAGTGCCGTCAGATGAGCACTCCTTCCTTCGGATCGCGCACAACCTTTGCGAACTCGGCCATCAGTCTTCTTGCGATTGGACCCGGCTTCCCGTCGTTTATCTGCCTCTTGTTTATCTCTCTGACTGGTATGATTTCTGCTGCCGTTCCAGTGAAGAAAACCTCATCTGCATTGAAAAGTTCGAAAGGCGTGATGTTTTTCTCGTTGACTTCGTACCCCAATCTTCTGGCCAAGTCAGACACACACTCAGCCGTTATTCCATGCAAGGCACCCGTGCAAGTGGGCGGCGTATACAATTTCCCTTTTCTAACTATGAATATGTTCTCAGCCACACCTTCGCACACAAAACCATTCTTGTCTAGGCATATCGCCTCATCAACACCGGCGATGTTCGCTTCAATCTTCGCCAGAATGCTGTTCAGATAATTGAGGGACTTGATTTCATGCGACGTCGCATCGACAGGATCACGTTTTACCCATGAAATCATCGCGGCAATGCCGGTCTCTTTGCCGCCGGCCATGTGCAGTGAGATCGTGTCAGTAATGATTATTATCGTCGGTCTGGGACATTTTTTGGGGTTCAATCCAAGGTCGCCCGTTCCGCGAGTAACGACGAGGCGAATGTAAGCGTCTCTCATTTTGTTCTTCCGCAGAGTTTCCAGCGTTGCATGAATCATCTCTTCTTTGGCAATTGGAATCTCTAGCATAATCATGTGAGCCGACTTGTAAAGTCTGTCGATGTGCTCTTTGAGTCTGAAGACAACGCCTTCGTAGGCTCGAATTCCCTCGAATATGCCGTCGCCATAAAGCAGACCATGATCAAAGACCGAGACCTTCGCTTCAGACTTCGGAAAGAATTTCCTGTCTATGTATACCTGCAATTCGTCCAATATTCCGTCCCCCGAGCAGCAGAGTTTAGTCTATCAGATCAAGGTTTCATATATCTTTTGGACCGAACCTACGCCTATCAACGTAATCAGCCATAAAACTGTGGTCTCTTCGAAAGGTACTTCGGCAGTGGCAACGGCCTGAATGGTTTGTCCCCAAGAATCTCTTGACACTCCGACGTCAGATCCTTCAGCTTCAACTTGCGCATTTCTCTAGTGGATCTGTCTCTGACGGGCAGCAAACCAGAATCAATTTCTTTCTGGCCAACGACGATTATGTACGGAATCCATTCCATTTCGGCGTCACGTACTTTCTTCTGCAAAGTCATCGGCCGGTCGTCAATGTCTACTCGAATTCGGCAGCCTTCCATTATTTCAGCATTTTTTTCAACATCCTTTAGGTAACTGCTGGATACTGGTATAAGACGAACTTGCGTCGGCGACAGCCAAACAGGGAGCATAGGCACTTTGCCGCTCTTTTGAGCTTTGTAAGCTCTTTCCAACAGTGCATATACAACCCTTTCAATCGCCCCGCTTGGGGAGCAGTGGAGAATCAGCGGCAGCTTCTTTTCACCCTTCTCGTCAACATAGTAGATGCCATATCTCTCAGCATTCTCAACGTCAAGCTGATCTGTCGAAAGAGCTGCGGCCTTGTCCTGGTTATCCACATAGTTGATGTCCCATTTCAACACGAAGTAGAAGAACCGTTCGTTCCACACTTCAGCAAGCATGGGTTTTCCGAAAGTCTTCGCCAGAGACGTGATGAACTTTTTGTTTTCTTCATAGAAGTCTTTCGTGAAGCGTATTCCAACTTCGTATTCATCCTTGTTCAGACCTATCTCACTCAGAATCTTCGAGCACATTTTGAACCTTTTCAGGAATTCGTCCTTAGCCTGCTCCAAGTTCGTGCAGAAAGCATGGCAGTCAGGCATGCTGAAAGCTCTAAGTCTTCTGAGTCCTACGACTTCGCCGCTTTTCTCTTTCCTGAAGCTGTAGCGGGTCAGTTCGTAAACCTTCATAGGCATGTCCTTGTATGAGAATTGCGCGTCATGAACAATTAGGAATTGGCCAAAACATGCGGCGAAACGCAGAAACAGTTCTTTGTCCTCTGACTTCAGCACATACTGTCTCGCCGGAAAACGATTCAAGTAATCAGCCAAGCTTGGGTGTTGAAAGTCGTACATTACCGGCGTCTCGACTTCCATAGCACCGTACTCGCTCATTTTAGTACTGACAAACTGTTCAAGCAGGGCTTTGATAAGACGACCCTTAGGATACCAACGCAGGTTTCCCGGGTCGCTTCCAGGTTCGTAATCACAGATTTCCAGTTTCTTCATCAACTGAACGTGTGGCGGCATTTGCTGACTGGCTCTTACCTTCGATATCTCGTACCTTGCGAACTTTTCAAGGTCTTTATGATCTTTGAAGTTGAATTCTTCGGCGAGCACCATTTTCCCGTCAGGTTGAAGGACATGCCAAGATGACTTCAATTTTTCTTCGGCTTTCACAGCTTCTGATATCTTTTCTTCTTCTTTCTCCTTAGCTTCCTCAGGCCATATCACTCGGGATTGCTCTGCAAGAGGGTGTCCCTTAATTGAGATCGTAAACTGTTTGTTCCAGCCAAAAGGTGCCCGGAACGTTTCGATGCCTTTCTTTGAAGCATATGATTCCATGGCTTTGACAGTTTCCAGCGCCCCTGCTGGTTTGGCCAGTTTGCTGCTCAAGTGGGCATAGGGGTAGATGAGAATGCGGTTAACGCCTAGCTTCTCGAGGAATCCTTGAACCTCATCGATGGCTTTTTCCGCGACTCTTGCGTTGTCTCCCTCTTCAACCGCTGTGAACAACACAACTAGCTCTTCAAGGCGCGTTTCTTTTTTTTCGGCATGTTCGGCTAAAGCAATCTCTTTTTGAACGGGTTTGTAGACGATGAAGTTCGAGTGTAACTGTAATATTCGCATGAGTCCCAGCCTCTTCGGTTTAGGCGCTGAATCGCCACTTTTCAAGCTGCTTGTCTTTCTTCGTTCTCTTCTTGTACTCTTTATAATGCTCTCTGCACAGGTAGGCGCGTCTGTCATCCGTCACTCTCAGGCCAGCCTTTTTCACCTTTTCAGCTGAAAGTGACCGCACGGCCTCTTGACTGCAACCTGATACGTTACATTTTACGCCTTTGTCAATACGTCCCAAATTAGATGCCTCTCCTAAACCTACGGTTCAGTAAGATACACTTCATTACTTAATTCCTTTTTCATACAGCAACTGTGCCCTTCGGTTGATTTCCTCTTTGTCTCCAAAAAACGTCGGACCAACGCCTTCAACAACGAGCGAGGCAACTGCGGCGCCCACGCATGAACACCAAGAACAATCTTCACCACGCGTATATTCCGCTAGGAAACCGCCCATGAAGGCATCACCAGCGCCTGTCGGATCAACGATTCTCTCAGACTTGAAGGCGGGAACGTTATGGATCGTGCCTTCAACCGAGACTGCGGCGCCATCCGCGCCTAAAGTGACTATTACGATGTTCACACCACAGTCATGAACAGTCTTCACTGCCTCATTCAGTTCTGTGACTCCGGTTATTGTTTGGATTTCAACTAGGGAGGACTTGAAAATGTCGACGTACCTAAGCACTCGCTTGTCCACCAAGGGGCCAAGTGTGGCCTTTCCTTCTTCATCAAAACGTCGAACTAGCCCTTGCGGATCAAGAGACATAAACTTACAGCAACTCCGTAGTTTCTCGACGAGTTCGATGGTTACCTCTCCAGCGATTGGCCCGACATGGACAGCCACGGCTTTTGGCGGATGCTGAACCTCTTCCGCAGTGATGGGCGTCATTCTAGATTCAGATCTCAGTTTGCGATCGGCGAAGTCATCTGTGTATTTTAATTCAAATCGCGTGGTTTTGGTGTTCGCGACTGTTGTCACATTCGACAGGTCGACTCCTTCCTGTTCGAGCCACCACTTGTAAGCCTCGGGGAAATCGTTGCCGACCTTTGAGATGACGGAAACTCGAGCATCCAGCCGCCTGGCCGCAAGAGAGACATAGGCCACGGATCCGCCCAGAACCACGAAAGGAGTTTTGCGATGTGGAAGCAAAATTGAATCTATAGAGAAGTGTCCCACAGAAACAAGGTCGAACATGCGCTTATCAAACCTCGCCTAACATATTAGAGAGAATCTGGCTTACTTAAAACCGATAGAACGGTATTCGTTGTCTTTGTAATGAAAACTAACCTCCCTTATCCGCGTCTCTTGCCGAAGACTGCTATCCATGGGCTCCCGAAAACAGCTCTCTCTTCTGAAGTTATTTTGCGATAGTTCTGAAATTTGCCCTGGCTATATCTTGTGAATGGCACCAGAATTGAGTGGGGTTTCTGTGAGTACACGCCAAGTTTGTTTGACAAGTATGTTGACACTGCGTATCTTCTTTTGCTGCCGAAAAGTCCAAATTTTCCGACGAGCATTTTCCAGTTTTTCGGGTACATTTTCTTGAAATTCTGCATGAAATCAAGCACGGTTAAAGATTCTTGGGGTATTTTCTTTATTGTTTCTTCAATCTTTTCTTCTTCGACGATTGCTTTTGGTCTCACGCTGTGCTACCGCCTCGAGCGTGTCGCATATCTGTTCCAATTTAGGAAAACAAGAGGCTAGAATTTTGATTGAAGTAGGAGAATTGCTTTTGCTAGGTCTCCTCCGCTTTCTTCTAGGGCTTTTCGAGCTTCTTCCATACTCTTGCCAGTCTGGTCAGCAACTAGTTTTACGTCTTCTTCAGCTATTCCTGAGGGTTTACGCTCGGCTGCTTTTTCGGTTATTTTTCCGCCAGTGATCTGGAAGATCTTCTGGCCCTGCATTTCGAGTATTGCCACTTCAGGAGCTTCAATGGTGATTTCTTTGTTGCTTGTTTTGATGACAACATTTTCAACATCGGCAACGGAGTCCATGCTCATACCCATGCGTTGCATCATTCGTTTTGCTTCACGAGGATTCACGCGTTTCTGCATGAGATCACCTTCACCTGATTGTTTGTATTATTCAAGACTCATATACTTAACCTTCATCTGCACAACCATGTCTCACTTTGACCGCAACTCCACGTTTGAAAGCTGTCATTTCTTCACCAGACAATTGTGCGCGTCCAACGGCCAGGACTCTGCCTTTGCTGTCAATCACGATTACCTCGTCTTTGCCTCGAATGCCAGCATCAGCCTTAACGACATGCGTAGCGAACACATCGCTACCTTCGGCAATGAACTTCGAAACGTCGTCTCGAACAGTCACAAAGCATTCTGCAGACCTGGCTTTCTTAGCGATATGATCTGCAGCGGTTATGCTCAGAGAAAAGTAACCATCCGTTGGACGCATGGTGGCGAGCCTTTTCCCATCGAGGTAGATATAACGGATTCTGCCCGTTCTCCTTGAAAATGAAATCTTCACTTTTTCTGGGAAAAGTTTCGTCCCGACGCCTTTGCCAAACTGGTAGTCAGCGGCCGCTCTTATCCGTCTCAAATCTTCATCCAAATACAAGCACCAGTAACAGCTTGCAGCTTTGTTCGACAACTATAAAGACGACCTTAATATTAAAAGCAGTCTGGGTGCAGGCATTTGCGATGCGAAGTGTGCGGATGCAGAATCAATGGAAAACCGTTCAATGTATTAATTGAAGGCGCAAGGCTGACAGTCTGCAGTGAATGTGCAAGGCATGGCAAAATCTGTTATGACCAACCCAAGCCAAAACCTGTTCTTTCAACCCCCAGAGCAACTCCTGTGACTTTCAAAGTGCGAACGAAACCTCAACCACCGCCGGTTGATACAAGCCTTGAACTGGTGGAGGATTTCGGGACAAAAGTGAGGAAGGCAAGAGAAAAACTTGGGTTTTCCCATGAAGAACTGGGAAAGAAGATAAATGAAAAAGTTTCGCTCCTTAGAAAGATCGAAACGGGCAAGATGACGCCTGATGACAAACTCACAGCGACACTGGAGCATGCGTTGAAGGTCAAACTCATTATGTCCGCAAAGGAGGAAAAGGTTCCCCAGTCAAAAGTGTCCAAGAAGTCAGGTCGCGAGCTGACTCTTGGAGACCTGATTCAGTTGGGAAAAAAGGGAGAAGAGAAGGAGATATCTGGACGAGAGCAGTCATAGTGCAGCGTCGAGAACGAGCCGAACCGTTGACTCTTGACGAGCTTGAAAATCTCGCAGAGGCGGGAGGTTACGAAGTTGTCGGCAGGATGGAGCAGGTCAGAGAGCGTGATGCTCGTTACCAGATTGGAGCTGGAAAAGTTGAGGAACTTGCAGAGATTGTGAAGAAGACTGGTGCTGAAAAGGTCATTTTCGACAATCTTTTGAAGCCTATCCAATCCTATAACCTTGCCAAAGCTACCAACGTGGAGGCGATTGATCGTTTTCAGCTTATTTTGGAGATTTTTACTAGGCGAGCAACTACTGCAGAGGCGCATCTTCAGATTCAGTTGGCTAAGTTGCAGTATGATCTTGCACAGGCGAAAGAGAGAGTGAGGTTGGCAAAGAGGGGAGAACAACCTGGGTTCATGGGGCTGGGGGCCTATGAAGTTGACGTTTATTATGAAAGTGTGAAGAGGGAAGTTCATGCAATTCGTAGGAAGTTGAAGAAAATCAGGGCCAAACGTTTTCTGCATAGGGAGAGGAGGACTGAACTCGGGTTTGCATCTATTTCTCTTGCTGGATACACTAAGGCTGGAAAGAGTTCTCTGTTTAATGCTCTGGCGGAGGAAGCAGTTCCTGTTGACACGGCGTTGTTCACAACATTGTCAACGACGACTCGACTTGTAACGTTTTCGAAGAAGAAGTTCCTTTTGACAGATACTGTTGGTTTCATAGATCGGTTGCCGCTGACGTTGATGGAAGCTTTCCGTTCGACTCTTGAGGAAACGATTTTCTCGGATCTCATTTTGTTGATGGTTGACGCGAGCGAGACCGATTATGTTATTGAGAAGAAGCTTTCAACTTGTTTGGAGACGATTGAGCACATTGGGGCTGCAGGGATACGGACTATTACGGTTTTGAACAAGATCGACTTGATCTCCGAGGAAGAGATCCGTCGGAAAATGGGAAGTTTGAAGGACAAGGTTACGACTTTGGTGCCTATTTCAGCATTGGACTGCACGAACGTCGAAGAGTTGAAAAAGGAAATAGTAAAAGAATTAGGCAACTATGTCCGGGCATCGTTCACGGTTCCAGTTACCAAAGACATTATGTCCTTTATGGCTTGGCTCTTCAAGAACGCAGATGTCCAGACGGCGGATTACGGTGCAGATTCTGTGCGAGTTGTGTTTGAAGCAGACCCATCGTTTGCCGAGAGAGTGAGAAATCGCGTGGAGAAAGAATTCAACAGCAAGCTGGAAAGAGCCTAGGAGGCGACGTAAAATCCCCAGAGTTGTTGTTCTAAGGTGGGGGCATAGACCGCAGAGAGATGCAAGATTAACTACGCATGTGGCATTGGCTGCCAGGGCTTTAGGAGCGGCTGGAATCATCTTGTCAGAAGTGGAAGATGTTAAAATCAAGGAGTCAATCGAAAAAATCTGTAGAGATTGGGGTGGCAGGTTCTTTTTCAAGATGGGCATGCCGTGGAAACGAGTTGTTCGTGAATGGAAAGCGAAAGAAGGGTTAGTTGTCCATTTGACGGCCTATGGAGAAAACGTTGAAACTAGTGGCGTATTGGAAAGGGTCAAGGCCTCGGGGAAAGATGTGTTGGTGATAGTGGGAAGTCAGAAGGTGCCGGGTGAGTTCTTTTCGGAGGATGTGTCAGATTTCAATGTGGCGATTGGTAATCAGCCTCATTCGGAATGTGCAAGTGTTGCGGTTTTTCTGGATCGTTTCTTTGATGGTAAGGAGTTGGGGAGATCTTTTGAGAATGCGCAGGTCAGAATTGAGCCGCAACCGAGGGGAAAGAGGATTATTACGGACAGATGATGTTGGATTTGGCTTCTTTTTCGTAAAGAGATTTAAATTTGAATCGTGTAGTATGTATAGTGTAAGGATCAGTTGCCGAAAAGGAGAAGCAAGGATACGACGATGTTGTCGAATATTGATGATGCGACGTTGTCTAGGGTTGCGCAGGCTTTAGGTGAGGAGGATGCCGTTAAGCTCATTGACATCCTCAAGAATGCAGCGGAGACTACGGATGACGAGATTGCGACTAAGACAGGTATCAGGTTGAATTCGGTTCGGAAGATTCTTTACAAGCTTTATGATCATTCCCTTGTTAGTTTGAGGCGGACGCGGGATCCGAAGACTGGTTGGTTTATTTTTCACTGGCGGTTGCAGGCGGATCAGTTGGAGGGGTTTATTCAGAGTCAGAAGCGGCGAGTGCTGGAGAAGTTGAATATTCGTCTTGAGTTTGAGAAGAATCATGATTTCTATTACTGTTATACGCCTGGGTGCAAGCGGATTCCGTTTGAAGACGCAGTGGAGCTGGTTTTCAAGTGTCCGACGTGTGGGAAGCCTTTGATGCATTATGATAATGACAGGATTCTTGAGGCGTTGGGGAAGAAAGTCGAGGTTCTGAGGAAGGAGCTTGGTGAGTGAACGGCTCCCGACTAGAGAGCAGGCTTTGCATTTTCTGAGGCAGAGCGGTTGTAAGCTGAATGTTATAAGGCATGGTGAGGCGGTTTCTGAGCTTGCTTCTGAAATCGCGGAAGCAGCGAGGACAAGAGGATACCCTGTTAACGTGGAGCTTGTTGAGATCGGGGGCTTGCTGCATGATATCGGGCGGGGTAAGACACATAGTGTTCATCACGCTGTTGTCGGGGCGGAGATTGCTGAAACTTTGGGTTTGCCGAAGTCTGTGGTTTCGATCATTAGGAAGCATGTTGGCGGCGGGATAACTGCGCGGGACGCCAAGAAGCTTGGGTGGCCTAGGGATGTTTATGTTCCTCAGACGCTTGAGGAGAAGATCGTGTGCTATGCTGATAAGTTGATTGAGGGTTCGCGGCGTGTTCCGATTGAGAAGACTATTGACAAGTTTTCGCAGGAGCTACCGTCGGCTACTATTGAGAGGATTTGGAGGTTGCATGAGGAAATGTTGAGTTTGGTTGGCGACTGTGATTGTCTTCCGTGATTTTGCAGACGAAGATTTACGATCATCATCAGTTGCGGCAGGTTGAAAGAAACCTTAAGGCCATGCTGGAAGGATTAAACGCCAGCATTAGTGGCCTCACGACCACGCAACGCGGTTGGGTTGAAGTGTCGGTTTCCGGGGAAGATGAGAAAGTTGCCTTGAAGTATCTGTCGGACAACGTTGGGTTTTGTCCTTCGACGCTGGATGATATTGCCAGGTTTTCCAGTTTCAAGGGGTTTTTGGTTGGTCCGTTCAAGGCGAAGGATGAGCTTAAGGTTGATTTAGGCATCGCGTCGCCGATGGATGTGGATGTAGCGATTCCTTTGCAGAGGTTGCAGGCGCAGCTTTGTGATGGTCGGAAGATTGCGTTGGGGAAGTTTGTTGAGGTTTTTGGTTTTTGTGAACGTTTGCCTTTGCACGTTAGAGTTGTAAACGTGGATTTGGATGTGCGGCGTGTTGAGGTTGAGTTGTCGGAGCGGCAGCGGAGGCAGTATGTTGGTTGGGCGCGTTCGTTGCTTGATAGGTTGTTGGTTTTAGGAGCTTCTATAGGCGAGGTTGAGGCTGCGGTGAAAGTTGCGGGGTTTGGTCGTGATGTGGTTGGTGTTGATTCGTTGGGGATGTTTGAGCATGTGGTTGTGTGTAAGTTGGGGACTGATGCGGTGGGGCTTGTTCCGGGGGTTGGTAGGTTGCTTAGGCATGCGGTTTTGAGTGTTTTTAGTCCTCGGAGGGTTGTGGGGTTGTTGGGTTCTGGTTTTTTGGAGTAGGTTATTTTCTTTCTATGAGTTCGATTAGTGTTCCGTCTGGGTCTTCTATGAATGCTATTGTGGATCCGCCTGGGCCGAGTGTGTATGGTTCGTCTGTGATTGTTACTTTGTTTTGGCGTATTATTGCTATGGTTTTTTGCATGTTTTCAACTTCGAATGCCAAATGGTCGAACAGTCGGTTTTCGTAGTCGGCTTGTATGAATTCTTTTTGTTTGCGGTAAAATGTGAGTTCGAGTGTGGAGCCTTTGGCTTTGGGGTCTTGTAGGAAGGCGATTTCGGCGTTGTTTTGGGGGATTTCGCGTCGGCCGAGGAGTTTGAGGCCCATGAGTTTGGTGTAGAAGTCTATTGACTTGTTCATGTTGCTTGTTCGGATGCTTGTGTGGACAAATATCACGCTGGTTCACCTGAACGATGCTTTGGTTGCCATGATATATAGAATAGTCGGTTAACATCGCAAGCATTGCATAGCGGTTCTCTGGGCTTT